>JARGPE010000053.1:374-13250 GCA_029212835.1 Alphaproteobacteria bacterium | reverse complement strand
AGTCTTAGGAAGCGTTAAGCCTTAGGCAGCTTTCTTTTCCAGCACCTTTTGCTTAGGCTTCGCCGTCGTGGTGATGCTCACCGTACGCGGCTTGGCTTCTTCCGGCACTTCGCGTTTCAGGGCAATGTGCAGGAGGCCATGTTCCAGCTTCGCATCGGCCACTTTGATGTGGTCGGCAAGGCTGAAGCGACGCTCAAAGGCGCGCTCTGCAATGCCGCGATGCAGGAAATGACGCTCTACGGCTTCTTCGCTCTGGGCGATCTTGCCGGTCACGGTCAGGGTGTTTTCCTGAACTGTGATGTCCAGATCATCTTCAGAAAAGCCTGCCACGGCCATGGAAATGGCATAGGCGTCTTCGTCCAGCTTTTCGATGTTATAAGGGGGATAGGTTGGGACCTGTTCAGTGGCCAGGGCATCCATCGTCCGGGCCAAACGGTCAAAACCAACAGTGGTCCGCAGAAGTGGGGTCATATCGAATGTACGCATATCTAAGTCTCCTCGTGTTTGAGCGAGAGTGATGAAAGAACCGCCCCAAGTCAGGCGACGGTCCGCTATGCTGTTGATCGGCTGTGACTGAAGGTGAACCCCATTCGGGCGTTCGTCAGCACGGCCTCTCAACACTCTAAAATTTGGGATAGATGCCCTGAGCCTTCAAGAGGGGGAGGGCTAAAAAAATTAGGGCGACCCGAAGATCGCCCCAATATCGTCTGACCCAATTAAAATCCGATTAGGATTTCAGGCCGAAATTCGCAAAGCGCTTGTTGAAGCGATCCAACTGGCCCGAGGCCATCAGCTTGCCGGTACCGCCAGTCCAGGCTGGGTGGCCGGTCGGGTCGATATCCAGGCGCATTTCGTCGCCTTCTTTGCCCCAGGTTGAGCGCGTCTTATAGGTCGTCCCATCGGTCATGATGATGGTGATTGTGTGGTAGTCGGGATGGATATCCTGTTTCATCGCGCGTAAGCTCCAAAGCCGTTCAGGGATGCGCCGCAGCGCGAAAACCCTCGGAAAAATTCGTATCAGGCGCGGCTTTTACCCTTCGACTCCCAGCAATGCAAATGATTTCTGCTGTTTTGCCCATCGACGTGGTCCACGGTTCAGCGCTAGACTAGGCGCAAGGGAGAGGAACCTCTTAAGGTATCTCGTTAAAGGAGTGAACGTTATGACGCATTTTCTCGTTTCGGAAGACAAGCCCGACGGCCATCGACTGGAAGATTTGCTGCGGATCATCCGGAAGGATGTTCTGACCCGCTGTTCCAAGATTGCCGATGATTTGCGCCCTGAAGCGCAACAGGTGCTTGGTAATAACGTAAAAGTTCTGGAACATCTGTCGGAGGCGATCCGACTGGCCGAGTCTTCAACCTATATTCTGGACAAGGCCTTTGGCCCCAGTCAGGCCTCACAAGGGGGGCCGCCAAGAATTGGCACTGTATAGAAAATTTCAGGCGTCCACCCCCGTATAAAACCGCACGGGGGTGGAAGACAGGGAGAATATATCAGACGTTCAATAGCAGGTTCTCACGTTCCCATGAACTGATAACCCGCTGATACAAATCATATTCATGGTTTTTCACGTCCATATAGGCACGGGCAAAATGCTCCCCCAAGGTTTCTTTCAGTGGCTTGGAGTAGTTCAGCTTTTGCAAGGCATCCCCCTGGTGGCGTGGCAGGGCAAAGGCAAAGCGATAGGCATCACCTTCAACCGGATTGGATGGCTCGATCTTTTCCTTGATACCCAGATATCCGCAGGCCAGGGTTGCCGCCATTGCCAGATAAGGGTTTGCATCGGACCCAGCCAACCGGTTTTCAATTCGGCGAGCCTCAGGCGATGAATCAGGAATGCGCAGACCACAGGTACGGTTATCATGGCCCCAATGAACATTGATAGGGGCATCGGAATAGCGCGCGATACGGCGATAGCTGTTCACATTAGGTGCCATCAAGGGCATTGCGGCCGGCAGATAACGCTGAAGACCCCCAATATAATGCAGCAGTGTCTTTGAATCTTTTCCGGTCTTTGTGGAGAAGACGTTTTTACCCGTATACATATCGACCAGTGACTGGTGGATATGCATGGAAGAACCCGGCTGATTCTGGTGCGGCTTTGCCATGAATGTCGCGTAGATATCGTGACGCAGCGCCGCTTGTCGGACCAGGCGTTTGAACAGGAAGACCTGATCCGCCAATTCCAATGGATTGCCGTGATTGAAGTTGATTTCCATCTGCGCGGCCCCGGCCTCATGCGCCATGGTATCAACATCCAGTTCGGCGGCCTCGCAGAAGTCATAGATGTCTTCGACGATGGGGTCGAACTCGTTGGCGGCCTCGATACCATAGGCTTGGCGACCTGATTCCTGACGACCAGATGCCCCAATGGGGGGTTCCAGGGGATAGTCGGGGTCCAGATTCTTTTTCACAAAATAGAATTCCAGTTCCGGCGCGACGATTGGCTGGAGCCCCTTTTTGGCAAAAAGTTCCAGGATGTTCTTAAGCACGAAACGCGGCGAGAAACTGACGGGTGAACCATCCAGATGATAGGCGTCGCAAATCACTTGGGCGACAGGGTCTGGATACCAGGGTACGATGCGGATGGTGTTGTTATCGGGCACCATTGCAATATCACGGTTGGTGTCTGCGACAGCTTCGGTATCCAGCACAAATTCACCAGTTACAGTCTGAATGAAAAGACATTCTGGAACACGCAGGCTGCGGTCTTCCAGGCTTTTCAGAAACTTGTTTGAGGGCAGAATTTTGCCCCGTGCAATGCCGGACATGTCGGGCAGAAGACATTCTACCTCGTCCACGTTTCGAGATTTTAGCCATTCACTTAAATTGGTCACGTTAGCCTCACTATCCATACGGATCAGTTTTCTAGAGATTAATAGTTACCACAAAAACACATCCGTCCCTGATTCGGTGTGAATCACACGCCTCACTCGATGAAAAAAGCATGGCGCTGCGATTGTGATCACATTTTTTATGCCTTATACTTCTGACCATCCGCAAGCGCTAATCAATTCTCATCCACAAGGTTTCACGCGTAACCAATCGATACATGAAAGCAGATATTGAATGACCAGTTGGCTCAGCAAACAGGAAGTAGATGCCTTTGTCGAAGCAAATCCGGGGTTGAAGGGGGTCGATATGATTGTCCCCGATATGTGCGGTATTCTGCGCGGCAAACGCATCGGGGTTGAGGCAATCGACAAATTGTATGAGGGGGGCATCGCCCTTCCGGGTTCTACTTATTTATTGGATTCAACTGGGCGCAATTGCGAAACGATTGATTATGGAACGCGGGATGGGGACCCGGATTGCAACTGTCTGGGGGTATCAGGCACGCTAAAGCCCGTGCCTTGGGCCAATGCGCCAACGGGGCAGGTGATTGCCTCGATGGTGACACAGGATGGGGATCCTTATTTTGCGGACCCACGCTATATTCTGGCGCGCGCGGCGCAGCCATTGGTCGATATGGGCTATACTCCGGTCACCGCAATTGAACTGGAATTCTATCTGCTGGATGGCAAACTGGATGCCAAGGGATGTCCCGAAATGGCAACGTCGCCCACGACCGGACAGCGTCAGACGACGACCCAGGTTTATGGAATCGACGAGCTGTATGAATTCGAAGATTTTCTGACCGATGTTGAAGATGCCTGTGTGATGCAGGATGTCCCAGCCGATACTGCGACGGCGGAATACGGACCAGGTCAGTATGAAATCAACCTGCACCATGTCGATGATCCCATTAAGGCCTGTGATGATGCCGTGCTGCTAAAGCGCATTATCAAGGGCGTCGCGCGCAAGCATGGTATGATCGCGACCTTTATGGCCAAGCCGTTCTCGGACTTGGCAGGCTGTGGTATGCATATCCATCTCAGTCTGTTGGACAAGGACGGGAACAATATTTTTGCTGGCCCAATGGACCAAGAAATCGGCCTGCCAGCATCCAAGGCACTGCGCTATGCGATTGGCGGATTGGCAAAAACCACAGCCGATGGGATGGCGGTTTTTGCACCCAATGCAAATTCCTATCGCCGGTTCCAGGCGAATTCCTACGCCCCGATCAATACCGCCTGGGGGGTCGATAACCGGACGGTGTCACTGCGTATTCCCCGCGCGGATGCAAAGGGGATGCGGGTTGAACACCGCATTGCAGGGGCGGATGCTAATCCCTATCTGACGATGGCGGCGGTGCTGGCAGGCGTGCATCACGGTCTGACGAATAAGATCAATCCTGGCCCGATTGAACGTGGCAATGCCTATGATAAGCCGGTGACGGAATTGCCGCTGCGATGGTGGCAGGCCTTGCGTTTTCAGACAGCAAGGTTTTGCCGAAATATCTTGGTGCTCATTATTGTGAGATGTTCGCGGCTGCCCGCAGCTTTGAAAATGATGCATTTCAAACTCAAATCCCGCCTCTCGATTATGAGTGGTATCTACGCACAGTGTAAACATGGTGGTGAAACCAGATGGCAAAATTTGACGATACCCGGTCTTATTATCGCGCTACAGCCCATGACGCGCCCTTACACCCACAGTTAGAGGGGGAAGTTAAGGCCGATGTTGCTGTTCTGGGCGCGGGCTATACCGGCCTGTCTGCTGCCCTGGAATTGGCGGAGGCAGGTCTGTCTGTCGTAATTGTAGAAGCGGAAACAGTCGGCTTCGGTGCGTCTGGTCGCAATGGGGGCCAGATTTGCACGGCATTTAATAAATCCATGGCAACGATTCGGGATCGGTTTGGCGAAGAGACCGCCCGTGCTGCGTGGGATATTGCTGATGCGGCCCCAAAACTGGTTGGCGAGCGAATAAAGAAATATGGCATCGATTGTGATCTGAAATGGGGTTACATGCATGCTGGCGAAAAAGACAGCCATGTTGAGGATTTAAAGGAAACCCAGGCCGAGTGGGATCACTATGGTTATACCGGGTCAAAATTGCTGCAAGGGGCTGATCTGCGCGACAAGATCGGGTCGGAACGCTACAAGGCGGCACTGTGGGAGCCGGGGGGCGGGCATGTGCATCCGCTGAATTATTGCCTTGGTTTGGGCCAGGCTGCGGTGAAGGCAGGCGTCAGGATTTTTGAACATAGCCGCGCCATCCGTCTGGATACCGGCGACAATCCCGCCATCCATACAGAAAAGGGCGTTGTTCGCGCTGACTATATGGTCCTGGCAGGAAATGCCTATCTGCGGGAAACAGAGCCTTATCTGTTTCGGCGCTTAATGCCGGTTGGAAGCTATATTATTGCAACGGAGCCGCTGGGCGAAAACCGGGCAAAGGGGCTGATATCGGGTGACGAAGCGGTCGCAAATTGCAGCTTCATCGTCGATTACTTCCGTCTGAGTGGCGATAAGCGCATGCTGTTTGGGGGGCGCGCCACCTATTCAGGGTTGGAGCCCAATGATCTGGGCGGTTTTGTTCGCCCTCGCATGCTGCATGTTTTCCCACAGTTGGAAGATGTGAAGATTGAACATGTCTGGGGGGGCTATATCGGTATCACCGTGGATCGCATGCCGCATGTGGGCCGCATTGGATCCCGCACCTATTTCAGTCAGGGATATTCAGGACACGGACTGGCGCTGAGCAATATGTGTGGCAAAATCCTGGCAGAAGCGATCCGTGGGCAGGCTGAAAAGTTTGATGTGATGAGTAAATTTAAGCATCCAATCTTCCCTGGTGGAAAATTCCGCACACCTTTGCTGACATTGGGAATGTTTTGGTATCGCATGAAGGACGCTTTGGCGTAAGATGTCGCGGCACGATTCCTGCAATGCAATTTGCAAACAGGAAGTTGCAAGGAAAGCGCCATGTTCAGCCGATTGATGAGTATCATAAAGCCTGGTGATCGTCGCAAAGAGCGGCGTGTGAAGGTGCGGCTGTCCGCTGAATTGGGTGGTATAAAAGGACGATTAACCGATTTAAGTCTTGGTGGTTTCGGGTTTTATCCGGATCAGGAGGGATTGGAAGTCGGTGATGAGTTAATGGCGATACTGCATCCTGATGAGTTCACAAACCTTGAAATTCCCTGTCGTGTTGTTGGCGGTGATCAGGAAGGAATGGTGCTGTGTGTTGCTTTTATAAAGGTTTCTCCCGAACTGTTTGAGCCCTTGCAGTCAATTATCACACAACAAAGTGTCGGACACAGCAGCGAAGCGGCTCATTAATGGCCTGCTATTTTGCTCGGTTTTGTCTCAGGTCAGTTTGGTGGTAAGGATTTTTACGCCAGCGGCCCCAAATGCCAGGGCAAATCCGGCCTCAAACCAACGGCGCAATTTGGTATAGAATGTGACCAGTGCGGGTCGTGAAAACAACAGTGCATATCCATGAAACACCAGCATGCTCTGTAACCCTACCGCGACAATGATCGTTGCCAGGGCGCTGGGTGGGGAATTCGGTGGGACACCTATGGCAAAGAGCGCCCCAAAAAACAGAATTGCCTTTGGATTGGTAAGGTGCAGGGCCAACCCTTTGCCATAGGCGGCACGTTTCGTCATCGGGATTATGGTGGATGTTTGCTGTGCCTTTGAGCCACGCCATGCTGAAAGACCAGACTTTACTGACAGAAATAGCAGATAGCCCGCGCCGCAATAGCGCAGAACCTCAAAGGCCCAGGCATTGGCCTGCATCAGTGCACCCAACCCGGCCGCTGCCATGATTGACCACATCCATGATCCTGTTGTTACACCGGAGGCGACCGCCAAACCCTGTGCCCGCCCAACTGACATAGACGTCCCCGCAATTGCGAGTGTCGCTGGACCAGGGCTTGCGGTTGCCAGAAGGGCTGCGCCGAGAATAAGGGGCAAATTGATATCATGCATCATGGGGCCAATATTGATCACCACTTTTCGTCAACGCAACAGGAATATCTTTATCGTATGCGGTGCCGTCCAATCAGATCCCGCATAATTCTTAGTATGGGATGCCCAAAGCCTCCTCTGGTGCCATAAAGGGTAGGCTATGAGCCTCAGCGACGGCCTTATAGGTTATCTGTCCTTTATGAACATTTAGCCCCTGACGCAGATGCGGATCATGCGCCAAGGCAGACCGATACCCCATATTGGCTAAAGCCAGTGTGAAGGGCAGGGTTGCATTATTCAGTGCAAAGGTGGAGGTCCGTGCCACGGCACCGGGCATATTGGCGACACAGTAATGCACAACACCTTCTTCGATAAAGGTTGGGTCCGCATGGGTCGTCGCCCGTGATGTTTCCAGGCACCCGCCTTGGTCGATCGCAATATCAACAACGACAGAGCCGTCAAGCATGGTTTTCAGCATTTTACGGCTGATCAGCTTTGGGGCGGCTGCACCCGGCACCAGCACTGCGCCGATAACAAGGTCCGAGTCCTGAACACTGCGTTCGATGGCATCAACGGTGGAATACAGGGTCTTCAGTCCAGTTCCGCGAAATTCATCATCTAATTGAGTGATGCGGGCGATGTTACGCTCCAGAATCGTGACCTCAGCCCCCATGCCTAGGGCGACTCGGGCTGCGTTGGTGCCTGACACGCCGCCGCCAATGACCAGCACCTTTGCGGGCAGAACGCCAGGTACGCCCCCCATCAGAACGCCACGGCCGCCCTGAGCTTTTTCCAGGCAATGTGCGCCTGCTTGTGCGGCCATACGACCAGCAACTTCGCTCATCGGAGCCAAAAGGGGAAGACCACCTTTGCTACTGGTCACGGTTTCATAGGCAATCGCGATACAGCCAGACTTCATCAGCGCCGTGGTTTGCGGCAGATCTGGTGCCAGATGCAAATAGGTGAACAGCAATTGATCTTCGCGCAGCATTTTGCATTCGGCGGCCTGAGGCTCTTTGACTTTAACAATCATTTCTGCGGATTTGAAAATCTCTTCTGCGTTGCTAAGCACTGTTGCGCCGGCTGCCTGATAATCTTGATCGCTGACCCCAATGCCTTCCCCTGCGTGTGTTTCAACCACAACGTCATGTCCGTTATGGCATAATTCACGGACAGCAAATGGCACGAGGCCGACTCGAAACTCGTTGTTCTTGATTTCCTTTGGCACGCCTATACGCATGTTTTTCAACCCCCTGGTTTGTTTTTTGGGACCGTAGACTGATCCCCATTGATTATGTTGGATGATCCTACGCTTGTTTGATGGAAATGTACTTGCGAAGACGATGGCGTTTAGCGATGGTTTTGCACGAAAAATGCGAAATCAATTGCTAGAATGCGGAATTATTCGAAAATGAAGTTGGACAGCGTAGATATCGCCATTTTAGCAGCGATGCAGGACAATGCCCGTATCACCATTTCAGATTTGGCAGAGCGCCTGCATGTCGTCGCATCGACATGCCAGCGCCGTTTGACACGCCTGGAAGAAAACGGCGTTATTCAACAATATACTGCCTTTCTGAACGAAGACGCGCTGGGCTATGAATCAGGTGTCATGGTTCAGATTGCATTGGACAGCCAAAGTGAGATCGCTCTGAATGCATTTGAAACTGCCGTGGTGGAGATTCCCGAGGTGGTGGAATGCCATTTGATGGCGGGGGAATCAGATTACTTGCTGCGTTTGGTGGTGCGCGACATGCGGGATTTTGAACGAATTCATAAGGCACATTTATCCAGATTGCCGCATGTTACCCGCATCCAATCCAACATGGCTTTACGTCGCATTGTTCGCAAACCACCACCATTGCCTCGGCCCGTTGAGTAACGGTTTGATAGGCTAAAGAGTGGGCGATGTGATAGGGCTGAAAATCGACCAAACGAAGCAGTTGCACTTTATGTCTCTCAGGATATATGGATGGATTGGTGACTACTTTTAGTTGGTTGATGGCGTGATTCAATATCACTTTGTTTAGAGGGGCTCCAAGGCCAATTAGGCATCGTTTCTTAGGAGATTGAGGGGAAAGTTATGGTTGCCGAGGGGCGCTACAAAGAGCTTAACGCGCGGGTATTGTCTATAGCAGATGGGGAATCTGACCTGATTTCACTGATGGCGACGACGGTCTGTGAATTATACCATGCAGACGATCGTTTCGATTGGGTCGGCTTTTATCGCAACGTTGGAAATAATACGTTGAAGATTGGGCCCTACCAAGGCGGGCATGGCTGTCTGGTCATTCCGTTTTCCAGGGGCGTCTGCGGCGCTTGTGCCACGACAGGCAAAGTTCAATTGGTTCCTGATGTCGATGCCTTCCCAGATCATATTGCCTGCGCATCTTCTACCCGATCTGAATTGGTTCTGCCGGTTTGGAATGCGCGGGGAGAGTTAATTGCCGTTCTGGATATCGACAGCGATCAATTGGATGCTTTTGATGTGGAGGATGTTGCCTCGCTGGAAAACCTTATGCGGGAATTGTTCTGTCGCGCGCAGTAGCGCCGGCCCCTTGCAAACCGGTCATTCGGGCGTATAGTGCATCGCGTCAGAAAATACAGCGATTGACCAGAACACAATGACCGGCTTTAGCATCATCATCGATATTATTATTTGCGGCTGTCGCCTTGCGCGGCGGTCGTCGGTGATGCTGACCTGATTTCTCTTTGAAATATGGCAGTGAAACGATAGACCCCGCGGCAGGATCTCCCCTTCCGTGGCATTTCGTCATGACAAAACAGGACCGAAGAACACAATGGATTTAAAGATTTACGATACCAGCCGCCGTGCAAAGGTTACCTTTGAACCCAGAGAAGAGGGTAAGGTCGGCATGTATGCCTGTGGACCAACGGTTTATGACCGTATCCATATCGGCAATGCCCGCCCGCTGGTCGTGTTCGATGTTTTGTCGCGTCTGCTGCGCACACTCTATCCGACTGTTACTTACGTTCGGAACATCACGGATATCGATGACAAGATTAATGCACGGGCTAAGGAGCGTGGGATTGATATCCGCGAATTGACGGAAACGACAGTCGCGCGCTTTCGTGAAGATTGTCAGGCCTTGAATTGCCTGCCACCCGATCAGGAACCGCGTGCGACTGAGACCATTCCAGAGATGATTGCCCTGATCGAAAAGTTGATTGAACAGGGGCATGCCTATGCATTGGAGGACGGCCATGTCCTGTTCGATGTGCCGTCCTGGGACGACTATGGCAAATTCGCTAATAAGGATCGGGATGAACAGATTTCTGGCTCACGGGTAGAAGTAGCCAGCTATAAGCGTGACCCGGCGGATTTCGTGCTATGGAAACCCAGCGATGCAGACACGCCCGGTTGGCCTAATCCTTGGTGTGACAAGGGTCGCCCTGGTTGGCATATCGAATGTTCCGCCATGTCAGAAAAATATCTGGGGCCGGATTTTGATATTCATGCCGGTGGGATCGATCTTGTCTTCCCGCACCATCAAAACGAGATTGCGCAAAGCTGCTGTGTCCATCCCCCGGCGGAACGGCAAGACCGGTTCGCACGTTATTGGATGCATAATGGCTATCTGATGAGCGAAGGTGAGAAAATGTCCAAGAGCCTGGGCAATTTCTACACTGTTGCCGAATTGCTGGAGGAGTTTCCGGGAGAGGTCTTGCGGCTTGTCCTGCTGAAGACCCATTACCGCTCACCGCTGGATTTCTCCAAGGATAAATGTCGGGAGGCCAAGGCAGAGCTGGATCGATTGTATACCCTGTTGCGCGATACCCAGAACGAACCCTTCGTATACATTTCGGACGAAGACCCGACATGGCAGGGGTTACTAACAGCGCTGTCGGATGATCTGAACACAGCAGAAGCTTTGATGCATTTCTTCGCCGCGGGTCGGCAACTGAGTGTTGCTGTGCATAAATCCATGAAGCGGGACGCACGGGCCCATATGGGAGAGACGTCCATCGCAGAAGATCGGGCCCGCTTGCTTCAGTTGGGTCATGCAATGGGGCTTTTGGAACAAGATCCACATGCTTGGTTCAAGGCCGGAGCCCCAGTAGATGGTCTGACCGAAGTGGAGATCGAGGCGCAGATCGAAGCCCGGAAAGAAGCCAAGGCCGCCCGCGACTTCACCAAGGCCGATGAAATCCGGGATACCCTGCAGGCTCAGGGTGTGGTCCTTGAAGACAAGCCGGGGGGCGTCACCGAATGGCGTCGGGCATAAAACTGTAAACGAGTGTCGATTTGTAAACACGAGTGAAAGAAGCACATGACGGACCGGATATATTTGTTTGATACGACTTTGCGCGATGGGGCTCAGACCCAGGGCGTGGATTTTTCTGTCGCGGATAAAGTCGCGATTGCGCAGGCCTTGGATCGGCTGGGTATTGATTACATTGAAGGCGGTTGGCCGGGCGCCAATCCGACGGATGATGCTTTTTTTGCAGATCCGCCAGCTTTGAGTAATAGCAAGCTCATCGCCTTTGGCATGACACGCAGGCCCGGTCGGTCGGCAGAAAATGACCCCGGTCTCGCACCCTTGCTGCAGGCCGACGTATCGGGGCTGTGTCTGGTAGGCAAAAGCTGGGACTTCCATGTCGATGTCGCGCTGGAGATCGAAAAGGAAGAGAATGTTCGCATGATTTCTGATTCGATCCGGTTGGCCGCGGCGAAGAAAGGGGAGGCGATGTATGATGCCGAACATTTCTTTGATGGCTGGAAGTCGAACAAGGAATTTACTGGCCTGTGTGACGGCGGCCTACGAGGCAGGAGCCCGCTGGATCGTGTTGTGCGATACTAATGGGGGCACCTTACCCCATGAGGTGGATGCTATTGTGCGCGAACTAACACAGCATATTCCTGGGGATCGTCTGGGCATCCATGCCCATAATGATACTGAAAATGCGGTCGCGAATTCTTTGGCGGCGGTGCGTGCCGGGGTACGTCAGGTTCAAGGCACCATCAATGGCTTGGGCGAGCGATGCGGTAACGCGAATATGTGCTCCCTTATCCCCAGTTTGGTGCTAAAAATGGGGTTTGAGACTGGGTTAAAACCAAATGCAATCCAGGAAATCACGGGCTTGTCCCGATTGCTGGACGGACGCTTGGACCGCGCGCCAAATCGTCACGCAGCCTATGTTGGGGCGGCAGCTTTTTCCCATAAGGGAGGGCTGCATGTCTCCGCGATTGCCAAAGATCCACGCACCTATGAGCATATTCCACCCGAAATAGTCGGCAATAAGCGCCATATTGTCATCTCGGACCAGGCCGGACGGTCGAACATTCTTGCCCGCCTGGAAGAGACTGAAATCGAGTTGGAGGAAGACGCCCTGCGTCGTCTGTTGGAGACGGTCAAAGAGCGGGAGTTTCAGGGCTATGCCTATGACGGTGCCGAAGCCAGTTTTGAGTTGTTGGCCCGGACGGCCAAGGGAGAGGTTCCAAACTATTTCGACATCAGTCGTTTTCGCGTGATGGATGAGCGCCGCCATAACGCCGTTGGCAATCTAATCACGGAATCAGAAGCGACAGTACAAGTGGAATTGAAAGGCACTCAGATCATGCGGGTTGCAATGGGTAATGGCCCGGTCAACGCACTGGATACGGCCCTGCGGGAGGCGGTGCTGCAAATCTATCCAGATCTGGCTGGGATGCAGTTGGTGGATTATAAGGTCCGCATCCTGCCGCCCCCCAAAGGGTCAACAGGGACAGACGCAGTCACCCGCGTGACGATTGAGAGTGAGGACGAAGACGGTCTGCGCTGGTCTACAGTGGGCGTATCGGCAAACATCATCGATGCCTCCGTTATCGCGCTGTATGATGCGTACGCGTACAAATTGGTACGGGATGGCATCCTATGACACTGGATGGGACCGGACCTAACGAACGACAGGCCCTGTCTCGCGGGATTATCGATACGTGCAAGGCGATGAATGCGTCTGGGATCAATCAGGGCAAGTCTGGTAATGTTTCCGCCCGCTTCGGCTCTGGCATGCTGATCACCCCCAGCGGTGTTTCCTATGATTCCTTAAAGCCGATGGATATCGTCCTGCAAGACT
>JARGPE010000053.1:0-364 GCA_029212835.1 Alphaproteobacteria bacterium | reverse complement strand
ATGGCACCTGTGCGCCGGGTCAATTGTTACCTTCCAGTGAATGGCGCATGCATGCTGATATCTATCGCCAAAGACCGGAGGCCCAGGCCGTCGTTCATGCCCATCCGACCTTCTGCACGGCCTTGTCCTGCCGACGGGAAGGAATTCCGGCCTTCCATTACATGGTTGCGATGGCAGGGGGCATTGATATCCGCTGTTCCGACTATGCGACCTTTGGGACGGAGGCACTATCAAAAACCATGATTGCTGCCTTGGAAGGGCGAAAAGCCTGCCTGCTGGCCAATCATGGTATGATCTGTTTTGAGGCAAACTTAACCCGTGCCCTGGGACTGGCGATTGAAGTCGAAAACCTGGCGCGGCAGTA
>JARGPE010000052.1 GCA_029212835.1 Alphaproteobacteria bacterium | reverse complement strand
TTCTCTCCGCCCATCCAGAGATGAAATATATTGATGCATTTATCTTTGATCTTTGTGGCTTCCCCTTAGGAAAACGCTATCCAATAAAGGATATTGAGAAACTTTATGAAGACGGCCTGACCATGTGTGCGGCGGTGTCACTGTTGGATGCGACGGGCAATACCAGCGATCCAATGGGACTTGGTGTGTCGGACGGCGATCCGGATGCGCTGGCCTTGCCAATTCCAGGCACATTGGCCCCCGTCGCCTGGGCGCGAGAGCCGACCGCGCAGGTTTTGCTGGAAATGCGCCGCCCCCAGACCGGCGAAATAGTGCCCTTTGAGCCGCGCCAAGTGCTGCGCCGCGTTGTCGATCGGTTTGATGATCTGGGTATAACGCCCGTCGTCGCGCTGGAACTGGAATTCTATCTGATCGATATGGACCGGGCTATAGATGGCGGGCCCCTGCCCGATAAATCGCCGCTGAACGGTCGCCCTGCCCGTGCAAATCAGGTCTATAGCATAGAAGCCTTGGAAGAATATGCCGACATCCTGACCGCCATCACAGATGCCTGTGCCCTGCAAGGTGTGCCAGCCTCCATTGCGTCGGGCGAATTCGCACCCGGGCAGTTTGAACTGAACCTGACCCATGTCGCCGATGCCATGGCTGCGGCGGATCATGCCTGTCTGCTGCGTCGAACGGTGCGAGCGGTGGCGCGGACATTTGGCATGGAGGCGACATTCCTCTCCAAGCCCTTTCTGGAGGAATCCGGCTCCGGCCTGCATGTCCATATGAGCTTCTGTGACAAGGACGGGCACAACATTTTCCACGAAGAGACTGATAAGGATGAATGTCTGATGCGCGAGGCCATGGCCGGGTTGCAAGCAGCCATGCCGGAGTCCATGGCGATATTTGCGCCGAACTTAAATGCCTTCCGTCGGTTTGCGCCGAATCTGTTTGTGCCCGTTACGATGGATTGGGGCTATGATAACCGATCCGTTGCCTTCCGCATTCCGTCCGGGCGTGGTCAAGCCAAACGGATCGAGCACCGTGTCGCTGGTGCTGATGCCAATCCCTATTTGGCATTGGCCAGTGTGCTGGCTGGCGTTCATCACGGCTTGTCCAACAAATTGGAGCCAATCAGTGAGGCCCGCGCCGGAAATGCTGGTGAAGAGGTCGACCCGCGCCTGCCGCTAACTCTCTGGCACGCACTAGAGAAGCTGGACGATGCCCCGATCCTAAGTGAGTATCTTGGGGCGGATTATGTGCAAATGTACAAAACGGTAAAAGAAAATGAATTCAAAGACCTGCTGTCTGCCGCCCTGCCCCGTGAATATGACTGGTATTTGTAAGGAACCCGATGACCGACACTGCTAATATTGATCGCTTGCTGGCGGTCATGGCCAAATTACGCGATCCAGATGGCGGCTGTCCCTGGGACCTGCAGCAGGATTTCGCCAGCATTTCACCTTACACGATTGAGGAAGCCTATGAGGTCGCAGATGCCATTGAGCGCGGCGATCGCCATGATCTGAAGGACGAATTGGGCGACCTGTTGCTGCAGGTCGTGTTCCATGCGCGCATGGCGCAGGAAGAAGGCAGTTTTGACTTTGATGCTGTGGCAGGCGCGATTACGGAAAAGATGATCCGCCGGCACCCCCATGTCTTTGGCACCGATGGCGCAGATACGCCTGACAAGGTTAAAGCAAGCTGGGAGGAAACAAAGGCCGCCGAACGCGCGCAAAAGGGGGAAGATCACAGCGCCCTGGCCGGTGTCGCCCGCGCCCTTCCCGCCCTGATCCGAGCCGAAAAACTCTCCAAACGCGCTGCCAGGGTCGGCTTCACCTGGTCGGAGCCCAGTGAAGTCTTCCGGGATCTGGAGGAAGAAGTCGAAGAATTGAAGGAAGTGATCGCAGAAGGCAGTGATGCTGACCGGCTGGAGGACGAAATGGGCGATATCCTCTTCGTCGCCGCCAATCTGGCCCGCATGCTGAAAGTCGACCCCGAAAAGGCCCTGGCCCGGACCAACAGAAAGTTTGAAATTCGGTTTCGCGCAGTCGAAGCAGCAGTCGCCGCTGACGGCAAGCGTATAGAGGATGTGCCCCTGATCGAGCTAGATCGACACTGGAACGCAGCCAAGGGTGCCGAGAAGAAACTCTAATTTATTTAAGGCGTTAGGAAGACATCATAAGAAACCATGACATGTTCCTGAAAGGCGGGGCGTTTGGTTAGTCTGGTATAATAGCGAGCAAGGTTTGGCAGATTTGCGCGGGTTATGTCGATATCGTAATAGCGATACAGGACATGGCCGAATTGAATGTCGGCTAATGTCAGTGCCTCCCCCACCAGAAAAGACTGTACGAACAATCTGGAATCCGCAATGGCGAGCCTTTCTTCCAGCGCCGTAACAGCAACACGAATGGCACCATGATCCACTTGGTCTTTGGGGGCGCGGATCAACCGCCAGAAGATCGGGACGGTAAAGCCCATGGCGACATTGATCTTGGACCATTCAGCCCACCGGTCGACCTCTGTCCGAGCGAGTAGCTCTGTTGGCCAGAAGGCCTCATCACGATACTGATTGGCCAGATAGCGCAGAATGCAGCCGGTTTCCCAAAGCGGTGGGTTCGTGCCATCCTGCAATACTGGGATCGATCGGTTCGGATTAAGCGCGAAGAATTCGTCCGTATCAGTGCCGCCGAAATTATGGCCAACATCATGGCGTTCATAGGCAAGCCCAAGTTCGGCAATGCACCACATCAAGGCCTGAACATTCGATGACGTCTTGCGTCCCCAAACAGTTAGCATCGCCTGATCCCCTCCCCGTCAACTGCGTGGTGTTGCTTGTTGCATTCGCACGATGGTGGAGACTGGGACCAGTTGAAATCCACTTGATTGGATGGTCTTCAGCCATTCTGTGACAACCGCCAGTGTTTCGGGATGGGGGTGACCGATAGCGATGGCATAGCCCTGACGTTTGGCGGTAGCCTCGACCCGGGTCAATTGTTTGCGGATAGCCTCTGCGTCAATTGTATTGTCCAGAAAGACATCCCGGACCGCATAGGGCATCCCAAGCGCGGCGGCGGTGCTGTAGCCCTTAGACTCTGACGTTGTGACCGAATCCACAAAAATCAGTCCGCGCCGCTTTAATTCATTCAACACAAGGCGCATGCCTTCTGGATCCGCCGTGAAACGGCTGCCCATATGGTTGTTAATCCCAACATAGCCTGAAAACTGAGACAGGTCCCAATCCAGACGACGCAGGATTTCCGTCGTCCCCAATTCCCGTTGCAAAGCATTGGGGCCAGGATCGATGCTCAGATCCAACGGCGCCATGGGCACATGGACCAGAATTTCATGGCCATTTGCCTTCGCCTTTGACACCAGGTCTTGCAGATTATGGCCATAGGTCAGAAAGGCCATCGTCATGGGTCCGGGCAGATCAATCGCCTCCCGACTGTGACCCTGATCGATGCCCAAATCATCAAAGATCAGGGCGATCATAGGCTTGTCTGGGTCCGGGACCATCGGCACAGCATTGGCAAGCCAGGAATCGGGCGCCGCTGATGGTCGTTGTGCAGCGGGGGCCTCCAAAGGCGGGTTTTCAGGGACAGACATTGGCGCGATTTGAATAGGTGGCATTTGCATAGGTGGTAGGGGTGCCGGTGTGGGGACGACCAAAGCGGGCTTGGCTGCCTGTTTAGGGGCTTCATTGGGGTCCGGACGCAGTGCCTCTGGTTGATTGGCCAGGCTTTCTTCATACAGGCGCTTTGCGGTTTCCGATCCCTGCACAATCACGGGTAATGGAGGCCCTTTTGGTAACGTTGCCTCTTCCATATTCGTTTGGTTTATGGCGACCGAGGATTGCGGTGAAGATCCAGAGCGCGAGGGAGATAGCCATAGGCCCAACCCAGTCCCCACCAAAATCCCGATGACCAAAACCCCACCAACAACCGCGCTATAGAGAAACCGGGGCGTGCGGAACCATGACCGGCGTTGCGCAGCATGGCTGATGCGCGCGCCAGAGGTCCCTTTATTTGTTCGTTTTGGAGCTTTCGCCATCAGGCTTTTTCCACCAATATCTTTAATGATTGAGATGCTACGGGATTCTGTTCCCGTCTCCAATCATCCCGCTAGATGTCTTTTCCCACCCCGGAACGCTTGCTATAACCCGGAAGTCTTAACAATTCAGGGCCGATGGGTCCTTACCCGCTCGGATTGGGCCTATGTATCTCTTGATCGATAACTATGACAGCTTCACCTACAATCTGGTCCATTTTTTGGGCGATTTGGGGGCGGAATGCGACGTTCATCGCAACGACAAGATCGATGTCGCAACGGCGCTAGGGCTGAAGCCGCAAGGCATTGTCATTTCGCCCGGCCCCTGTGATCCACCAAAGGCCGGCATCTGTCTGGATCTGATAAAGGCCGCTGCTGACAATAATATTCCTTTGATCGGCGTCTGTCTGGGGCATCAATCCATAGGATATGCTTATGGTGCGACGGTAGAACGCGGGCCGGCGCCGATGCATGGCAAAGTGTCGGAGGTGTCCCATACCGGTAAAGGATTGTTTGAAGGTCTGCCAGACCGACTAAAGGCAACGCGCTATCACAGTCTGGTTGTCGCGGAACGGGACTTGCCCGATTGCTTCACTGTCACTGCGCGCACTGATGATGGTGTCATTATGGGCATGGAACATAAAACCTATCCACTGCACGGCGTGCAGTTTCATCCAGAAAGCATCGCGTCAGAACATGGTCACGAAATTTTGGCCAATTTCCTAAAAAGAACGCGGAATTAGGGGGATTTGGCATGGCAGCCGATCTGCAGGATATGAAACAACTGATTGCGAAAGTCGTCGGCGGCGGAACCTTGAGCGTTACTGAGTCTGAACGCGCCTTTGATATTATTATGTCAGGCGATGCGACCCCATCCCAGATGGGAGGATTCCTGGCTGCCCTGCGGTTGCGGGGCGAAACGGTTGAAGAAATCACCGGCGCAGCGCGGACGATGCGCGCGAAAGTTTCCCGCATTCATGCACCGGATAATGCCATGGATATCGTTGGTACTGGTGGTGATAAGCTGGGAACGCTGAATGTTTCCACGGCCACAGCCTTGGTGGTGGCGGGCTGTGGTGTACCTGTTGCCAAGCATGGCAATCGCGCGGCGTCTTCCAAATCCGGGACCGCCGATGCCTTGGGGCAGTTGGGGGTGGATCTAGATTGTCCGTTTCCCAACATCGAAAGGGCGATAAAGGACGCAGGAATCGGATTCATGATTGCGCCGCGTCATCATGGGGCGATGCGCAATGTCATGCCGACCCGGGTCGAACTGGGTGTGCCCACAATTTTCAATATTCTGGGGCCTCTGTCCAATCCAGCCCTGGTAAAACGCTATCTGATCGGCTGTTTCCGTCCTGAATTTATTGAGAAAATGGCTGAAACCCTTGGTGATTTAGGAGCGGAACGTGCCTGGGTAGTCCATGGTCACAGCGGCATGGATGAAATCAGCACAACCGGACCAACCCGTGTCGCCTCTCTGGAAAATGGCAAGGTCACGACATTCGATATCTCCCCGGACGATATTGGCGTGCCAATCGCCGCGTTGAAAGACCTGCTGGGGGGAACGCCGGAACAAAATGCCGAGGCCATCACGGCCTTACTGGACGGGACACCCTCCGCCTATCGTGATATCGTCATTTTCAATGCAGCGGCAGCTTTACTGATCGCGGGCAAAGCAGAAACCCTGACAGACGGCGCAAAAATGGCCGCTGACAGCATCGATACCGGTCGCGCGAAACAAACACTGACCAGATTGGTGACCATAACGAACGACTATCCAAAAGAGGGAAAAGCCGGATGAGCGACGTCCTCGCTAAAATCTGCGCCGACAAGCGCAAACATGTTAAAGCCCGCAAAAAGGAAGTTCCGGAAGCGGACATCCGTGCGCAGGCGGAAACCGCCCCTGCCCCACGCGGCTTTGCAGACGCCTTAAGCAAGAAGGTCGCGACAGGCAATTATGCGCTGATTGCGGAAATCAAGAAGGCTTCTCCTTCTAAGGGATTGATTCGGGCTGACTTCGCACCTGCAGCCTTGGCACGGGCCTATCAAAAAGGGGGCGCTGCCTGCCTGTCGATCCTGACGGACGAGCCCTATTTTCAAGGCAAGGATCAATATCTCAGCGCTGCCCGCATGGCCGTGACACTGCCTGTACTGCGCAAGGACTTTATGTTGGACCCCTATCAAGTCTATGAGGCGCGCGCCTTGGGGGCAGATTGCATTCTGCTGATCATGGCAGCCCTGAAGGATGAGGTCGCGATTGAGTTGGAAGCCCTGGCTCATGAATTGGGCATGGACGTCCTGATTGAGGTTCATAATCAGGAAGAGATGGAGCGTGCACTGCAATTAAACTCCCCTCTTTTGGGAATAAATAATCGCAATCTCAAAACGTTAGAAGTTGACCTTAAAGTGACAGAAGAGCTATCAACCATGGTTCCTTCCGATAAAGTTCTGGTGGCGGAAAGTGGTCTTTATGGCCCGGCTGATCTGGCACGGATGGAAAAAGTCGGGGCGATGCGCTTCCTGGTCGGGGAATCACTGATGCGCCAGGACGATGTGACAGCCGCCACCCGGGCCTTGTTAACCCGTGCAGAGGCAGCCTGACCCATGGCGGAATTGACCCATTTCGATGCCAAGGGCAACGCGGTAATGGTTGATGTCTCCGACAAGGGGGAGACGGAACGCACGGCGACCGCCCGTGGTTTGGTGCGTATGGCGCCTGAAACCATGGCAACGATCCGCGATGGCCGTGTCAAAAAGGGTGACCCCCTGACTGTTGCGCAATTGGCTGGCATTATGGGTGCGAAACGCACACCAGATCTGATTCCGTTATGTCATCCCCTCGCCCTGACCTCCGTGAAGGTTTTTCTGGCGCTGGATGAGGCAGAGTGCGCCGTTACCATTGAAGCGACGGTGAAGCTGAAGGGCCGCACCGGGGTGGAAATGGAGGCGCTGACGGCGGTTTCTGTGGCCGCTCTGACCGTTTATGACATGCTCAAAGCTGTTGATAAGGCGATGCAGATCACCGATATCCATCTGGTTCACAAGGCAGGTGGAAAATCTGGCGAATATCGCGTTACAGAAAGCACTGCCTGATGATTTCCGTCGCTGAGGCCCGTGATCGAATCCGTTCTGCCCTGATGCCTGTTGGCGTTGAGACGGTATCACTAGATCAGGCGCTTGGCCGAGTCACCGCAACGCCTTTGCTGGCCCGCCGTACGCAGCCGCCCAAAGACGTGTCTGCCATGGATGGCTATGCTGTGCGGGGCACAGATGTTCAGACAATACCTGTCACTCTGAAGGTTGTCGCTGAGGTCGCCGCGGGGGGATCTTATGAAACGGACGTCCCATCGGGCAATTGCACCCGCATCTTCACCGGGGCTCCTCTGCCGTCCGGTACCGATACGATCATAATCCAGGAAGATACTGTCGCCGATGAAGCGGCTGGAACTGTTATCATCCGTGAAGGCGCAAAGACCGGCACCTATGTGCGTAAAGCCGGGCTGGACTTTGCCAAGGGCGATGAGTTGATCCCTGCCGGGCATCGCCTGACGGCACGGGATATTGGGACCGTGGCTGGAATGAATATCCCGTGGCTGTCCGTTTATCGCAAACCGCGCATCGCGATCCTCTCCACAGGCAACGAAATTGCGATGCCGGGCGATCCTTTGGGTCCTAATCAGATCGTCAGTTCCAACGGCCCTGCCCTCTGCGCTGCTGTCACAGCTGCGGGTGGGGTTCCAACGCTGCTGCCTATTGCTGCAGATGACCCACAGGCCCTGGCAGAGCTTGCACATCATGCGTCGGGGCATGACATGCTGCTGACAACAGGCGGGGCGTCTGTCGGCAAACATGATCTGGTTGGCAGCGTATTGCAGGATATAGGCCTTAAGCTCGATTTCTGGAAAATCGCGATGCGGCCAGGCAAGCCGCTGATGTTTGGGATATTAAACAACATGCCCATGATTGGCCTGCCGGGTAATCCGGTCTCCGCCCTGGTCTGCTTTCTGTTGTTTGGACAATCTGCCCTGGCCCGGCTGGGGGGCATGACAGACACCGATCCCGTTTTTGAGACGGCACGATTGGGAACCGCTCTGGGTGAGAACGATCAGCGGGAAGATTACCTGCGTGCAACCCTGCATCGCGATTCGGATGGTTTCCTGGTTGCAGAGCCATTTGTTCGACAAGACAGTTCTATGATGCGTCGTCTTGCGGCTGCAGACTGCCTGATCCGTCGCCTGCCCCATGCTGCCCCGATAAAAGAAGGGCAACCAGTTGAAATCATGATGTTTTCAGGTGGGTATTTAAGTTTCTAAAAGAACAAAGAAGCGCTAAAGAGAACATATGTTCTAATTTTACCCCTTGACACGCAGTGCGAACAAAATTAGTCCATTGAGCAGCAAAACACTGCACTTGTGCCATATGCGCACTCTGAACAGGAGAAGAACAAGATGTTAACCCGGAAACAATATGAGCTCCTCATGTATATTCATGACAAGCTTCAGGATACTGGCGTATCTCCTTCTTTTGAAGAGATGAAGGAAGCGTTGGACCTGAAATCAAAATCCGGTATTCATCGCCTGATCACTGGTTTGGAAGAACGTGGTTTTTTGCGTCGCTTGCCAAATCGGGCCCGTGCGTTGGAGGTGGTGCGTCTGCCTGAAAATTCCACACCAGAACAATTGCCCATCCGAAATCGCCGCGTCGAAATGCTGCGCCAGAAGGAAATTGGCAGCAAGCGCTCCATGATGCGCGGGGGTGGGAACACCGTTCAATTGTCGCTGTATGGCCGGATCGCTGCCGGGACACCGATTGAGGCGCTGCGGGATCACTCCATGCTGGTTGACGTACCTGCCACCCTTTTGGGGCGTGGCGATCATTATGCCCTGGAAGTTGAAGGGGAGTCGATGATCGACGCCGGCATTCTGGATGGCGATACGGTGATTATTGAGCGTACTGAACATGCCAGCAATGGCGATATTGTGGTTGCTCTGGTTGAAGGTGCCGAAGTCACGTTGAAACGCCTGCGTCGCAAGGGCGACAGTGTGGCGCTGGAACCAGCAAACCAGAATTATGAAACCCGAATCTATCGCCCGGATCAGGTCAATGTTCAGGGCCGTTTGGTTGGGTTGCTGCGGAAATACTAATCCGTGTCACGGCTGCTCTCGATCCCCGCTTTTGTCCAGGGTCTGTGGCCCCGTGCGGCTTCGACCGTTTTGACCACCAGATGGGGCTGGCCATCATAAATAACATGGACTCCCTGGCGGTATAAGTCCGCTGGGGTGATGGCTGGCCTCTCACGGCACAGGCTGGGATGTGGCACTATAGGCAGTCGGGTCACATCAGCGAAAAGGCAATCCTCCGCCACGGCTCTGGGATCACGGGTGAAGGCAATGGTCCCTGCCCGCCCATCCTGAAGCTGAATGTTTAGTATACACCCCAATGGATCACAGTGTAGCGGTGTCTCCCTCAGGGCCATCAGATCCTTCCAATTGCCCCCTATGGGCAACGCAGTCTTTTCCGCCCATACGGACAGGGTGAATTTGTCGCGCCGTGTGGATTCGACCCACAGCTTGCCCTGCCAGACGATGGCTGCCTGATCCGTTGTTTCATGCAACAGCACTAACGGGATGGGTTGCGTCAGGGGGGATGTCAGTCCGGCGAGTACAAAGGGCACACCAAGAAACCGCCATCGCTGTCGCCAAATCGCCACCCACAAGCCCCCTAACGTGACACAAGTCAGCCCCCAGCCCGTCATGGGCGGCAATTGACCAATTGCCCCGGGCAGGGTTGCGACCCAATGGGCGATTTGCAGCACGGTTTCGATCCCATAGCCCGCAGCAGTCATTGGCCAGGCCTCCAACCCAAGCGGCATCGCCAACAGACTGAGCAGCCCCAAGGGCATCACCCAAAAAGTCACAATCGGAATTGCCAATAGATTGGCCAGAACAGAATAATGCGCGATACGGCCAAAATGGTGGATCGCAAAGGGGGCTGTTGCGGTCCCGGCAATTAATGTGGTCAGGCAAACGGCCGCCATATAGAAGCCGATCTTGGACACCCAGCCCCGCACTCGCTCCCGTTCCCCGGCACCAAAGCGATAGCTTTCGTAAACTGCGACCAAGGCAATTACAGCCGCAAAGGACAATTGGAAACTGGGCCCGATTAAGCCATCCGGGGCGATCAATAAAACCACCATGGCAGCAAACGCTACCAGCCGCATGGAAATCGCCTGCCGATCCGTCAGGACCGCGACCAAAACAATCCCCGTCATCAGAAAGGCCCGTTGTGTTGGTACTGTCGCACCCGACAATAAAAGGTAGCCAAAGGATGCGACCATTGCCCCAAAGGCCGCCCATTTCTTTATCGGATAATCCCGTGCCCAGGACTCTCTCAAGGCCATGAGTAAGCGCAGGGTCGCGAAAACAATCAAGGCGACCATGCCAATATGCAGCCCGGAAATCGCCAATAGATGCGCCAGACCCGATTGTCGCAGATCCTCCAACACAGGTTCCGGCACGGCGGCACGATCCCCTGTCAGCAGGGCCGCCATAACCCCACCCTGAATGCCTGGCAGAGCAGATTTTAATCCCCTGGAGATATCCATCCGCATTTGTTCAATCGCGATCAGTCCGACCTCCCACCATCCGGTATTGGATATACGGGGGACAGTTTTCCAATCTGATAGGCTGAACCCGACCGCGCCCAAACGATCAAACCAAGCAATGCGGGCGAAATCATAAGCTCCGGGATAGGACGGTCTGGGCGGTGGTGACAGCCGGGCCATCAAACTGACTCTATCTCCAATCCGGGGATAGGCACCGGACCGCAATTTCACTCTGACCGCTTCGGGGGTTGGTCTGCCCCGACCTCGCCATCCAAGGTCTAAGGATTCCAGGCGAATGCGTGCGCCGTCAGGGAATGTTTCCACTTCTGTCACAAGACCACTCATACCCGGATAGACCTGCACGCGCTCTAAAATCGGGGCGGCAACACGGTTGGTTGTCCATGTCACAAAGGTCAGTCCAAGAATAGCAAAGAGCGGGAATATAAATACCCCTGCCAGGCGTGCCGCGCCCATCCAGTGGGTCAAAAGTACTAACAACCCAGCAATGCCCGTCCCAACGACAAGTCCGATCAATGGTGTTTCAACAGGCAATGCGAAATAGACCGCAATCCCCATCCCAAAGAAAACAGGAGTCCATAGGGCCCAGCGTTCCCGCTCTGCAGCCAGGGTTACGGCAAGCGCATCGCGCCAGAAACGGGCAGATATGATCTCGTCCCGCCGGAGTAGAAGTGCAGCACTTTGGCCCTTGAAATGACCGCTATCCATGGTGTCCCCTTGCCAGAATGCCACCCTAAAGCGCAAATTCAGAACTGGCGAGGAGCTTCTCCAGGCTTTGCCCTTGCGGTAGCTGCTGTGCTAAAGGACACAGGCCTTTCCTAAATCAAGATATCTTTCAGGAGTGACCATGACCGTTGTTACGCGTTTTGCCCCCTCGCCCACTGGCTTTCTTCATATCGGCGGCGCGCGCACGGCCCTGTTTAACTATCTCTATGCTCGGCACCATGGTGGCCAATACAAGCTGCGCATCGAAGACACTGACCAGAAACGTTCCAGCCAGGAAGCAATTGACGCAATCAAGGACGGGTTATCCTGGCTAGGCCTGGAAGGTGACGGCGATATACTAATGCAATCCAGTCGTGCCGATCGCCATGCAGAGGTTGCCCGTGACTTGCTGGCCAAAGGGCATGCCTATTATTGCTATTGCACGCCAGACGAATTGGCCGCGATGCGCGAGCGCATGAAGGATGAAGGTCGCAAAACACCCTATGACGGAACTTGGCGCGATCGCGATCCATCAGAGGCTCCCGCAGGCGTTGCCCCCGTGATCCGCATTAAAATGCCTCGGGATGGTGGCAGTACAACAATCCATGACCTGGTTCAGGGCGATGTCACGATTGAGAATGATCAATTGGACGACTTCATCTTGCTTCGCGGGGATGGGACACCGACCTACATGCTGTCGGTTGTCGTCGACGATCATGATATGGGAGTGACCCATGTGATCCGGGGGGATGATCATTTGGTCAATGCCTTCCGCCAGTACCATCTGTTTAAAGCGGCAGGCTGGGACGTTCCGGCCTTTGCGCATATCCCATTGATCCACGGCCCTGACGGCGCGAAACTGTCGAAGCGTCATGGTGCCTTGGGTGTCGAGCAATATCGCGAGATGGGCTATTTACCGGAAACCCTGAAGAACTATTTGCTGCGTTTGGGCTGGTCCCATGGCGATGAGGAAATCATTTCCGAAGAACAGGCCATTGCCTGGTTTGATATGGATGCCGTGGGACGGTCGCCCTCGCGTATGGATTTTCAGCGCATGCAGAATCTCAATGCGCATTACCTGCGACAGGCCGATCCGGTAAAGCTGGCAGAAATGATCGCCCCCAGCCTGAATGTTGTTGGCAACGCTGACATGATCGAACGTTTGGCCGCGGGTATGCCGGGCCTTACGCAACGGGCTAGCACCATTCCTGAATTGGCCGAAGCCGCCCGTTTCTATGTTGAACGTCCGTGCTTCCCGCTGGAGAATCCAAAGGCTGCAAAGTTGGTTTCCGGTGATGGCCCGGCAATCGCAAAGGACTTCGCTGATCAAGTTTTAAGCACGCTGTCACCCTGGACAACGGAATCACTACATGATGCAATGCAGGCCTATTGTGAGGGAAAAGGCATTGGTTTTGGTAAGGTCGCACAACCTATCCGTGGTGCCGTAACAGGCAGCAATGCCTCCCCTGACCTGATGGAAGTACTGTTTGTCCTGGGGCGCGACGAATGTTTGGCGCGGATTGCCGCAGTTCCGATAAGTTCATAATAGTGTAGGGTTAATGCGCCATATTGTGCGCTGCGTCATAACCTTGTACTGTTCCGCACCAATTGCGAGGAAAATGCCCATAATCAGCCTAAGCGCCTGTATCATAAGGCCAATGGCAAATAATTCGGGCGTATAGATAATTAGGAGATTCCAGCATGAGCGATGATAAACCACAGACCATGACCTTGACCGACAATTCAACGGGCAAGAGCTGGGATTTTCCTGTCATGAGCGGTTCTGTTGGCCCAAAGGTCATTGATATCAGAAAGCTTTACGGGCAGACCGGCTACTTCACCTATGATCCTGGCTTCACCTCAACAGCGTCCTGCGACAGTGCGATTACCTATATTGACGGCGACGAAGGCATCTTGCTGCACCGTGGATATTCAATCGAAGATCTGGCGCAAAACTGTGAGTTCATGGAAGTTTGCTATCTGCTGCTTCACGGGGAATTGCCGAATGCAGAAGAAAACGCGACATTCAAGAAGACCATCACCTATCATACGATGGTTCATGAGCAACTGCTGAACTTCTATCGTGGTTTCCGTCGCGACGCGCATCCAATGGCCATCATGGTTGGTGTTGTCGGTGCCTTAAGTGCGTTCTATCACGACTCCACAGACATCAACGACCCGGCGCAGCGCATGATTGCATCGCATCGCCTGATCGCAAAAATGCCGACAATTGCAGCTATGGCATTCAAATATCCAATCGGGCAGCCTTTCATGTATCCCGATAACAAACTGAGCTATACAGCAAACTTCATGCGCATGACTTTTGGCGTGCCGGCTGAAGACTATGTCCTCTCCCCCGCTGTTGAACGGGCTATGGATCGCATCTTTATTCTGCATGCAGATCACGAGCAGAATGCATCGACCTCAACCGTGCGGATCGCCGGTTCTTCTGGTGCCAATCCTTTCGCCTGTATCTCCGCTGGTATTTCGTCCCTTTGGGGACCTGCCCATGGTGGTGCGAACGAAGCCGTGCTGAACATGCTGGAGCAGATTGGCGATGTGAAGAACATCCCCAAATTCATTGAGCGTGCGAAGGACAAGGACGATCCCTTCCGCCTGATGGGCTTTGGTCACCGGGTTTACAAAAACTACGACCCGCGTGCCGGTGTGCTGAAGAAAAGCTGTGATGAAGTTCTGGCGGAATTGGGTGTGAATGATCCACTTCTGGAGATCGCTCAGGAACTGGAACGCATCGCCCTGGAGGACGAATATTTCGTCAGCCGTAAGCTGTTCCCGAATGTCGACTTCTATTCTGGGATCATTCTGAAGGCCATTGGATTCCCGACCAGCATGTTCACGGTCTTGTTTGCTCTGGCCCGGACCACCGGTTGGGTCGCACAATGGAATGAAATGATCGCTGATCCGCACCAGAAGATCGGTCGTCCGCGTCAGTTGTTCCTGGGACACGATCGTCGCAAATTCATTGAAATAGACAACCGCTAGAAACTGAAGTCTAGTTCTTAAGAACGCGGCCTAACGCATTGTTAGGTCGCGTTTTTTATTTCCAGAACAGACAGTGCGGCGCGGGCTGCTGCAACGCTTGGGGCGTCGTTACCGGATGGCTTTAGTTGCTCCAGATACGGAGCAAGCGCCGCTGCTTGTTGTGCCCCTGACGGGCCCAACAATGCGTCGATATCACGGGATAATTGATCGGGCTGACAATCGCCTTGAATACGCTCTGGCACGATCTCCCGCTTTGCCAGAATGTTCAGCAGATGCGCATATGGCGTCTTGATCAAACGGCGCACCAGAAAATGTGTCAGGCCGTTAATCTTATAGGCAATGACCGTCGGAACTTTCGCCAGGGCAAGTTCCAAAGCGACCGTACCAGATGCGGCCAGGGCGGCATTTGACGCGGCCATCGCATCATATTTCTGTGACTGATCTTCCAAGATCGTAACAGAAACTGGCCAGGACGCGGTCTGTTCCTTGATGGCAGCCGCCAAATGGGGCACGGCTGGAATGATTACATGCAGAGTTGGTTGCCGTGTTTGAACCTGCGAGACCACCTCCCGAAAGACGGGCAATAGGCGTTCCATCTCACCTCGCCTGGACCCTGGCAGGACACATAGAACAGGTGCTTCTGGTGCAATATTGGATCGGTGACGGAATCCAGGTCCATCTCCCGCATCGGCACCGCTTTCCAGAATGGAGTGGCCGACAAAGTCAGCTTTCAATCCTACAGCCTCAAAAAAAAGAGGCTCAAAGGGTAACAGGCACAGCAATCTATCAAACAGAGCCTTAAAAGCATAAACCCGTTTAGGTCGCCAAGCCCAGACCGTTGGAGCAACATAATGCACCTTTGGCCAATCCGTCTCGCCACAGGCGCGTGCCAGGCGTTTGTTGAATCCCGGAGCATCGATTGTAATCATGATATCTGGGGCAAAAAGCCTTACAGCGTCAGCAGTTTCCGCGATGCGACGTTTTAACTTCGGGATATGAGGAATGATTTCGAATACCCCCATAATCGCCAGATCGGATAAGGGAAATAGGCTGTGAACACCCTCCCTCGCCATTTCCGGCCCCCCGACTCCCTGCACTTCTATCCCTTGAGGACACAAGGCGCGCAAGGCTGAGATCAGTCGCCCACCCAAAACGTCACCAGATACTTCGCCTGCCGAAACAAAGACCTTTAACGGGCGATCCTGTATGGTCACGACACATCCTCTGAATCGGTCACGGCCAAAAGAAATAGACCCGCTTTATCAGCGGTCGCTATTGTCTCAGCCTTGGAAACCAGCAGACTGCGTCCTGCCTGAATGACAATTCCAGAGAACCCTGCCTTCGCCGCGGCAGTGACAGTGTCAGGCCCGATAGTCGGCAGGTCCGCGCGTTCTGTCTGTTGCCGTTTACTCAGCTTTACAAGAACCGGTCCCTGCCCGTCACGCCTCAACTCACCACAGCGCATTATTAAAGCATCCGTGCCCTCTGCCGCTTCCACACCCAGAACCACACCATTTTGCATCACAACGGCCTGCCCAATATCCAGACTGGCCATTGCGGTCAAAACCGCGCGCCCTTTCTCTATATCGGCTTGAGTTCCGTCTGGTACGGCATGGGTTCCCAACTGTCCAGTTTCGGGCATGATATCGTCCAGGATAGTGTGGATTGGATGTACAAACAGACCTTCTTTCTCCTCGAGGAAGTTGATGACCGACCTCAACAAGCCATCATCGCCCAATTTAAGCAGACTGCTACCAACAATGGTCAGTGCCTTTTTGTCTGGACGAAGTTCAAAGAGAGAGGGTCGATTGACTGCACCCACGAAAACAAGATCACGAATGCCAAGACTGCGCACCAAGTCAATCGATGCCTGAGCGGCCCCCATGCGAATGACATGATGGGGGTAAAGCCCCTCATACAAGGCCGGGTCGGCCTGATCTTTAATAACAAGAATAGTTACGTCGACGCCCATGCTCTTTGCACGGTCTGCGAGCTTCAGCGGTAGATCACCCCGTCCCGCCACTATTCCCAGTTTTTCAAAGGGCACCATGGCGTTGTCCACCCTAACGGCTATTCAACCTGACCGAGCGCACGGGGCTGGGTGAGGCCGCGACTGGATTGGGCCTGAACGAAGTCCACAATTTGCTTCACAGCCTCATCGGAACCAAAAATCTCAGCAACATCCGCAACACGTTCCTTAATCGTCCCCTCATCGGCAAACAGCATCCGATAAGCAGACCGCATGCGGTGAATGGTTTCCTTATCAAACCCGCGTCGCTTTAGACCAACCACGTTCAAACCGCACAAATTGGCACGATCTCCCATGACAGAACCATAGGGAATAACGTCATTTTCAACACCAGACATACCGCCAACCATTGCATGTGGGCCGATACGAACAAATTGGTGAACCGCAGACAGACCGCCGATAATAGCAAAATCACCAACAGTCACATGTCCTGCCAAAGTCGCATTATTGGCCAGAATGACATGATCCCCGACGTGGCAATCATGGGCCACATGCGCACCGACCATGAACAGGCAGTCATCCCCAACATGGGTCACCATCCCACCGCCTTCAGTGCCGGGATTCATCGTAACATTTTCGCGTATCTTGTTGCGCTTGCCGATTTCCAATCGCGATTCTTCGCCACGATATTTAAGATCCTGCGGCGCCATGCCAATGCTGGCGAATGGGTAAATCTCCGACTCATCACCAATCGTAGTACGGCCATCTATGACGACATGAGAGTGCAAACGCACCCCTGCACCTAAAACAACATTGGGGCCAATGCTGCAGAATGGTCCCACGCTGACGCCGTCGGCCAAGGTTGCTGCGGGATCAACAATGGCACTGGGATGTATATTCGTCATTAAATGGGTCCTGACCCTAGGGTTTGTCCCGTATCATCGCGGAAAAGGTAGCTTCTGCGACGACCTTGCCGTCTACACGGGCTTCGCCACGGAATTTCCAGACTTGGCCGCGGTTCTGTTTCTTGACGACATGAACTTCCATTCGATCGCCTGGCACAACAGGACGACGGAACTTAGCCTCTTCAATCGACATGAAATAGACCAGCTTGCCTTCAGACTCAGGTCCCAGGCTGGTGACAACCATAACCCCGGCTGTCTGTGCCATGCTCTCAATGATCAGAACACCGGGCATGACCGGCTTTCCCGGAAAATGGCCCTGAAAATGGGGTTCACCAATTGAGACACATTTAATCCCAATGGCGCTTTCATACGGGATGACATTTTCAATTCTATCGATCATTAGGAACGGATAGCGGTGTGGAATGCGTTCCATCACCTTCAATACATCAATGTCATCTAAGTAGTCTGTTTTGACGTCATCCATGCTTTGCTCATTTCTTATTCTTTATTTCGGCCCTTACGCATTAACGTTGCGACGAAAGCGTGTTGTTTGAGCCATTGGCGCATGGAGGTCGCAGGATAACCGCCAACCTTTTCGCCAGGACCCACATCACCAATCACGCCGCTCTTCGCTGCGATTTGCGCCCCATCCCCAATGGTGAGATGACCTGCAATGCCCGATTGGGCTCCGCATGCCACAAAGTTACCAAGTTTCGTACTTCCTGCGACACCAGCCTGTCCTGCCAGCACACAGCCCCGCCCCATGACAACGTTGTGCCCGATTTGAACCAGGTTATCAATCTTGCAACCATCGCCAATGATAGTGTCCGGTCCCATCCCACGATCAATTGCTGTATTGGCCCCAATTTCGACGAAACTGCCAATCTGAACACGACCGGTTTGCGGAATATCCAGATGCCCTTTTGGGCTCATCGCAAAGCCAAATCCACGTGTACCGATGCGGGCACCAGAGTGAATTCGGCACCCCTCCCCTATATCCGCATATCCGATATAGACATTCGGTCCTATTCTTGTATTCGCGCCAATTGTGACCCCTCTTTCGATCACCGAATTGGCACCAATCACGACCCCAGCGCCTAGGACAACATGGTCTCCAATGGAACAACCCGCTTCCAATCGAACAGACGAATCAATTTGCGCAGTCTCTTCAATATGTGCGGTTGGATGTATTTGGGCTTCAACCACTGGCTCAGGATAGAACAGCTGTGATACTTTTGCGAAATCGTAATAGGGATCATTCGAGATCAATCCAATAGCCGATTCAGGCAGGTGCGGCGCGTCTTGTTGTGTCAGCAAAACAGCCCCCGCTTTGGTTTGGTCTAAGGTCGCCTTATAGCGACGATTGAACAAAAAACTTAACGTCGCGGGACCGGCTGAGTCCAACGGTGCAACATCCGTGACAATCAAACTCAGGCGCGTTTCATCTGATACCGTGCAGTTAATTCTGGCCACGATATCTTTCAGGGAAAAGGGTCCTGCCTTATCGAAGAATCTTTTATCCGCCATACAATCCGCCAATACTACTTGGCGGGAGGCACAGTAAAGTCGATTGTCTGAACCCTCTTATCCAATCGTTCGATCACAACATCTGTAATTTCGATATCTTCCGTTGCCAAGACAACAGTTGGATCGCCAACAGATCGATCAAGAATAAGATTAATCCCATTTTTTGTGGCAATCTCACCAACGATTTCGCGGTAGTACCCGACGATTTTACCCTTTGCTTCGGCCAATGTCTTTTCCATGGCCTGTTTGCGCTCTGCAGCCTTTTTATTCGACAATTGCAGGCGCTCTTCAAATTCCTTACGTTTTGCTGCAAAGGCGTCGGCTGACAAAATCGCCTGCTGTTGTTGCAGAGATTTCCCTTCTTCTTCCAGGCTGGCCTGCATTTGGCGCAATTCGTTTAAGATCACCTCATTGGCAGCCTTAAATTTCACACGCAAATCCTGCCAGACGAGGGCACGACGTTCGATCTCAGGAACATCCAACACTGCGATTTTTGGGGCTGCAACATCCTGAGCATAGCTTGGGGTTACGGTAGAAAAATTATAAACGCCTGCGATCAGCCCAATCATCAAGGCCAATCGAGCCGCCATAAGCGGCGTAAAACGGATCATTTTAGAACCTCGTTCCGAAGTTGAATCGGAAGATTTCTGTATCATCGAAGTCTTCCTTTAACACGGCCTGAGAGAAATCAACCCGTATTGGGCCAAATGGGGACACCCACTTGATACCGGTTCCGATAGAGGCCCGTATCGAACCTGTATCCTGAATGCCGGCACCGCCAGAATCAACCCCTGACAGGTAACCAGCATCAGTAAATACCGCACCAGATATTCCAAACTCATCTGGAAGGCCCAGCGGGAAGACCAATTCGACAGAACCATTAGCCATGCGTTCTCCCCCCAATGAATCTCCACTGAGAGAGTCGCGTGGGCCAACCCCACCATTCGCAAATCCACGCAAATTGTCACCCCCCAGAAGGAAGCGATCATTCAGGCGAACACCATCCCCGAGACCAACAATTGATCCAACTTCTGCTCTGGTAACAATCCGCGTTTCGTCTGTAATGGGGAGGTAATAGGATCCCGATAGTGTGGATTTCAAATACCGAACAGAACCACCAAAACCAGCAAGATCCGTTGCCAAGGCGACGAGATAACCATCTGTTGGATCAACACGACTGTTCAATTTATCGTAAGTCAGGGTTTGACCAAAAGAGGATATCACTTCAGTTCCAGCGGAAGCCTTTACAAAGGAACTTGCATTAGGATCAACATTCTCAATGGTTTCTTGCGACAAACGATATCGAACCTGCTGGCGCCAATCGTCGTTGAAATCATACCCTAAGCGCAGAGCGCCACCACTTTCCTGACTGTCATAGGACGCAATGTCCTGACGATCGATAACCGTGTGGAACAAATCGAAACCAGCTGCCAATTCACGATCCAGGAAGTAAGGCTCTGTGAAAGAGAAATCGATTGTTGATCGGCGCTGGGACAGTGTCGTCCCAATCCGCAAATCCTGACCGCGCCCCAAAAGGTTACGCTCTCGCATCTGGATTTGGCCTAAGGCCCCATCCGCCGTCGAGAACCCCGCCCCTAACGACAGCTCCCCTGTAGATTGTTCCTCAACATCCACCATGACGACGGTTTTATCTGGGTCGGAACCAGGAACATTCGTTACTTCAACATTTGAGAAGAAATTCAGATCCTGAACCCTCTGACGGGACCGGCGGAGCTTAGTGGCATTAAAGGCATCACCTTCAACGAGGAGAAATTCACGTCGCACGACTTCATCCAAGGTGCGTACATTGCCGCGCACTTCAATACGTTCAACAAACACACGAGGCGCCTCTTGAACCTCGAATGTGATGTCGATCGTCAAAGAATCTTTATCGCGATTAACAATAGGTCGAACATCGACAAAGGCATATCCAAGGTCACCAACTGCGTTCGTGATCGCTACAATCGTATCATCAACGGCATCCGCATCATACCAATCGCCGGTTTCCAGCTCGATTGCAGGCTTCAGCTTTTCAGGGTCAATGTCAGGAATTTTTGAAGTAAGATCGAATTTACCAAACTTATAACGCTGACCCTCATCAACTGTGAAGGTGATGAAAAAATTCTCTTGGTCATCCGATAATTCGGCAACAGCCGATGTTACTCGAAAATCAGCAAAACCATTAGCAAGATAAAAGCGCCGCAGCAATTCCCGGTCAAATGTCAATTTGTCTGGGTCATACGTGTCGGAATTCGACAGGAACCGATACCAGCGTGATTCTTTAGTCACCAGAACCTCACGCAAGGCACTGTCGGAAAAATAGCTATTGCCGATGAACCCAATCTTCTCAATGCCCGTTAATGCGCCTTCGGATATTTCAAACACCAGATCGACACGGTTTTGCTCAAGCTGGATAACTTTTGGCTCAACCTTCGCAGCAAACCGACCATGACGACGGTACAGATCAATGATCCGCTGAACATCCGTTTGAACACGCGTGCGTGTGTAAACGACACGCGGGCGCAACTGGGTTTCCGCCTGCAATGTCTCATCGTCC
>JARGPE010000051.1:19672-21596 GCA_029212835.1 Alphaproteobacteria bacterium | reverse complement strand
TCGCCCAGGGGGCGGGTTGTGGCAAATATCTGGCGCAATGGATCGTGCATGGCGAGAGCGAGATCAATATGGCGGGCCTGGACCCGCGCCGCTTTGGCCGCTGGGCAGATGCGGATTACGTGCGCGCCCGCTCCATTGAAGACTATGAACATATGTATGCCCTGCATCTGCCGGGCGAAGAACGCCCGGCCGGGCGCGGCCTTCGCAAATCCAGCCTTTACGACGCCCTGAAAACCGCAGGAGGTCTGTATACGACCGCGTCAGGCTGGGAGCGGGTAAAATACTATGCGCTGGATGGCCAGGATGAAGAGCCAGGATTCCGCCACAACAATGCCTTCGACGCCGTGGCGAAAGAATGCCAGTTGGTTTCCAAAGGGGTTGCCGTGGCCGATCTGTCTTCCTTCGCAAAATTCGATGTGATCGGCAAGGATGCTCCGGCCCTTTTGGACCGGATATTTGCTAACCGCATGCCCCGTAAAGTGGGCGGTATTGCGCTGGCCCATATGCTGAACGACGATGGCGTAATTGAGGGAGAAGCAACGGTCACACGGCTGGGCGACACAGCCTATTACATCCTGTCCGCCGCCGCTGCTGAGGACCGCGATTTCGATTGGTTGACCCAACACATCTATCCCGGCGAGGATGTTACTGTCACCAATATCACCCAGGATTATGGCAATCTGGTGCTGGCAGGACCAAAAGCACGGGATGTGCTGTCCCAAGTGACAAAGACAGACCTGTCCAATGATGCCTTCCGCTGGCTCACGGCACAGGAAATCATCATCGCAGGCGCCACGATCCGGGCGCTGCGGGTCAATTATATCGGCGAATTGGGCTGGGAACTGCATTGCCCCATGGCGGCCATGCCCGCCGTCTACAAGGCATTAATGGAAGCCGGGAAACCGCATGGCATTGGCCATTTCGGCACTTATGCTGTTAACGCCATGCGTATGGAAAAGGCCTATCGCGGCTGGGGGTCTGAACTGACCAATGAAATCACCCCCATTGAGGCCGACATCGAACGCTTTGTGAAATTTGACAAGGACTTCATCGGCAAAGCCGCCACCCAACAACGCAAACAGGATGGCGCTCAGGGCAAAATCATCTATCTGGAAGTCGAACCCGGCGACAGCGATACGACCGGCGGCGAAGCCATCACGGTGGGTGAGGGTCAAGTGATCGGCCTGACAACATCGGGCGGCTACGGCCACCGCACCGGCAAAAGCCTCGCCTTCGCCTATGTCCAACCCACCTATGCCGAGCCGGGCACAGAAATGACCGTCTGGATTCTGGGCGTTGCACGAAAAGCGAAGGTGCTGGCGGAACCGGCCTATGATGCGGAGAATACGGCACTGAAAGCCTGAAAACCCAAGGTCTTCAGTTGGTTTTGATCCAGCATTCAGAGGAACAATCACTTATCCTAATCGCCCCCCAAACCCCAGATACATTTGGGGTTTGGGGGCGTATATCACCCTACTTATACGGATCTGCCGCGTCTCTTAAGCCATCGCCCAGGAACTGGAAGGCCAGCACGACCAGGATGACCGGGGCGGCGGGCCAGAGGAGCCAGGGATAGAGGGCGACGGCGTTGAAGTTTTGGGCTTCGTTCAACAGCACGCCCCAGCTGGTGATCGGCGGCTTGAGGCCCAACCCTAGGAAACTGAGTGCTGTTTCGCCCAGGATCATGCTGGGCACCGCCAAGGTTACTGACGCGATCAGATGGCTGGTAAAGCTGGGCAACAGATGTTTGCCGATGATGCGGGTCGGTGTTGCCCCCATCAATTGAGCGGCGACAGCGAAGTCTTCCTCGCGCAATGCCAGTAATTTGGACCGCACGGCGCGAGCCAAACCCGGCCAATCCAGCAGGCCCAGGATCACTGTAATTCCTAAAAACACCACAATAGGCGACCAGTTGACCGGCATT
>JARGPE010000051.1:17620-19662 GCA_029212835.1 Alphaproteobacteria bacterium | reverse complement strand
CTCAATCACGCGCTGAACGCACCAATCGGTGGTGCCGCCGAAATAGCCCGCCATGCCGCCCAAAGTAATGCCCAGAACGAAGCTGATCGTCACCCCGATCAGGCCAACGGTCAGCGATATCCGGGCACCCTGAATGATGCGAGACTGAATATCGCGGCCTAACCGATCCGTGCCCAAGAAGAAGAACTGGCTGCCTGCTGCTGGACAGACGAGGTGGAAATTACTCTCGAACAGGCCCCAGAATTCATAGGTCGAGCCTGCATAGTCATCACTGGTGCAGAAGAAGCGCAGTTTTTGGGGATTGCTGGTGTCTTCGGTATAGTCCCAGCGCAATTCCTCCATATTCAGCTTCACATCATAAGGATAAACATAGGGTCCGATGAAGCTACCCTCGTGGAACACACGAACCTCTTGCGGCGGAGCATAGATGAAATCTGTGTGACGATGGGTAAAGCTATAGGGGGCGATAACCTCCGAAATCAGAATAGAGGCATAGACCAGCACTAAATAAACGCCACTCCACACCGCCAGCTTGTGGCGGCGGAATTTCAACCACATCAAGCGCCATTGAGAGGAGAGATAATATTTCTCCTGTTCCGGAGTCAGCAGGGTTGCGGCCTGGGCATCAAAGGGGGCCTGACTGACATAATGGTCAAGTGGTTCTGGCTTGTTTGCGCCTGAGTTATTCGCAGTCGTATCACTCATTTCGTGGCCTCCGCGCCCAGACGTATTCTGGGATCCAGCACTGCCAGTGCTAAATCAGACAGCAAATTCCCCAGCACGGTCAGCAAGGCCAGCACCATCAGGAAGGACCCGGCCAGATACATATCCTGGGTCTCCAACGCCCGCAGCAGCATCGGCCCGGTCGTTTCCAGACTCAACACGATGGAGACAATGGCAGAGCCTGAAATGATTTCTGGCAGGATATTGCCAATATCAGCGATGAAGGGATTAAGCGCCATGCGCAGCGGATATTTAAACAAGGTTTTTCCACGCGAAACACCCTTGGCCCGTGCGGTCACGACATATTGTTTGTGCAATTCATCCAACAGGTTAGCGCGCAGTCTCCGGATCATACCTGCCGTGCCTGACGTCCCGATCACGATAACGGGGACCCACAAATGCTGCAGTACGCTGACAAACTTTTCCCAACTCATCGGGGCGTCGCGCAAACTGTCATCAACCAGCCCCCCAATAGACGCACCGGTCCATTGATTGGCCAGATACATCAAAACCAGAGCCAGCAGGAAATTTGGTGTCGCCAGTCCAATAAACCCAACCAAGGTGAGTGCATAATCGCCTGGTGAATATTGATTAACCGCTGAGTAAACCCCGATCGGAAAGGCAACAATATAGACGAAGATAATGGTGACAAAGGAGACCATGATGGTCAGGAACATGCGGTCGCCCACGACATCTGCCACGGGCAATTCATATTCAAATGAATATCCCAAATTTCCTTCCAGCAAGATCCCCTTCATCCAAAGCAGATATTGCTTCCACATCGGTTCCCCAAAACCATAATTCTCGCGGTAGAAGGCCAGAACCTCTTCGCCAATCTGCTCTCCGCGATCCTGATATTCCTGGATCAGCGTGGTCAGATAGTCCCCAGGCGGCAATTGAATGATGATGAAAACCAGAATGCTGATGATCAGCAAGGTCGGTATCATCACCAGAAGGCGACGGACGATGTAATCCAACATAATGCTAACTTCCCCCAAACGCCCCCGAACTGGGACAGGTCTATCCTAAATCGACACGCCTATTCAGCCGCCTGGGCGGTTACCGCGTCCTTGTCCCAGAAGAAATAATCCATCCCATACAGACCAAAATGCGCGCCCGGATCCCAATTCCACAGTCCCTCAGTCGGGATATTGCGCAGCCCTTTTTTAACAACAACCGGCTGCAGCACACCGGCAATCAACCCAATAGTCGGCAGTTGATCAGCATGAATTTGCAGCATTTCGTGCCAGATTCTCGTGCGCTCTGCCTTTGTCTCTGCCAAATACCATTGCTGGCGCAGCTTCATAAGCTGGATGCCG
>JARGPE010000051.1:13274-17610 GCA_029212835.1 Alphaproteobacteria bacterium | reverse complement strand
TATCCGGCGCGCTGCCGCCATTTTGGTTGGTTTCGAAATATTCGCCCCATTCCGACCACTGATATTGTGCCTGGGTGACCGGGGCCAGATCATTCGGAGCCATATCCGCCGTAGCCAAACCATTTTCAAACCCGGAATCCATCGTCATCTGGGTCTGCCCGGAAAAGATTCGGCGCTGCAAGGTCTCTTTACCCAGAGGCTTGGTAAAAATCTTAATGCCCAATTCCCACCAGCTATCCGTGATCAGTTCCAGAATATCCGCCTGCTCGGTCGATCCTGACGTCTCCACGATAATCTCAATAGGCTTACCATCGGGACCCAGGCGCGCCCCTTCCCAATTGCGTTTCAGACCCATCTCGTCCAGCAGGGCATTGGCCTGTTTCAGGTCAAATTTAGCCCATTCGTCGCGATATTCTTCTTTAAACAGTGGGCTTTGTGGCAGCATCGTATTCTGCCCCTCCACCGCCAGTCCGAAATAGATCACGCGGTTAATTTCGTGCCGATTGATTCCCAAAGACAACGCGCGGCGAAACCGAACATCGCGGATCAATTCCCGGAATACCGGATCCTTAACCGTCAGATTGGGCAGAATCGCCTGATGCGCACCCTTTGCGATGCGCCACAAATAGGTATCGTAGTCATGGCTGGTCTCGTTGCGCTTTAATAAAGTGACATCGTCAAATCGCAGATAGCGGGCCTGTAAATCCACGTCTCCCGTCGCGGACTTACCGGAAATCAGCTTTTCTTCCGTAACGTTAAAAATAACCTCGTCAATATACGGAAGCTGCAACCCATTGCGGTCGACCTTATAGTAATAAGGGTTACGGGTGAAAATGAAGCGATCCGCCGGGGCCTCATTCTGAACGACCCAGGGCTGAAGTGTTGGCAGATCGACCTTCTCATAGCGATAGAAACGCCCATTTTTGATGTGCACCGCCGCCCAATTACGCTGACCCGCCGCCTCGGCCTCTTCTGTCAGTTCTTCCAGGGGGCGATAGTTTGGGTGAAACTGGCTCAGATAATGTTTTGGGGCATAGATCTGATTAGGGATCGCCTGCGCCAGGCCCGGCATAAAATCAGGGTTTGGCAGTTGGAAGTGATAGCGAATTGTCGTCTCATCCAGCGCCTCAACCTGGGCTGGCTGTCCCATGACTTGCAGATAGGTCGGCGGGCCACTGCCATAGAGGTCCGTGTTCAGCGCCATATCTTCCCAGAAATACATGAAATCGGCGGTGGTGAACGGCGCGCCATCGGACCATTTATGCCCAGGCCGCAAATGCAGAGTGAAGGTGCGCCCGCCATCCGTCTCCTCAAAGGATTCCAGGATGTCCGGCACCAGATTGAAATCCAGATCGTATTTCACCAGCCGGGCATAACCATAGACATACATCTGCCGCGTATCCTTGGCAGATTTCATCAACATGGTCAGCGAACCGCCCTGACGCCCCGGCACCTGGCCACGGGATTCCAGGTCCACCACAAACGGCACTGATGGCAGGCGTTCCTCAACCGGCGGCAGAAGCCCAACCGACACCTTGTCGTCTAAAATGGGTGGATTGACATAATCCATCGCAACGCTGGAAACCGACCCTGACACCAACGCCAATAATACTGCAGCAAAGGATAAAACCGACTTGTGCCAAACCATCATGCGGCACTCCTTTGCAGAGATGCCCCATCCAGAGCGCGCACAAAATGCCCGCCACCCAGATCATGGAAGACCGGGCGATGATCCGCATCATCTGTAAAGGGTGCGGGCCACAGGGCGGGGTTAGAGGCTTTGTCATCCATCAATTGCGCGAAATTCAGCGGGTGATCGGGATTGGGTTCCGGCACCGCGCGCAACAGGCCCTGAGTATAGGGATGAACAGGATTCTTGAATAACAGATCCCGTGGCGCGATTTCCACCAGTCGCCCTCGACACATCACGGCAATTCGGTCGGCGATATAATCCACCACAGCCAGATTGTGACTGATGAAGATATAGGTCAGACCCAAATCCCGCTGCAGATCCTTCAGCAGGTTCAGGATTTGCGCCTGGATCGATACGTCCAAGGCGGATACCGGCTCGTCACAGATCAGAATTTCGGGATTCAATGCCAAGGCACGGGCAATCCCGATACGCTGACGCTGCCCGCCAGAGAAGCTGTGCGGATAGCGCTTCAAATGACGCATATCCAAGCCGACCAAATCCATCAAGGTTGCGGCCTTACGGCGACGCTCCTCAATCGTCCCGATCCCGTGGATGGTCAGTGGCTCGGTCAAGATATCCAACACCGTCATGCGGGGATTGAGAGAAGAAAACGGATCCTGGAACATGAACTGCATGGTGCGGCGAAACTTGAACAGATCGTCGCCTTCCAATTTCAACAGGTCGATATCGCTCTTGCCATCATAATAAGACACAGCCCCGCTATCCGGGCTTAAGGCGCGCATCATGATCTTCGACAGGGTTGTCTTGCCGCAGCCACTTTCGCCAACCAGCCCCAGACATTCACCACGTTCGACCGTGAAGCTGACATCATCCACCGCAGGGACTTGCACGGCAGAACCGATCAGCCCGCCCTTGCGGATGGTAAAGGTTTTGCTGATTCCTGACACTGACAGGATCGGCTTTGCGGGATCGGCAATCGGACGCAACGGGCGATCTTCATGCAAGGCGGTGGATTTCGTCTCAATTTCCCGGATCGGGATCAGCCGCTCCCCCGGTTTCATGTTGAAACGCGGCACTGCATGCAACAACGCCTTGAGATACGGGTGCTGCGGGTCGCGGAAGATATGGTCCAGCGTGCCATATTCCATGACCTGGCCATGATACATGACCACAATTTCTTCGGCCATATTCGCAACGACGCCCAAATCATGGGTGATCATCAGAACGGCCATACCCAATTCTTTTTGCAGATCGCGCATGAGTTTCAGAATTTGCGCCTGAATAGTAACATCCAGCGCCGTTGTCGGTTCATCCGCGATCAACAGCGACGGGTGACAGACCAGCGCCATGGCGATCATCGCCCGCTGGCGCAGCCCCCCCGACAGTTCAAACGGATAGGTGCGCAAGGCCCGATCTGGATCTGGGAATCCCACCATGCGCAGCATATCGCGCGACAGGTCCTGCACCTCGGCGGCGCTACAATTGCGGTGCAGTTCCACCGCCTCGCCAATCTGATTTCCGACGGTATGCAATGGCGACAGAGCCGTCATCGGCTCCTGAAAAATGATGGAAATGCGTCCGCCGCGAATTTTGCGCATTGCCTCCCCATCACGATCCAGCTTCGCAATATCGACACTGGAATTTTCGATGCGGGGATCGTTGAAAATAATTGATCCGCTGGTGATATGCGCCGCCTTGGGCAGAATCCCCATAATTGCTTGGCTGATTACTGATTTCCCGGATCCGGATTCCCCGACCAAGGCCACGGTTCCCCCAGGAGGCACCCGAAAAGACACGCCCTTAACCGCCTCAACAGTTCCTTCCATCATGCGAAAGCCGATGCGAAGATCCTCAACTTTTAACAAATCCCCGACCATATCGCTCCCGCGTCCCCTGTTCTAGTTCACATCCGGGATGTTCCCCGCGATGGGCACCCCCAATGCTTCAAAATTGTGCACTGTCGTTGGGCTAACCGCAACGGCGACTTTTGAGCAAACCTGTGCAACCCCCTGGATCACACTATCAAACCCATTCAGTCCGGAGTCGATACGAATTGTCGTGTCCTCATCTGAGAGCTTAAGAGTCACAACGCCCTTACCGGTTCCGGATCGAGACGTGGAAAAATAAGACAGGGTAACCGCCTTCAGACCCAACCAAGCAATTTCCTTGCGCCCCAGTGGCGAGATCACTGAGATGGTATCTTGCGACAATTCGATTTCGGTTTTGTGGCGAAGCGCGGTTCTGGCGATAAATAAAGTAAATAACCCTGCAATCACACCCAAAACTAGGGCGATGGGCAGCAGGATATCATCTAAAAACACCAATGGCAGCAGGCTGACCGCCAATCCCAAACCTCCCCGCAGGTAATCCCACAGTAACGATGTCGTGGCATAGCGGTATTTTTTCATATCAGCCCTTTCTTAAAGAGTCTGTCCTTAGAGCCCTCGGATTGCGGGAATCCATGTCACCCCCGGATGGTCCTGGATAAACCACACTAAGGCCTCCAAGAAGGCCCAACTGGGCGGATCATGCTCCAAATGATGCGTCAATAACCCCACAGCCTCAGTGGCATCTGTACCGGGCGCTGCTTCGCGCCGTCTGGCAAGAGCATCGGTGAGAGTGGACAGCACGATCTCCTCTCCCACAAATCGGGCGCGACCTGAGGATTTCTTAACCTTCCAA
>JARGPE010000051.1:0-13241 GCA_029212835.1 Alphaproteobacteria bacterium | reverse complement strand
GATCTGTGAAGGTCGACACGCCCTGAAGCCCCACTTCTGAAAGCTGTTGCGCAATTTCTGGCGCGATACGATTCCAGGGCGGCACGAATAACGGAAAGACCTGATCCCCAAAGGCCTTCACCAAAAGCGCCATGGATTGGCGAATTTCCAACAAGGCTTCTGCCGGTTTCCGGCTTGCACCGAACTCCGCCTTTTTGCGATCCACTGGCTCGTGATTTTTATGCGCATAGCCATGTGGCAGAATTTCAACAGTATTCAGACCATGCACTCGTTTGACCAGGGAAGGATCAATCCAGGCGGGAATGACCGCCAAGGCCAAGGGCGCGCCCGACGCGACCGTCAGCAAACGGTCCAGATCCTGCGTCGATGCCTGCGCATCGTCATCGCGCCACCATACACGGGCCTGGGCCCAGGCGCGATGCCACAGGTCAAGTTCTCGCCCCAAAGTTTCCCAACCGTTCATCCTCAGTCTCTCTTTAACAGGGTGCGCAGGGCATTGGCCGACAACGCGGCACCATCCAGCAAATAAGGCGCACCACTCTGTCTGGGCAGGGCGAGAGCCTGATCCACCGCGCGGGCCAAATTCACCGGGGTCAGCTCAGATTCTGTCAAACAAATAACACGCCCTGCTGTGGCCAAAAGATGAGCGCGTGTAGGCTGTTCCGTCTCTTTATCGTCAGGACCGCCAAAAGGGACGACAACCGCCGGACAGCCCGTAACCGCCAAATCCGCAACTGTATTATAGCCCGCCTGACTGATCGATAATGTTGCGCCGACCAACAATGCGGTAAAATCACTGCGCGCAGGCTCCGCAATTATCCCATTCGGTAAAGTGTCCAGAATTGCCCGATCCACTGGTGGTAAATTTGGTCCGACCAGAATGCGCCAAGTCTTATCTGCCAAACTAGAGTATTCCCGCGCCTTCACCGCTGCCCGAATTAAAGCGCCACCAACAGCCCCCCCACCAGCAGAAACGATCACTTCACCCTGCCCGTCAGCAATGGGAGTTGGGCGCGGCGGGGACACAATGCCCGTATAAATCAGTCGATCCGCCAAAACCGCAGATGCTGGGAAACTGTCAACCAATTGGGCAAAACCCGGATCGCCATGCACCAAAACCGCATCGAACAACGACCGCGCCAGTTCTGCAATCTGGGCAACCTTCAAAGGATCAGAGCGCGCCACCAGGATATCACGGATAGATACGACTGTTTGCGATTTCATATCTCGCGCCCGCTGAACCAGTGGGATTAACTCAAACCGAAAGGCACGCCGTGCGAAGGGGAAGCCTTCCACCAGCAGGATATCCGGACGGCAGGCTTCCAGCGCAGCCAGACTGGCCGCTGCCCGCCGCGCCCGCCAGGCGTCATCAACGGGCATTCCTGTTTCTGCATCCACAACGGATGAAAATGTGGCATCAGAGGCACGGGCCGGGGGCAATTGCACCCGGGTTAGGCCGGGCGGCGTGTCACATTCCAGGGCTGGAACACCACCTTCGATAAGCGTCACGTCGAATCCGGCCTCGACACAGGCCAGGGCAATCCGTTCCGCGCGGATTCGATGCCCAATGCCCAACATATGCTGAACATGAAACAAAAGCCGGGGTTTATCGCTCACGGTGCCGTCTCCCCCGGCGAGACCAAAGATTCATTTAACTTCAGAATATGGGGGATACCCTCGGCATCCACCGTGAACAGATGCACCGCATCCCAGCGCAGCCGATCCGGGCTTTTTCCGATCATATCCCAGCCCGCCGCCCAAGCATACAGCGCACGGATCACCCCCTTATGGGTGACGGCCAGGACGTCTTCCCCCATCACGGCCCAACGCTTCAGCAAGGGCGCAAGACGAGCCTGCACCATGCGGGGGCTTTCACCACCGGGCGCACAGAAATCCAGGCCACGGGCCTCATTCAGGCGCATCTCTTCCCCCAATTCCTGACGTAAATCAGGCAGTCTTTGCCCCTCCCAGGCACCATAGCTGATCTCAATCAGTTCAGATGCCGTCAATAGGTCACCATCGCCAAACATGAGTTGCGCGGTTTCCTGCGCGCGGGCCATCGGACTGCAGAACCGGCGGAAAGACAGGAGCCTGGAGGGCACAGTATAACCTGCCACCGCCGCCCGCCCCGCAGTGCTGAGATTGGTTTCAATGCGGCCCTGCAATCGCTTTTCTGCATTCCAATCGGTGGGTCCGTGACGGATCAAAGCAAGGCGTATTGTCATGAACGATCCTTTATCAACGGTATCAATCTGGTTCGCAGCAACTGGGCCGCGCTGGAAAGATCATGATTTTCCTGCACATGAAGCCGCGCCGCATCAGCCATTTCCTGCCGTCGTACAGGGTCCTGCAATACTGTTTCAAGTGCCACTGCGAATGCAACGACATCCCCTTCTGGTGTCAGCAGGCCCGTTTCCCCGTCCCGCACCATAGTTCGAATGCCAGGGCGGTCACCCAGCACCACCGGCAAACCTGCTGCCTGTGCCTCCAACGGTGCCATGCCAAAAGCCTCCCCCAATGCCGGCCAAACAAATAGGTCACAAGCGGCATTAAACCCACGCAACGCCCTAGACTCTAGTTTTCCGGCAAAACACACACGGTTATCTCCGGCATAGGCTGCCTCAATTTCCGCCCGCGCAGGACCATCGCCAACCAGGATGAGACGCACATTCTGGTTTTTCAAACGTGCCATAGCCTGGGCCAGCAACAGAAAAGACAGTTTCTTGCCATCATTGCGCATCATGCCGGTGGCAATCATCCAAGGTAGCTCCGGCGGCAAGGACAGGCGCGCTGCCCAAGCGGCACGATGATCATGACGATGGACGGCTTCCGCCCCCTCCTGTTTGGCATCCAGGAAAGGGGACAGCCCGATCTGATCAACACCGGGATGCAAAAATGGGGCGACACCGGCAAAATCCTTGGGATTGGGCTGTAAGACCAGCGCTGCTTGTGCCAAGGCATCCGTGCTGAGTCGATAACCCCGTGCCCAAGGGCCCGTACTTTGGGTCGGGGCGACACTTGCCTCCGCGACAACATACGGAATGTTCAATGCCTGACAAACAGCCGGACCCAGTAAATCCGGGGCCTTGTGATACAGGTGGTAGGTAAACCATATATCTGGCGGATTGCGGCCATACCGCGCCAAAAGGTTAGGCAATAGCCTCGCCGCACGGCCTTCAATCCGCTTTTGCCTGGCGGCATCACCATCAGAATTACGACTGCGTAAACTGCTGGCCAGATGAACCTCAAATCCCGCCCGGCGCAAAGCGCGCATCAACAATCGGGCAAAGCGACGGTCCCCTGACGGCGTGGCATGCCCCGGTGGCTTTAAGGGCGCATAAAAGGCGACTTTAGGAAGGGCAGACTCACGGGCCATCGGACCTATCTTCCGGTTCCAGGCCAAAACGACGGGCCAGAACATCCAGCTCATGAGCGGCGTTGAAAGAGTTTCTAACCCTCTCTGCCCCCGCTTGACCCAAAGATTGGCGCAGGGACCCGTCCCGAATCAATCGCTCTAAGGCCTCTGACAAGGCCACAGGATCGCCCGGTGGCACCAAAAGGCCGGTTTTCTCTGACTGTATCAATTCGGGAATGGCTGAAACCTCTGTAGCGACAACGGCCAAACCTTGGCTTTGCGCTTCCATCAACACATTGGGCAGACCGTCTCGATCCCCATCCTTGGCTATTTTACTGGCCAACACAAAAATGTCTGCCTGACGTAAGGCCTCCAGAACCGTGGTCTGGGGCTGTGGCCCGCGCCATTCGATCCGATCATATAAATTCAAATCCACAGCCTGTTGCTTCAAAGATGACAGCAATTTCCCACCACCGATATGGATAAGACGCCAGTCCAGCTCTTTTGGCAGATGCGACAGGGCTACCAGCAGATCCCCAAAGCCCTTTTTGGGAACCGCGCGGCCAACTGACAGAATGGTAATAGGTCCAGCCCCGTCATCCGGCATTGGGTTTGGCAGAGGAAAGCGATCAAGATCGATACCATGATACTGAAGCGCAACCCGCTGATCAGCCGTTTTGGGGTCCGGGGCCAGTTTGCGCAAATGCGCCGCACCGCTGGCGGTGCAAGTTACCAGCCAATCACATTGCGCCAGTTTCTCGCGAATTTCCCAATCGGGAGAAGTCCAAATATCCTTTGCATGAGCGGAACCACTCCATGGGAGATGGCGCATCATCGCGGCATAGCGCGTGACAGATGCGGGCGTATGCAAAAAATGAAAATGCAATCGTACCACATCCTGGGGCAGCTCCGCCGCCAGAACGCAGGCCTGCCCGAAACGGCGCAAACGGTTGCGCGTCCTGTCCCGCTTGAAATCCGCCATCCAGGCAGCCCAGGCATCGCGATAACCCGGCAATCGGCGGGCCTTGCGCCAACCGCGCAGGACTCGCAATGGTTCGGAATGCAGATATTCCGGCAGATAGGAAACAGGTGCCCGAATTTCCGCATGAACCGGATGGGTCGCAGAATCCGTGGGATGGCGTAACGATATCAGCCGAATATCCAGGCCACGCTGTTCCAGGCCCAAAATCTCTTGCGCGATAAAGGTTTCCGAAAGCCGTGGATAGCCTTTCAGGACGAAAGCAACGGGACCTGTCATCGAAGATTAGGCTCGTTTTTCTGCCAGGGTTAGGGCACGGCGTGGCCGTTCAATCCATCGACGCGCCAAACGATCCACATTCTCCAAACCATCCATCAAACCGGGCACCACAACTTCGGACGGTTTTGGCTGTTGCGGCAGATGGCGCAGCGCCGTGATCATCGCAGCCGTATCGACCTGTTCCCCATCACTCAACATAGAGACCAGATTAAGTTCCTGGAATCTTTGGGCACGGATGAACTGTTCCCGCCGGGGAACAGTTCGCGGCACGATCAAAGCGCGCTTGTCGAAGCTCATGATCTCGCAAAATGTATTGTAACCACCCATGGCCACAACACCGACGGCTTCGGACATCAGGCTTTCCATATGGGCGTCGAAGGTGATGACCTCTACATCGTCCAGGCCTGTTGCGCGTTCAATGAATTGCGACTGTGTGTCTGACGGCATGAATGGCCCCAGCACAATCAAGGCGGGATAGGGTTGCTGACGATCCGTCTCATAGGCACGGATTACCCAATCAACCATCATTTCCCCGTCACCGCCCCCACCAGGCGTGACCAAAATATAAGGCCCTCTGATCTTTGCCGGTTGGGACAGGTTGCCATCGGTCGAAACTTCGCGCCGCAGATAACCTGTATAGGTCATCTTGCGTCGAACAGAGTCAGGGACCCGAATGCCAGCCAGGGGATCATGGATCTGTGGCAATCCATAAACCCAAATCGCATCAAACAGATCCTGCAAAGCGGGCATGACATTCTTACGTTCCCATTCCGGCTCCAGCAGGTCAGGATCATCCATCACATCGCGCAGGCCCAGCACCGTGGGAACGCCCCGATCCCGCATCACATGCAGGGTTTCTTCCACCTCGCCCCGCAGGCCTAAAGGTTCCTTGTCGACGATGAACAGGTCCGGATCAAACATGCTGGCCGTATGGCGGATGATGGATTCGCGCAGGGCCAGTGTATCTTCAATATCGATATGCAACTGCAGTGGCGTATAGTCGCCATTACGCAATTTGATAACACCCGGCACGCGCACAAAATCTACACGACTGCGAAAATCAAAATTTCCGATAATCGATGATCCGGTCAGAATCAGGACAGTGATATCCTTATTCTTTTCCACCAGATGATGAGCAATAGCGCGGCATCGGCGCAAGTGACCCAAACCGAATGTATCGTGAGAATAGATCAGAACACGCGCATTATCACCGCGACCGGTTCGTGTATAGCCTTCCATCCTGCCTCTCCCAAGCCCATCGGCCCCCACTAGGCGCCCCAACGACGTCACCGTCAGCGCGTGGGTGCGCGCACTATCTGGCACGAGAAGGCAGCATCAGACCGCTGCTTTTCCCAAACACGAATTTAATTATGGCATAAAAAATAACGTTTTGAAAACGACTGATCCAATCGCCGTCAGCACGCCCCATTGGGAAACATGCTATTCCGACGAATCGTGTGGGTGTGACACCTCGGCGTCAACAACTTCCACATCCGTACTTTCTGTGTCTTCTGACAGTAAATGCTTACGGGGAGGGGGGCGCTTTTGCTTAGTCTTTGCGGGTTCTTCCATAGCATTGGAATTTGATTCCTGGAATGCGCGGCTGACATATTGCAAGCCTGATGAATTGCGCAAGAATTTCCCGTTAGCGCGCTGCAATTCACGCAGCAACTCACGCCCAACCATTCCACCATCACCCATTATTTTTTCGCGAACCACTGCCTTTAGAACGCGCAGATGCTCTTCAATCAGGTCGCAACAAGCATCGGATCGGTCCAGGTTATGCAAGGTCAGATCGAATAAAGAGCGCGAAACCTGTGTCACCAGTGGATAACCGAATGTCCCACCCTGCCCACGCATTTCATGAGCCAGAAAATTAATTGTGTTAAATGGGCGCCGTCGATCCGCCGTATCAGACCGACGACAAACGGCAAGCGCACCTTCAATCTGTTTAATAAAATCCAGAGTCCAGTCGCGGAAATCTTCGGACCAGCTGTCCATTTCCCGCTGCATCGCCACAACCTGTTCGACATTGATTTCAGCCGATGCAAAGCGACGGCGCATATCAGGCGGAGGATCGTAAAAGGTCACGCCTTTTGCCTGATCGGACTCTTCGGCATCGCGCCGCTCCGCAGGGGTAAGTGTTTCACGGCGACGGCGATCCGGGCCAAAGAAACCACCGATACGGACATACCGCCTTTTGTCTTTCAACGCCGCCATCAGATGGACTGCCACCGATTGCGCTGAAAATGGCTTGCTGAGAAATTCAGTTACCCCCAGATCGCGTGCCAACTGAACACGGGCAGGATCAGAAAAGGCGGTGATCATAACAAAGGGCATGAAACGATTGGGCGATTCCTTATGCTTGCGCACCCAGCGCAACAGCATCGCCCCATCAACAGGATGCATGACCCAATCCGACAAAATGGCATCCACACGACTGGCCCCCGCGGCTGATGGATCGCGCGACATGGTACGCAGCAATTCAATTGCTTCTGCCCCATTTGAGGCGCGCAGAATATTACCCACCCCAAAGGTCCGCATCACCGACGACAAAAGGCTCCGGATCTGCATTTGATCTTCAACGATCAAAATAGTGCTGTAATTCAAGACACTCATATCAATTCCAAACTGAAATCACCGTCAGGCGATACGTCAAACACGCAATTTATCTGCCTGCAAACACAGCCAATCATGTCCGATCGTCGCAGCGGCAATCGCTGTTATCTCTGCATGGTCATAGGCAGGGGCCACTTCAACGACATCCGCCCCAACCCAATTGAGTGCGCCAAGACCGCGCACAATCTCAAGCGCTTGAGCGCTGGACAGACCCCCTGGAACCGGCGTTCCCGTCCCAGGCGCAAAAGCCGGGTCAAGGCAATCAATATCAAACGTCATATAGGCCGGTCCATCGGTTCCCACGATCTCCAAGGTCCGATCAATGACCGCCTGAACGCCATTTTTATGCACCCAAGGCGCGTTCATTTCCACAAAACCGTAATCATCGTCATTCCAGGTCCGAAGGCCGATCTGGACAGATTTTTCTGGAATCACGATGCCTTCCTTGGCAGCGCGCGCAAACATTGATCCATGATCCAGGCGCATTCCATCATCCGGCCAGGTATCACAATGAGCATCAAAATGAATTAAATGGATCGGCCCATATTTCTCTGCATAGGCGCGCAAAATTGGATAGGTCACAAAGTGATCGCCGCCGATGGCCAATGTTTTTGTATCAGACCGCAGAATATTTTTGAAATCTGTCGTAATGACGTCAGGGGCATCCTTGCCATAACCAGAGTCAAAAAACACATCCCCCCAATCAGCGACGGCCAAATGATCAAAAGGATCAAATCCGAAAGGAAATGCCTTCAATTCAGACAGTTGCACCGAAGCGGCCCGCACCGCACGAGGTCCAAGTCGGGCGCCCGGACGATAAGTCGTCGCCAAATCAAATGGAATCCCAACCACAGCAACATCTGCATCAGTCAGATCACGGGTATATTTGCGCCGCAGGAAACTGAGCGCCCCAGAATAGGTAGCATCATGTCCACGACCTTTTAAGCTATCAGCCCGAAACGCCTGATCGCCATTCACATCACCATCATGCATAGACATGCCAGATATCCCCATATCACCAGATCTAAACTTGAGTTTGAGGGGGCTAAACCCATTCGGCAAGGCTGCTTATACCTGCGATCACAATAAATTTTACGATTGAAGATTGTTTGTGCAGAAATGAATTAATATGTTGCATTGCGGTAAACGCGAACTCATTTGTGGCATTATTCGTGGTTTCTGAGAAATGGGAGGATCGCGCTATGCGCGTTATAAACACCGTCGCAGCTGTTGCGGCACTTTTGATCATTGCTGGATGCGATGAGTCAAACAATCAGGCACAACAAGGCGGCGCACCACCTCCTCCTGCTGTGACGGTCGCAACTCCTCTTGTCAAAAAGCTGATCGAATATGATGAAGTGACAGGACGTTTTGAAGCTGTTGAGGATGTGATCGTCCGCGCTCGCGTGACTGGATATGTCGAAAACATCAATTTTGAAGACGGCCAAACGGTTGAAGCAGGGAAAGTCCTGTTTTCCATCGACCCGCGCACCTATCAAGCCGATGTCGCGGGTGCACGTGCCGATCTTATCGCTGCCGAAACGTCCCAGAAGCTTGCCGCTTCAGAGCTGGCGCGGCTGAGCAAATTGACCAGCGGGCGCACAGTCACTGAATCCGCATTGGATACCGCCCGGCAAGAAAAAGACGCCGCGGACGCCAATGTCGCAGCTGCCCGTGCCGTGCTGGCCCGTGCGCAATTGAATGTCGATTTCTCCACAGTCAAATCGCCAATTTCAGGCCGCATTTCAAACAGTCGTGTTGATGTTGGTGACCTTGTTCTGGGCGATGCAAATCCCACTGAATTGACCCGTGTGGTCGCCTTGGACCCGATGTATTTCGTCTTTGACCTCAGCGAACGGGATTATCTGGGATATCAGCGGTCCCATTCAACAGGTGCGATGGCAAATGCTCGCGATGCCGGTGTGCAGGTTCAGTTGAACCTGTCAGACGAAAGCGATTGGGCCCGGGAAGGCGTGATTGATTTCGTTGATAACGTTGTAGACGACGGAACCGGAACGATCCGCATGCGTGCCATTGTGCCCAATACAGATGGTGTTTTGACGCCGGGCCTGTTTGGACGCCTGCGCCTGCCGGGGTCGCCTCTGTATGACGCGATTTTGGTGCCGGATTCAGCCGTTGTCAGCGACCAGGCCCAAAAGCTGCTGCTGACTGTTGATTCAGAAGGCAAAGTCGTATCCAAACCCGTCAAGCTTGGGCCACGTGCATTTGGTCTTCGGATCATCCGCTCAGGCATTGAAGCCACGGACAGGGTCGTGATTGCTGGATTGCAAAAGGCACGCCCTGGGCAACAGGTCTCCCCCCAAGACGGTGAGATTACCCTGCCCACTGATAAACAATAAGGCCCAAGACTATGAAATTCTCCCATTTCTTTATCGAACGGCCAATTTTTGCGTCCGTTCTATCCATTGTCATTGTGGTGTTGGGCGGGATTTCATATTTCAGCCTGGCAATCTCGCAATATCCAGAAGTTGCCCCGCCAACCATTCAGGTATCCGCCAGTTATCCGGGTGCATCGGCTGAAACCGTTGCGGAAACCGTGGCCAGTCCCATTGAGCAGGAAATCAACGGCGTTGATAATATGCTCTATATCGAATCCCAATCGACGGGCGACGGGAATGTCTCAATAACCGTTACCTTCGAACTGGGGACAGATTTGGATGCGGCCCAGGTTCTGGTGCAGAACCGTGTCGCAATCGCGTTGCCACGCCTGCCGGAATCTGTGCGGGCACTGGGTGTCACAACCCGCAAAAACTCCCCAGACATTATGCTGGTGGCACATTTGCTGTCGCCGGATGGCTCGCTGGATCACCTCTATGTCTCGAACTATGCCTATCTGAAAGTTAAGGATGAGCTGACCCGGATTAAAGGGGTTGGGGACGTTCGAATTTACGGTGCCCGTGAATATTCAATGCGCGTCTGGCTGGACCCGCAACGCATGGCGGAATTGGGCCTGATCGTCGATGACATAACCGCCGCCCTGCAACAGCAGAACGTTCAAGTTGCCGCCGGGGCCATTGGTCAGGAGCCAATGTCACCAGATATCGATTTTCGCCTGACTGTTGAAGCCCAGGGACGATTGGCACGACCGAAAGAATTTGAACAAATCATCGTTAAACGGGGCGAGGATGGTAGCATCACACGATTGCGCGATATCGCCCGCGTGGAATTAAGTGGCTATGACTATGCCACCAACTCTTATCTGGATGGCCAGGAAGCCGCCGCCATCCTGGTATTCCAAAGCCCCGGCAGCAATGCTTTGGCAACATCAGAAGCCGTGAAGGCAAAGATGGAAGAGTTGAAGAAAAACTTCCCGAAGGGCCTGGACTATAAAATCGCCTATAATCCAACGGAATTTATTCAGCAGTCTGTTGATGCTGTGTTGGATACAATTTTAGAAGCCATCGTCTTGGTCGTTATCGTCATCATCTTGTTTCTTAAGACCTGGCGCGCGGCCGTCATCCCGATTGTTGCCATTCCAATTTCATTGATCGGGACATTCCTGATCATGGCCGCTGTCGGCTTCTCGCTGAACAATCTAACGCTGTTTGGATTGGTGCTGGCCATTGGGATTGTCGTCGATGATGCCATTGTGGTGGTGGAGAATGTCGAGCGTAATCTGCGCAAGGGAATGTCCCCACGGCAGGCCGCACACCGCACGATGGATGAGGTCAGCACGGCGCTGATCGCTATCTCTTTGGTGCTGATGGCTGTGTTCATTCCTACGGCCTTTGTGACGGGTATTGCCGGTCAGTTCTATCGCCAGTTCGCAGTCACGATTGCCGCCTCCACAGCAATTTCACTGGTCATCTCCCTGACATTGTCACCGGCCTTGGCGGCCATGTTGCTGCGCCCTCATGATGCGAACGAAAAACACTCGCTGATCATGCGGCCAATCCATGCCTTCTTCCGGGGCTTTGACCGCAGCTTTGACGCTTTGTCCAATGGTTATGGCGGCACGGTCAAGCGACTGGTACGTCTGCCGCTGATCGTTTTGATCGTTTATGGTGGCTTGATTTATGTTGCCGCAGAAACCTTCCAGAAAACGCCATCTGGTTTCGTACCAGCGATTGATCAGGGGTATTTCATCACTGTGGTGCAGACGCCGGCAGGGTCCTCGTTGGATCGCACGGATGCTGTTGTGAAACCTTTGGCTGAAAAACTGAAAGCTATTAACGGTATCAGCCATGTTGTTGCACTTACCGGACTCGATGGTGCGACCTTCACCTTGTCAACGAACGGCGCAGCGCTGTTTACAACGCTGATGCCCTTTAAAGAACGCGAAGCAAAGGGTATTTCTGCGGATGCGATCTATGGTCAGATGTGGGGCGTTGTTTCGCAAATTCAGGAAGCACAGATCTTTGTGATCAAGCCGCCCCCCATTCGCGGGATCGGCACCGGGGGTGGGTTCAAGCTGTATGTTCTGGACCGGAATGGCCAAGGGTCCGCCGCGCTGCAACAGGCAACACAGACTTTGGCTGGTGCAGCCAATGGGGACCCTCAATTGACGCAGGTATTCTCCTTCTTCAACACCAGCACGCCGTCAATTTATGCTGATATTGATCGTCAGAAAGCGGAAATGCTCAATGTGCCGTTGGAACGGATATTCTCAGCCCTGTCGACCTTCCTGGGGTCACAGTATGTAAATGATATCAACTTGTTCGGTCGCACATACCGGGTTCGCATGCAGGCGGATGAGAAATTCCGCGACGATGTCTCTGACATTGGTAAATTGTGGACGCGCAACATGGATGGCGAAATGGTTCCCATTGGGGCTGTCGCCTCCTTCGAAGATCGCACCAACGCCTATCGTGTGCCGCGGTTCAATCTTTCCCCAGGGGCCGCCATTCAGGGGTCGACCATCCCCGGCATATCGACTGGTCAGGCAATCGTGAAGATGGAGGCCCTGGCCGACAAGGTTCTGCCAGACGGCTTTACCTATCAATGGACCGAAATCGCCTATCAGGAAAAACAGGCAGGCAATACGGCGATATACGTCTTCGGGGCGGCTGTTTTGTTCGTCTTCCTGTTGCTGGCAGCCCAATATGAAAGCTGGCTATTACCCTTGGCGGTCATTCTGATCGTTCCAATGTGTCTGCTGGCAGCCATGCTGGGGGTCAATTTCCGTGGCTATTCCAATGACATTCTGGTGCAGGTTGGCCTGATCGTGCTGGTCGCGTTGGCGGCAAAGAACGCCATTCTAATCGTGGAATTCGCCCGCCAGGCCGAAGAAGAAGGCATGACCCGGTTCGAAGCAGCCGTAGAAGCCGCCAAGACTCGATTGCGCCCGATCCTGATGACCTCCTTCGCCTTCATTCTGGGCGTAACGCCCTTGGTAATCGCAAAAGGGGCCGGGGCGGAAATGCGACAGGTTTTGGGAACGGCTGTGTTTTCCGGCATGATCGGCGTGACCATCTTCGGCCTGATTTTCACGCCGGTTTTCTATACCGTCTGTCAAAAATTCGCGCGCAAGCCACGGGAACCATACAAGGACTTTGGGACTGATATTTGAGTCCGGTAAGCAAACTCTAAAAATTTTTAGAGTGTCCCAACTGAGTCATCAGACCTGCTAAAATGGTTTTATAGTTGCCATACGCTAGGAACTTCCTGTTCCTAGCGTATGTCTCTTAAGCATGCCGTATCTTGTATACTATCAAATACTCAGCTAAATCCCTCGTTTATGGATACTATGCAAAAGAATGTGAAGACTTCACCGCTGAAAACCAGTCCGGGCAAAGTTGGCTTCGTCAGCTTGGGCTGTCCGAAGGCGCTGGTGGATTCTGAGCGGATTTTGACCAGTCTGCGGGCAGAAGGCTATGACTTGTCTCCGTCCTATGAAGGGGCTGATGTGGTCGTGGTCAATACCTGCGGCTTTCTGGACAGTGCCAAGGCAGAATCCCTGGAAGCCATTGGCGAGGCGCTGTCAGAGAATGGCCGTGTCGTCGTCACGGGCTGTATGGGGAAAGACGAGGCGGCAATTCGCGCCGTGCA
>JARGPE010000050.1 GCA_029212835.1 Alphaproteobacteria bacterium | reverse complement strand
GTGACCTGATCGTCTGTCACACTGATCTCAAACACTTTGCTGTTGCAGCGGATTTCAACGCCTGCTGCTTCTGCAGCGCGGGCGAAGCTGGCGGCCAAGGCTCCCATGCCGCCTTGTGGCAGGCTGCGCAGTCCCCCTTCGCGCAGGCGGGTCAGCAGGCTCAACATTGTGCCGGGCGCGCGAGGGCCCATGTGACCGCCCAGAATTGCATCAAAGCCCAGAACACCGGCCAAGGGACCATCTGCGATTTCATCCAGCACTGTGTCATAGACATTCGACAAGGCGACCCGCATGAATTCCCGCAGATCGTCTTTCCCCTGCAGACGAAGGTGCAGGCCAATTTTTGCCAGATCAATGGCCTGGTTCCATCCCCCACCAGTCAAAGCAGGCGGGGCTTGGCGAGAGATTTGCGCGATTCCAGCTGCGAATTTGTTTAATCGCTTGGTCAGCGCCAGATAGGCCGCTGCATCTGGATGGGGGGTGCCATCGGCGTAGAGAACAGTTCCTCCCTCTAGCACGACATGCTTGTCATCGGGGGACAGGGCGACCGTTGGCATGTTGTTAACGGCAGGTTGATATCCGTGATTGTCCAGGTCCAGTGTTTTGATTTCAGGCGCACCCAACCCCATCAGCAAATGGGCATAGCGTGGGGCGAAAACGCCGGGTTCCAATTCACTCTGGGCGATGGCACCGCCGGGCGTGACTCCTTGCTCGAGAACCAGAACCTTCTGTCCTGACTGGGCCAATTTGGTTGCGGCGGCTAGGCCATTGTGTCCAGCGCCGATGATGATGGTGTCATAGGTACTCATGCTGCACGCTGCCCGCGACCCAGGTCGCTTAAGATTTCACGCGCGGCATTCGCACCAGGGGCGGCCATAACGCCACCGCCGGGATGGGTGGACGATCCACACATATACAGTCCTTTAATAGGCGATCGGTATTGGGCATAGCCCGGCACCGGTCGGTTAAACAGCAATTGGTCGAAGGTCAGTTCACCCTGGAAGATATTGCCTTCGGTCAGGCCAACCTCACGTTCGATATCCCAAGGGCTGCGGACTTCTTTGTGCACGATCAGGTCGCGGAAATTGGGGCTGTATTTCGCAATCTTGGAAATCACGGATTCCGCCATGGCGTCGCGGTTCGGCCCATCCCAACTTTCACCATCCGCCAATTCATAGGGGGCATATTGTACGAAGACCGTCATCATATGCTTGCCCGGCGCGGCCAGGGTTGGATCGATCAGGGAGGGAATCAGCATGTCAAAATAGGGGTCCTTGGACCAGCGACCTGCCTTCCACTCGTCATATGCTTGTTCCAATTCATCCAGCGACTGGCTGGCATGCATATCGCCCTGGGTCAGGATCGTACCCTTCGGCACAGCGGGGAAATCTGGCATGCCGTCCAGCGCGATATTCAGCTTTGCCGAGGAGCCCCGGATTTTGAACCGTTTCACGGCCTTCACGAAATCATCGCTCAAGGTACCGTCTTCTACATGGTTCAGGAAGGTACGACGGACATCCATATTGGAAACCACGGTTTTCGCCGTGATCTCGTCACCATTATCCAACGCGACACCGATGACCTTGCCGTCGCGGCATAAGAATTTCTCAATACCGTTGCCCGCGCGGATTTCACCGCCTGCTTCCTTGAAGGCAGCGGCCAGGGATTGGCTGACGCCGCCCATGCCACCCCGACTGAAGCCCCAGGCTCCAATGCTGCCATCGACTTCGCCCATATAATGGTGCAGCAGGACATAAGCCGTGCCGGGCGAATAGACGCCAAGCCCGGTGCCAATGATCCCACTGCCGGCCAAATGGGCCTTCAGTATTTCGCATTCAAAGAATTCATCCAGGAAATCAGCAACAGACGCGGTATAGAACCGCAATGTATCGGCCATCTGGCGCGGTCCTAGGTCGTGAAAGCGCTTCAGCAGATACAGCAATTCCTGAATATCGCGAGGCCGCATCCGCACTGGGTCTGGTGGGCTGCGGAGCAATAAGGGTCGGATGAAACGACATTGTTGCAGCACGAAGCGGGAAAACCGGTCATAGGCATCTGCATCGCGGGGGGAATGGCGTTTAATTTCCCGACGCAGTGCATCGTGATCCGCATAATAGCCAAAATAGTCGCCATTTTCCATGAAGGACAGGCCACCCTCATAGGGCGTTACCTGCAAGCCGTGGCGGCCCAGATCCAGGTCGCGCGCCACTTCTGGGCGCAGCAAGCTGCACACATAAGAGCAGTTGGAATAGGTCCAGCCAGGGTGCAATTCGCGACTGACCGCCGCACCACCGATCCAGTCATTCTTTTCAACGATCAGCGTTTTAAGCCCGGCCCGGGCCAGATAACAGCCAGCCGTCAGGCCATTATGGCCAGCGCCAACAACGATTGCATCATACTGATTTGCCATAACCCATCCGCGCGGCGCACAGGCCGTCTCATGTTATCCAGCCTTAAAGATAACAGAGGAGAGCGATAAGCGTCCATTCTTTTTTTTGAGCGCTTATTTAAATAAAGTGCTCAAAGCCCAATCTGTCCTGAATGTTGGCAGGTAGAAATAGGCGCTTGAGCGCATATAGCGTTGGGAATTGGTGTAACGGGGATGGGGGTCTGCTATTGGCAGGCAGAGCAAAGGCCGCGCAGTTCGAGGGTTGTGCGGGTTGGGGCGAAATTTTCTGATTTGGCCCAATACGCCAGATATTCATCCAGGGACGGATCCGTGAATTCCGTAACCTTGCCGCAGGATTCACAGATCGCAAAGGCTGTCTGGGCGGCCTCTTCTGGGTGATCATGATTACAGGCGACAAAGGCGTTCAGGCTTTCCAGTCGATGGGCCATGCCGAATTCCAGCAAACGGTCCAGCGCGCGATAGACTTGTACTGGCGCACGTAACCCGTCATCGCGCAATTGATCCAGAATGGCATAAGCGCTGAGCGGCTGGTCGGTTCCATTTAGAATGCCAAAGACCAGGGCCTCGTTTTTCGTCAATGTGCGGGGCGGTGGGGTGACTTGGGCGGTAGGGCTCATGATGCAGCTTTCTGACGGTTGCGACGCAGGCGATCCCGAAGGATGGCAGAGGGTAGGGCCAAACTAACCAGAAAGGCAATGAAGGTTGCAACAACAATGGACGGGCCAGACGGTATGTCCCATTCCAGCGATCCATATAAGCCACCCACCACAGACAAGACGCCGATCCCGGCGGCCAGCACGGCCATTTGTTCAGGACCGGTTGCAAATCGTCTGGCGGCGGCTGCGGGAATGATCAACAAGGCCGTGATCAGCAAGACGCCAATCACCTTGATGGCAATGGCAATGGTCAGGGCCAACAGGATCATGAAAACTGCATTTATACGGTCGGGGCCGACCCCTTCTGCCTCCGCCAACTCGCGATTGACCGTGGTGGCGAACAGGGGTTGCCAGATCAGGATCAATGAGACCAGTACAGCTGCGCCCCCACCATAGATCACCGCGATATCCATTCTGGAAACTGCCAGAATGTCACCAAACAGAACGCCCAGCAGATCCAGTCTTATCCAGGTCAGAAAGGCAATACTGACCAGCCCCAACGCCAAGGCGGAATGGGATAACAGGCCAAGAATGGAATCAGAAGATAAGGTAGCCCGTCGTTGCAAGAATAACAGGGATATGGCGACAATGGCGGATATCAGAAAAACAGATAGGGTCGCATTAATTGACAGCAAATAGGATAGCGCCAAACCCAACAGGGAGGAATGCGCTAATGTATCACCAAAATAGGCCATGCGCCGCCAAACCACGAAACAGCCCAGTGGCCCCGCGACCAGCGCGACACCAATGCCGGCAATCAGGGCGCGGGTAAAGAAATCATCCAACATGTTTGCCAGCCTTGTCGTCTATATTCGCATGCGCATGATCATGCGGCTCGTGACAAGTTTCCGTGATCCGGCCATCATTTTGACGGACGCGCCCATCGGGCAGATGGGTGTGGTCGTGGTTGTGGGCATAGACGGCGATAGAGGCGGCCCGTGGTCCGAATAGCTGGAGATAGGCTGGATCTTCTGCGACTGATTGCGGCGTGCCGCTGCAACACATATGCCCGTTCAGACACAGCACCGTATCGGTTGCCGCCATGACCACATGCAGGTCGTGGGATATCAACAGGATGCCACAGCCTATCTTATGCCGGATTTGATCGATCAAGGCGTAAAGGGCTGCCTCTCCCGCGACATCGACGCCCTGTACCGGTTCATCCAGGACCAACAGGTCAGGCTTGCGGGCCATTGCGCGGGCCAACAGGGCGCGCTGGAATTCACCACCAGACAGGGCGGCAACTTCGGCCTGGGCCAGATGGCTGATGCCCACATCTTCCAAAGCGGCCTGGCGCTCAGCTTTTAATATTCGTCCGGTCAGGGACATCAGGCGATCGACGGTCAGCGGCAGGGTCCAATCAATCGCCAGACGTTGCGGGACATAACCGATGCGCAAATTGGGCCTGCGGGTCAAGGTCCCTTCATCTGGCTTTATCACTCCCAAAACAGTTTTCACTGTTGTGGATTTACCAGACCCATTAGGCCCGATCAGGGTGATGATTTCCCCCTTGCGAACGGTCAGATCAATGCCGCGTATTAGCCAGCGTCCATTCCGTTGCACGCCAATTTGGTGCGCTTGAACAAGGATTTCTGCTCCTGCTTTCTTTTGAGAGTCTGGCACTGACGGCCGGTCTCGCAGGGCGGCGGGGCTATGTCCATGCATAACGCAGTTCTTTCCGAAGATTAGGGCTGGTGACACCTTATGCGCTTGAATCGCGGCACCGGGTATTCCCACTTGATCGAGTTCTTACCATACGTTATACCGTAACGCAATTCATGTAATGATGTAACATTTCAGTCGAGGTGAAGGTTATGAATATTCGATTCCGGGGTACGAATTTTGGTCGATTGGCCAGTGTTGCAACATTTTTGGCGGCGAGCTTGGTGACTCCGGTTTTAGCTGATACTCCCCCTGCTGTCGTGGTTTCCATCAAACCAATCCATTCTCTTGTTACCGGGGTAATGCAAGGCGTGGCAACGCCGACATTATTGGTCACAGGGGCAGGCTCTCCTCATACATACTCCTTAAAACCCTCTCAGGCTGAGGCATTACAAGAGGCTGACTTGATTTTTTGGATCGGTCCCGGTTTGGAAACTTTTTTAAATAAGCCAATTGAAACGTTAGGACAGAATTCCAGGCCGATTGCCATGTTGCAGGCACCCGGTGTGTCCGTGCTTTTGCCTAGAGACAAGCATGACTTTGAAGGTGGCCATCATAATGAAGAGCATGATGCGCACCATGATACAGCGCATAATGATGACGGAGAAGAAAACCAAGAGCATGATCATGATCATGCTCATGAGGATGAAGATGGGCATGATCACGGTGGCATAGATCCACATATTTGGCTCGACCCTCAGAATGCGATCGCAATGGTCCAGGACATAGAAGCGACTTTAGTTCAGGTTGATCCATCCCATGCCGCTCAATATACAGCGAATGCGAAGATTCTGTCGGCGCGAATTGAGGCGCTGGATAAGAGTCTTACTACTGAACTCGCACCGGTTGCCGACCGCCCCTTTGCCGTCTTTCACGACGCGTATCAATATTTCGAAGCGCATTTCGGACTTCATGCGGTTGGGGTCCTGACATTGCATCCGGAATCCCGACCCAGCGCAGAACGGGTTGCCGCAGTTCAAAAGATACTGAACAACAGCGGTGCGGCCTGTGTCTTTTCAGAGCCGCAATTCCCATCCAAATTGGTCAATGTCGTAACCGAGGGTACGCAGGCCAAATCAGGAGAACTGGACCCGCTTGGCGCGGCCTTGATGCCGGGCACCAATTTGTACTTCGATCTGATGCAAGACATGGCAGATGCGCTGCGCGATTGTTTATCAAATCATTCGTAATCGCTGACGATGTCGCGGACTGGGCTCCGCGGATTTGATTATATGTCACACCACCTCATGCAATTTAGCGTGGGGTGGTGTTGTTTTTGGAGGTGTTTTCTGCCTGGAAATGTATTGAGTGCTTTAGCGTAATATAAAATCAAAAGTATTTTTCAAAAAAAATCAGAGTTTTAATTTTTGACTTTGCGAATAATATTTCAAAGCAAGGGCCTTTAATGAATTTTATTTAGGGTGCATTATTTTTTTATTCATATTAAATGCAACTGTAACAACAGGAATTTAACTTATAATCACTCTGGTTTTTTGGTCAGAAAGACACGGAAAATGCCTCCCAATAACAGACTTTTTACCAGGGTTATTCGAACAAATTTGCACCCGAATGTGGGGCGTTTTGGTCAGACATTTGCGACCTTTGTGATCATTTGTTCATTGGGTGTTTCATCGCATGTCGCCATGGTGGCCCGAAGCAACGACTTTGTCTGGCCTGATATTATGATACTGCCAATCATTCTGGCTGGGCTAATTTTCAATGTTCCAGGCGGTGTGCTGGTTGGTCTTGTCGCGACGCTGTTGCAAGGTTTAATCATACCGGGGGATTTGGTTGATACCCATGAGTTTGCGATTGAAAACTGGTTGTGGTGGGGGGGATTCTACGTTTTTGTTGGCACCATGATTGGATCAGCGGTCGCATTCCTGACGGCGGGGTCCAAAGAGGTAAATAATCTGGACGAGGTCGATGTGCGGACTGGCCTGCGTCATGCCAGCAAGTTCAGCATTCTTGCCTCGCCTTATCTGAAACTGCCCAAGAAATATACGATTTGTGTGATTAATATCCGAAACTATTCTGATATTCAGGCTGTTTTCGGATATATGACGGCCAAGGAACTGGCGATACAGGTCTTTGCCAATTTCCAGCAACAGCTTGCCGACAAATCGGTAACAGTCCTGCGTATCAGTTCCACGGCAATTGGCGTGGTTCGGCCCGGATCTTTGCTGGAAGGTGGTGCTTTCCTAGAGAACATGGCGAAATCAATCCCTCGTCATATTCGGATCAATAATATTCGTTTGCCAATCCGCCCCGCAATTGGGGTTGCAGAGGCCGAAAGCAGCGATCTTACCCAAAGGGCGCCCTTCGATAAGGCGCTATTTGCCTGTGAGAAGGCAGCCACTGAGATCTATGGTGTCGCGACCTTTGATTCGGAGGAACTGAACAGTCGCCAAAGCAATCTTTCTTTGATGGATGATCTCTACAAGGATCTGGATCAAGGGGAGTGTTTGAGCATGCATTATCAGCCAAAACTGTGCCTTAAGGATAATATGATCTATGCGGCAGAGGCGCTGATCCGTTGGAACAGTCCAAAACATGGCAATGTTCCACCCGACCATTTCATTCCCCTGGCGGAAAAAGCAGGCTTGATTGGTGGTGTTACGAAATGGGTGCTGGACCAGACTGTGCGAGAATTGGAATTGTGGCGCACAAATGGGATCCAAATCGAAATGTCGGTAAACCTTGCCGCCGATGATCTGGTGGATGAGGAAATCATGGACATTCTGCGTGCCCTGCCAAAACGACTGGGCAGTGCGTTTAACGGGTTGGAATTGGAACTGACAGAAACCGGGCTGGTAAAGGATTTTGAAGCGACGACGAAGGCCCTGGAAGAACTAAAGCGTATTGGTTTTAAAATTGCGATTGATGACTTTGGCACGGGCTATTCGTCTCTCCAGCAATTCAAACGCATCAATGTTGATACGGTGAAGATCGACCAATATTTCATCAGTGATCTGATGAAGTCTGAAGAGTCTCAGGACATTGTATCTGCTACGGTCACAATGTGTCGATCTCGTAACATTACGATACTGGCCGAAGGGGTTGAGAGCGAAGAGGTGCTCGCGCTCTTACGGCAGTTGGGATGCAACCATGTTCAAGGTTATTGCATCGCAAAACCAATGCCTGCCGATACATTCCGAGAATGGTTGGCCTCGCAACAGTATCGCGTTGCAGACGTCACCGGATAAGGCGCCTTAGCGCAGCACCCGTGCCCGCAATGTCCCTGGCAGGGTTTTGATTTCTGCCACAATGTCCATGGCATCGGGGACGCGGCCCTCTGCATCCAGAACGACATACCCGATTTCACCTTCAGTCTGATAATGCTGGGCGGCGATGTTGACGTCGCGATTGGCAAAAACATCGTTCAGACGGCGCAATTCACCGGGCAGGTTGCGTTGCACTTGAATGAAGCGGGTGACATCTTTGCGTGGAGGCAATTGAACCTGTGGGAAATTCACAGCCCCAACCGTTGATCCGTTATTCGCATATTCGGACAACTTTCGGGAAACTTCCTCGCCGATATGCTCCTGCGCTTCCAAAGTCGATCCACCAACATGGGGGGTCAGGATAACATTGTCCAATCCCTGTAATGGTGATGTGAAGGGCTCTGCATTTGAGGATGGCTCAACGGGGAAGACATCAACTGCAGCACCCGCCAAATGGCCGGATTTCAGTGCCGCTGCCAGGGCGTCCAAATCAACAACGGTGCCTCTGGCATTATTGATGAAATAGCTGCCCGGTTTCATTTTTGCCAATTCTGCAGCACCGATCATGTCTTTGGTCTGGGGCGTTTCCGGCACATGCAGAGACACGATATCCGCCCGCTCTAGCAGTGCATCCAGGCTTTCCATCGGATGGGCGTTGCCATGACTCAGTTTGTCCGTGTGATCGTAATAGATCACCTGCATCGCCATGGCCTCCGCCAGAACGGCCAATTGCGTCCCGATATTCCCATATCCAACAATACCCAAAGTCTTGCCGCGCAATTCCATGCTGCCGGTTGCCGATTTGTCCCATATTCCAGCATGGGCGGCTGTTGAGCGTGAAAAGGTCCGACGCAACAACATGATGCTTTCGGCCAAGGTCAGCTCCGCAACGCTGCGGGTGTTTGAAAAGGGGGCATTGAACACAGGAATCCCACGCCGTTGGGCTGCATCCAAATCGATCTGATTGGTGCCGACGGAAAAACAGCCGACAACTCTCAGTTTCTCTGCTTTGCTTAATATTTCTTCTGTAACCTGGCTGCGAGATCGAATGCCCAGAATCCGCACATCATCGGCAAGTGCTTCAGACAAGGCATCACCTGTCAGGGCCTTTGTCATGCGCTCCACATTTCGAAAACCAAGACCTGTGAAATGGTCGACCGCCCGCTCGGAGATGCCCTCCAGCAACAGGACTTTCGATTCAGCGATGTCCAGCGGTAGCGGTTCCAGTATCGACATAGCGGCATATCCTTCATAAATCACGACGTGGGAGACGCGCTTCTATCGCACCTTCAACGGGGTCACAAACTCCTTCTTGTCGCATGCATATTCAATCTTTGAAAAAGGCCTTTTTCGAGAATGTAAGGGGGCCATAAACGTGAAGCACCATCCCTATCAAATTCGACTACAGGAAACCGGAACAGGCTCTTCCAAGGCATGTTTCAGAAACGTCTCAGCGGCTCGGCTGACATGGCGCTCTGTCGGGCGAACGGCATAGAAATGGCGTGGTGGGATTGGAAACGATATCTCCATCAACCGCCCGGCAGCCAAAGAGGCCGCCACGACCACACGCGACAGGGCTGAAACTCCTGCACCTGCCTCTACAGCGGCGCGCACGGCCTCGTTTGAAGGCAATTCCATCCCGACGATCGGCATAATCTCTTTAACTTTAAGCGCCTGTTCCAGGATTGCACGGGTGCCAGAGCCGCGCTCGCGCAGGACCCATATGGCCTTCCCGATATCATTCACCGGCTGGGCGGCGACCACGACCAATTGATCTGTCGCGACGGGGCTCAGTGTGAAGGCGGACGAGGTCACTACATCCTCAACGAATCCCAGGTCCGCCTCACCTTCGGCGACAGCGTGGCCAGCGTCATGGGTGTTTAGAATGCGCAGAGTCAGATCAATCCCCGGATGTCGGGCATGAAAGGACTGCATGACTTTGGGAATCCAGTAATTCGCAACAGTTTGACTGGCGACCAAGCGCAACCGTCCGTGATGTAACCCCATCGAGGCGGCAAGGAAGCCTGTTGCCTCCTCTGCTCGTGCCAGCACGGCTCGGGCTTCTGGCAAAAAGGCGCGGCCTAGATCGGTCAGTGCGATTCCCCGACCAACCCGGTCGAATAGCCGGACATCGTGGCGCTCCTCCAAGGCAGCAATAGCAGCGCTGGTTGCGGATTGCGTCAGGTTTAGGGTTCGGGCCGCATCAGTCACATGCTGCCGCTCTGCCACAGCAATGAAGATGCGAAGTTGTTCAAGAGTCATTCATCACCAAAATCGATCATTTAAACAAATATAATCTGTTTTATGAGTGAACTCAATGTCGCTACTTATGCGGCAAAGGAGACCTCCCATGACATATAGAGACATGCGGGCCATATCACTCGGCCTCAAACCACTTAGTGGCCTGACGAGCCCCCGTGAGGTGGTGCGACAATTTACACCTAATTGGTTCGCGGCCACGATGGGAACGGGGATTTTGTCCATCGCACTGTCCCAGACACCTTTCCGACCGTTGGGGGAGGCACTGTGGCTGTTCAATATCGGATTGTTTGCGCTGTTCACTGTACTTTATGCGTCCCGGTGGATTTTCTTTTTCGACGGCGCGCGTCGGGTCTTTGGTCATTCGGTGGTTTCAATGTTTTTTGGCTGCATCCCGATGGGGCTGGCGACGATCATCAATGGTTTTCTGATTTATCGGGGGGCGGTGGATATCGCCGCCACGCTTTGGTGGATCGATGTTGTCCTGTCCGTTTGTTGCGGTATCGCCATCCCCTATATGATGTTCACACGCCAAAGTCATTCGATGGACCAGATGACCGCTGTCTGGCTATTGCCGCTTGTCGCGGCAGAGGTGGCGGCTGTGTCCGGGGGGCTGTTGGCACCTCATGTTGATAACGGCCTTGTCGTTCTGTGGGTGTCCTACACCCTGTGGGCGCTGTCCGTGCCGATTGCGATGAGCGTGCTGGTCGTGCTGGTTCTGCGGCTGGCGATCCACAAATTGCCACCAGCATCCATGGCCGCGTCTGCCTGGTTGGCACTGGGCCCGATTGGAACGGGTGCGCTGGGTCTGATGACACTAGGCGAGGCCGCACCAGGGATCATGGCCGCACATGGGCTGGAGACTTATGGGGTTGTTGCGCGTGGCATCGGTCTTGTTGGCGGAATGCTGATGTGGGGTTACGGGGTTTGGTGGTTCGCCATGGCCGCCCTGATGACCCTGCGTTATGTCCGCGAGGGCTTGCCATTTAACCTGGGATGGTGGGGATACACCTTCCCAATCGGCGTTTTTGCCGTGGCGACAGTGAAGCTGGGCGCTTTGTTGCCCATCACGGCAATTGGGATAGCGGGCGATGGTTTGATCGCGTTGCTTGCACTGGCCTGGATGGTCGTAGCCATTCGCACCGTGCGCGGCGCATGGCATGGTGACTTATTTGTCGCTCCCTGCCTGCAGGGAACCTGAGACAATGATGCTGGGTGCGTCTATTAAATAAAGTGCCACGGGTCACAGCCTCATAAACCCCGTCTTGTCGTCGGTGCATTCTATCCCTAAACAGGAGACGATTCCCGATTGTGGGATGTTTTAGGGAGATTGCCGTGCCATTGCACAGACATGCCACAGGGCTGGACCGGCTAACGGGGGTGGGGTTTCTACTCTCGCTAGGGTTATGGGCTGCGGGTGTGACGTTGCCGGTTTTGCATGTCACGGAATTGTTCATGTTTCAGAACGACGTTTCTCTGGTGGGTATTGTTCAGGGTCTTTTTGAGCAAGGTGAAACGGCGATTGGCATTCTGGTGCTGGTTTTTACCCTGATCTTGCCCCCGGCAAAACTGGTCATTGGCTATGGCCTGTGGCGGTTTACTGAAGGGTCTGGGATTGCCGCGCGTCGGGGCATTGCCTTTCTGGATGCGATTGGGAAATGGACCATGCTGGATGTCCTGGTTCTGGCCGTTGTGGTTGTGACTCTGAAATCCAGTTGGGTTGCAGATGTGCAAACAGCGCCGGGCCTGTATTTCTTCGCAGGGTCCGCGCTCCTGGCCGTGGCGGCAGGACTTGGATTGCGCAGAGCCTATCGGGGCCAATCAGAAAAAGCTGCTTAATGCCTTTAGGACGGACAAGACCAGCAACAATGCGAAGCAAATATTCACAACCCGACTGAGCAATGGGTTTTGCAGATATTTTGCCAGCAAGGACCCAAACAGCAGCCAAGCGCCGCTGGCAATTGCCGCCATGATCAAAAGGGCGATAAACTTCAAAGCGCCATCCAGCACTGGCTGATCTGGCATTATGCTGTGACTCGCGCACAACGCGCCAAAAACAGCGAAGGCTTTGGGATTGGCCACCGCAATGATGAAGCCTGCGGCAAATTCTGGTGGCTTGCCTGTCTCCCGTTTCAACTGCGCCACCGGGGCTGTGGCTATTCGAAAAGCCAAGTATAAAATATAGATTACTGCCAAAACCACCAGGGCGGGCTTAACCCCCGGCACAGCAAAGAACACACTGGTGATACCCAATACGACCACCAACAAGACAGTCACCGTCCCGAAAACGATGCCCAGCCAGTAGGGAATCGTCGCCCGCAATCCATAAGCAGTCGCCATGGCGGAAACACCCAGCACTGCAGGACCGGGGCTTGCCATTAAAGGTATGGCGGCCAGCCACAAACTGATCAACGCTGATAACATTTGAATTCTTCCATTGCTGTGGACACTATCCATGCAACATATTTTGGCGGTTTGTCTTGAATGATTGTGCAGTGAGGCATGTATGCCAGGAACAGAACAAAGCTGGATAAGGACAGAGGCCAGCCGTGATGGCCTGGAATGGACACGAGCCTATTTTCGTAATGTTGCATTTTCCCCCCATCGTCATGACACGTATACAATTGGCTGCACCGACACTGGGGTGCAAAGCTTTGAGTATCGGCGGGAAACATGGAACGCCGTGGCGGGCGATGTCTTTGTCATTCATCCAGACGAACTCCATGATGGACGATCGGGAGATAATTCTGCATTTGGATATCGGTCCATTGTCGTGTCACCACAGGATATCGCCCGGGCCTATGGCGTCGACAGCTTGCCCTTCAACAAACAGGCGGTGACACGGAATCCAGATGTGCGGCTTGCTGTGCTAGGAGTTCTGGCATTGGCGGGTATGCCTGGGCGAGAGGTCTTCGCCGCCGTTGATGCGCTGGCCGATCTTGCCACAGCGCTTTACCGCAACTGTGATAACAAGGTACTGCGTAGGCGCCCATTGGATGTCGAGTGGAAGACGATTCAGCAAATTTACGAACGACTGAGCGATGCACCAACAGAGCAACATCAAGTGTCTGATATCGAGCAGGAGAGCGGTTTGGATCGCTTCACCTTGTCGCGACTATTCAAACGGCGCTATGGAACCAGCCCATACCGGTTTCTGGTGCAACGGCGTTTGGATGTTGCCAAGGCCCTGATCCGTGATGCGTATCCTCTGGCAGATGTTGCCGCCGCCGCTGGATTTTCCGATCAAAGCCACTTCACCAGACAGTTTCGGGCGGCCAACGGCCTGTCGCCAGGCCAATGGCGCGCCCTACTTCAGCGTGACACGGGTATTATTGTATCTGGATAACGGGTCCGGGTGTGGTGCGGGGCTGCAGCGATTGTGGCTGAGAGATAAAGCCTTGAGATCCGGTTGTCGTTCTTTCTGCCGTCCGACCTGCCGGGGCAACAACGACATCGACTTCAACGCCATTGGTTAGGGGTAAAATGCGCACAGTTGCAAAGCGATCCCCCTTCACATAGGTGATCGACGTCCGGCGCGACCGCACAATGGCTGTTTCGACCCAACCATAATTCGGCATATTCTGGCGCATGAATTCCACGATCTGAACCGGCTGGCTTGCCCCCCCGACTAAAACAACCTGCCCCGTCCAGGACAGGTCGTCCCCGACGATGACGGTATCGGTCAGCACAACTTGCGAACCAGGTGGAACTGGCAGATCGGGGATTGTCAGGACGTTGGGGGGCAATTCCCCCTCTGGCGCAACCGCGGTTCGATCACTGGGAGAAACCGCCTGGACCCCGGCGGTGGGCCCGCGATCACTGCCGCCTATGCTGTTTCCAACGCATCCCCCCAGACCGATCAGACAGACACTGACAAACGCGACCCGTAGCGAAAATAGGCTGCTGGGTGGCAAGGATTGTGACTTGCGCGATTTTTTCATCACTCTCCGCCGGTTGTGAAAATGCAGGATGCATCCAATGTTTAGAATATCATCGACAAATGGACAGTGATTCGGGGCGGTTCGGCAATGTGTTTTGTAGCCTGCTAAGGCTATTTCTTGGCTAACATGTCGCGGGCACGTGCCAAGTCTTCGGCTGTGTCTACACCCAGCGGCACTGTTTTGACCAGCGCGACATCAATGCGCATCCCCGCTTCCAGGGCACGCAGTTGCTCCAGGCGCTCTCTTTGTTCCAATATACCGGGCGGTAAACTGACGAATCTGGCTAAGGCGGGGCGGCGAAAGGCATATAGCCCGATATGGTGATATAACGGCCCATCGCCCCAGGGGGCTGTGGCACGGGTGAAACTCAAGGCCCGGGCAATGGTGAAATCTTCTTCAGATTCCTCAGGAAAGCCTGCAATTACCTTCACGACATTGGAATTGGACCGCTCCTCCTCCCGTTCAATCACGGCGGCGATAGTCGCGATATCCACCTCACTGGATTTACGAATCGGGGCCAAAGCCGCGCGAATCGATATCGGATCCAAAGTAGGTAAGTCTCCTTGAACATTGACCACAACATCATGGCGCCCGTCGGGGTCCAGGCGCGATACCGCCTCGTAAATGCGATCGGAGCCTGAAGGATGCGCTGGATTGGTTAATATTGCAGTGTAGCCTGCTGCCTGAACCGCATCACAAATTTCCTGATCTCCGGCTGCGACAGCGACGGGTCCCAGATCCGCCTCCAGCGCACGCTCAATACAGCGCACGATCATCGGTTTTCCGCCAATATCCGCCAAAGGCTTGTTTGGTAAACGGGTCGATGCCAAGCGCGCGGGGATCAGAACAATCGGATTTTGGGACATTTGGAAGCTTCCTGGATTGCAAATACTGGATTTACTTGATTACTGCGACGTCGCGCCGCTTACTGGTACCGTTGATTATCAGGTTGGGACAGGATATATCGCACAACAGACTTGGCAATCTCATCACGAGGCTGGTTTGGGCTAGACTGTAACGGCACTGTGGTTAAAGTGTTTGGGGTTAGACGATAAACGCAGATACAGGTCGGCATAGGTCGGCAATTATCGGGGATCATCAATGAAACAAGATGCGCTTCTCATCAACAAAATTGCCGCAGCAGCTCTGACGGCTGGCCTGTTGGCCATGGTTTCGGGGATTTTGGCCGAAACCATGTATCACGTGGAACAGCCGGAAGGTGTCGAAGGCCAAGCCTTTGTGATCGCGGAGCCGAGTACTGGCACCGACGTGGCTGAGGCCGCGGCGCCTGCTGAACCTGCTGGCCCGGGTGAAATTTTGCCGTTGTTAGCGACGGCTGATATTGCCGACGGTGAAAAGGTCGCGAAAAAATGCGTTGCCTGTCACAATTTTGAAGAAGGTGCTGGCAGCAAGGTTGGCCCAGATCTTTACGACGTCGTGATGCGCAAAAAAGCCGGCGTTGATTTCAGCTACTCTTCCGCCTTCCAGGCTTTGGATGGCGAGTGGGATTATGACGCGCTGAACCATTTCCTGTATGCACCGGCTGATTATGCACCGGGTACGAAGATGAGCTTCAAAGGCATCAAAAAAGATGATGACCGCGCTAATCTAATCGCCTATTTGCGGACCCTGAGTGCCAATCCGGCACCGCTACCTTAATCAAATTTAAGGTGGGGTTTTTGGTTTGAGCGGGTGGTGAGGGATACTTCGCCACCCGTTTTTGCGTTTCGTGAGTTGTTCAAACCGATTAGGATTTAATTACGTGACTGTTACCCAAAAAATGGAAACCTGTCCCGAAGAATGGATCGCCCTGGCGCATCGCTTGGCCGATATTGCGCGGCCAATCGCCAAGCAGTTTTTTCGCACGCCGCTGGATATTATTTCCAAGGCGGATGACAGTCCTGTAACCATTGCGGATCGCTCTATTGAGGCGGCGATGCGGGCGGAAATCGAAAAAACATTTCCGGATCATGGCATTTTGGGGGAGGAATACGGCTCCGTCCGCCTGGATGGGCCTGCAGTCTGGGTATTGGACCCGATTGATGGAACCAAGGCATTCATTTCCGGCATGCCCTTGTTTGGAACTTTGATTGCCTGTTGTGTCGGGGGCATTCCGGTTCTGGGCATCATTGATCAACCGATCCAGGAGGAACGCTGGGTTGGAGCCAACGGGCATGCAACGACCTATAACGGCACGCCAGTCCATACGTCCCAAAAGACCGCGCTGGCAGAGGCGATTTTTTACACAACCGATGCCGATTTCTTTTTGAATGGTCCCGATAAGGCCGGCTTTCTGAATGTGAAGAATTCCGTCGCGCTGACCCGGTTCAGTGCGGATTGCTATGCTTATGCCTTGATTGCATCGGGTTCGATTGATCTGGTGATCGAGATGGGCCTGCAGCCCTATGATTACTGTGCCCTTGCGCCCGTCATCAACGGGGCTGGCGGTAGTGTTACCGATTGGGACGGGAACCCTATTTCGATCCATTCCGATGGGCGCGTGATCGCGGCTGCGAATGCTGAATTACGAGAAGCCGCCTTACAGGCATTTTTGCTCTAACGGGGTAAATGCCGTGGCATTTCTGTGGCATTCGCGCCGCAACGCTTGCGCTTTTGCCGATCTGCGCCACATTAACGTCTTAAGTCGCATGAATTGACGGTTTAACCGGGAGACTTTGGATATATGTTGCGTTACGTAAAACCCGCTTGTTTTGCCCTGTCGCTGCTAGGTTTTGGTCTTGGGCCATCGGTTGGAAACGCGCAAGAGGTGGTGCGGTCCCACGGCTGGGCGATCCATAGCGAGATAAAATATCCAAAAAATTTTAGCCATTTCGATTATGTAAATCCTGATGCGCCCAAGGGCGGCACGGTGGTTTTTGGCGCTCCTGATACTTTCGACTCCCTTAATCCCTTCATTATCAAAGGCAATCCCGGCGCAGGTAGCTCCGCGATATACGATACCTTAATGACTTCCAGCATGGACGAGCCGAATTCTGAATATGGATTGCTGGCGGAATGGATTGAGGTCGCGACGGATGATAAGGGCGTGATTACCGATGTACGCTTTAAGCTGCATGATACGGCGCGGTTTCATGATGGTGTTCCGGTTCGAGCCAGCGATGTTGTCTGGACCTTCAACACCTTGCGGGAAAAGGGTAGCCCACTTTATCGATATTATTACGCGAATGTTGAAAGTGTTAAGTCCCTGGATGACCTGACCGTCGAATTTCATATGACGCCCGGCGAAAATGTAGAAATGCCTGTTATTCTGGGCCAATTGCCGGTCCTGCCAGAGCATTATTGGGCGGATAAGGATTTCGACAAGACAACGCTGGACCCGCCTCTGGGGTCGGGTCCTTATAAGATTGGGGCGGTCCGCCCTGGACAATCGGTCACTTTGGAACGGGTTCCTGACTATTGGGGTAAGGATCTGCCGGTTAATGTTGGCCAGAACAACTTTGATACGATCCGCTATGAATACTTCCGGGATCGTACTGTCCTGCTGGAAGCTCTAAAGGCTGGTACGTTGGATTGGCGGTCCGAGAATTCAGCCAAAAATTGGGCAACGGCATATGATGTACCGGCCGTAAAGGATGGTCGTCTGATCAAGCGGGAATTTGCGAATCAGCGTGGTGCCGGGATGCAGGCCTATGTGATGAATACCCGCAAGCCAATCTTCTCCGACATCAAAGTACGCGAAGCGATGACCTATTTGTGGGATTTTGAATGGGTTAACAAGACTATTATGTTTGGTGCCTATACTCGCACAGACAGCTATTTTGAAAATTCTGATCTGGAGGCTACCGGCTTGCCCGGGCCGGAAGAATTGAAGGTTCTGGAGCCATTGCGTGATGAATTACCACCTAGGGTCTTTACCGAGGATTACGCGCCGCCAGTCACTGATGGATCTGGTAACAATCGCCCACAATTGCGCGAAGCGCTGAAACTGCTGAATGAGGCTGGTTGGGAAATCAAAGATGGCGTTTTAACGCAAACATCTACAGGTGCTCCGTTTGAATTCGAGGTTTTATTGAATCAAGACTTGCTCACGCCTCATACTCAGGCATTGGTACGCGGCGTTGAGCGATTGGGCGGTAAGGTCTCTATTCGTGTTGTAGATGCCGCCCAATATCAGTCTCGGGTCGATAATTTTGATTTTGATATGATTATTGGCGGCTGGGGACAGTCCATGTCGCCAGGCAATGAACAGCGTGAATTCTGGAGCACCGCTGCGGCAGATCGCCAGGGCAGCCGCAATACGGCGGGGATCAAGAACCCTGCTATCGATACCTTAATTGAAGATCTGATTTCATCGCCAAATCGCGATGTCCTGGTGGCACGTACTCATGCCTTGGACCGGGCGCTGCTGTGGAATTTTTATGTGATCCCGATGTATCACAGCAAGGTAGACCGTATCGCATACTGGAATCGGTTTGGCTTCCCAGAAACGCCGCCGATGCAGGGCACATCCCCCAATTTCTGGTGGATTGATGCAGATCTAGATGCTGCCCTTCAACGCAATGGACGAAAATAGGTCGCAATGGTGATTTCCAATATGATCCCCGCTAACAGGGACTAGATCCAATGTACGCGTATATCCTGCGCCGGCTGCTTCTGGTTATCCCGACCCTGTTCGTGATCATGTTGCTGAATTTTGCCGTTATTCAGGCTGCACCTGGCGGGCCGATTGATCAGATCATCTCTCAATTAAAAGGTGATGCGCCCAGCGCCTTGCAGCGTGTGTCAGGTGGGGCCGGAGATTTAACAGGAGGATCAGAAACAAAATCTGCCTCTAGCGGAGATAATCAGACCCGAGCATCCAGAGGATTACCGCCGGAATTCCTGGCGCAGTTGGAGAAGCAATTTGGCTTTGATAAGCCTTGGTATGAACGCTTCTTTAGGATGATTGTGAACTATCTGACATTTGATTTTGGCAGCAGTTACTTCACGGATCAAACTGTTATTGACCTGATCCTGGACAAGATGCCGGTATCGATTTCGTTGGGCTTATGGACCACAATTATTACCTATCTGGTCGCCATCCCGCTTGGAATCCGTAAGGCAATCCGGGAGGGCAGCCGATTTGATGTTTGGACATCAGCGGTCCTATTTGCGGGCTATGCCATCCCCAATTTCCTGTTTGCGGTTCTGTTGATCATCTTGTTTGCCGGGGGACAGTATTTTGACTGGTTCCCGCTGCGCGGTCTGGTATCAGAGAATTTTCACGATCTGACCTTGTGGGGCAAAATCGTCGATTATTTCTGGCATCTGGCATTGCCCCTGACGGCAATGATCGTTGGGGCCTTCACTACCTTGGCCATGTTGACAAAGAATTCCTTCCTGGAGGAGGTCAACAAACAATATGTCATCACCGCCCGCCAGAAAGGTCTGGACGAGGGGCGCATCCTCTATGGTCATATCTTCCGCAATGCCATGCTGATCGTGATCGCTGGTTTCCCTTCAGCCTTTATCTCGATTTTGTTTACCTCTTCGCTGTTGATCGAGGTGATTTTCTCCCTCGATGGCTTGGGCGCTCTTGGGTTCGAGGCGGCGATCAACCGCGACTATCCAGTGATGTTTGCCACGTTATACATGTTCACCCTGTTGGGCCTGATCATGGGATTGATTGGTGATTTGATGTATGTTGCCGTCGATCCCCGCATTGATTTTGAAGCGCGGGAGGGCTGATCATGCAACAAGCCACCGCCAACCCTGCAACAACATCGATACCGCGCTATCGCTTTCTGGGGATGCGGGTTTCACCCATCACGCGGCGGCGCCTTGATCTGTTCCGAAAGAACAAGCGCGCCTATTGGTCGATGGTTCTGTTTCTGGCGCTTTTCGTTTTTTCGCTATTCGCCGATGTGATCGCCAATGATAAGCCCATCGTCGTTTACTATGATGGCAGTTTCTACTTCCCCATCGTCGAACAGGTGCCTGAAACCACATATGGCGGTTTCTTTGAATCCGAGGCGGTGTATTACGATCCTGCCGTGCAGGATTTAATCCGGGAAAAGGGGTGGTACCTGATGCCCCTGATTCCCTATGGCAATAACACGCCGGCCTATGACTTGAACGGTCCGGCACCTACGCCGCCGGGTTCCCATCATTGGCTGGGTACCGATGACGAGGCGCGCGATGTCGTCGCCCGTCTGATCTATGGGTTTCGTATTTCGGTTCTGTTTGGCCTGGCACTGACGGCGGTCAGTTCCGTGATTGGTGTCGCGATTGGGTTGATGCAGGGATATTTCGGGGGGCTGGTTGATCTGCTGGGCCAGCGCGGGATTGAGATATGGAGCAGCCTGCCAACGCTGTATCTACTGATCATATTGGCCTCTATTGTTGAGCCGAATTTCTGGTGGTTGCTGATGCTGATGATGCTGTTTTCATGGCCAGCCCTGGTCGGATTGGTGCGGGCGGAAACGCTGCGGGCGCGCAATTTTGATTATGTCCGTGCCTCCAAGGCTCTGGGGGTGGGGAACCGAACGATTATGCTGCGTCACATCCTTCCCAATGCCATGGTGGCGACGATCACCTTTCTGCCCTTCATCACCACCGGGTCGGTGACGACCTTAACGGCGCTGGACTTTCTGGGGTTCGGCCTGCCGCCGGGGTCAGCCTCCCTGGGGGAATTGATGAAACAGGGTAAGGAGAACCTGCAGGCGCCCTGGTTGGCCTTGACCGGCTTCTTTACCATCGGGATCATGCTAACCTTGCTGGTATTTATTGGGGAGGGCGTGCGTGATGCCTTTGACCCCCGTAAAACGGATAGATAGGCGGAGCCGTGATGACCGATCCAACCAATCAGGCACAGCCTTTGCTGACGGTAGAAGACCTTTCCGTCGCCTTCCAAGTGCCCGGCGGCACAGTGGAGGCGGTGCGGCATGTTGGGTTTTCCATCCGCAAGGGTGAAACCCTGGCCCTGGTGGGGGAAAGCGGATCGGGTAAGTCGGTGACCGCATTGTCGATCCTGCAATTGCTCTCCTATCCCACCGCCAGTCATCCCAATGGCAGCATTCATTTCAAGGGCAAGAACCTGTTGGGTGCCGCAGAACCAGAGTTGCGGAAAGTGCGCGGTAATGACATTGCGATGATCTTTCAGGAGCCGATGACCAGCCTGAACCCATTGCATACGGTGGAAAAGCAGGTGTCTGAAGCCCTGATTATCCATAAAGGCTATAGCCGGGCCAAGGCACGCCCACGCGTGTTGGAATTGTTGGACAAGGTCGGTATTCGCGACGCGGAAAGTCGTCTGAATGCCTATCCTCATGAATTGTCAGGTGGGCAGCGCCAACGTGTCATGATTGCCATGGCACTGGCCAATGAGCCAGACCTGTTGATTGCTGACGAGCCGACAACTGCTCTGGATGTCACCATCCAGGCGCAAATCCTGAAATTGCTGAAAGATTTGCAGGAAGAAACAGGTATGGCGATGCTGTTTATCACCCATGATCTGGGGATCGTCCGGCGCATCGCAGACCGGGTCTGCGTTATGCAAAACGGACAGATCGTGGAAACTGGTGAAACCACCACCCTATTCCAATCCCCCCAGCATTCCTATACCCAAGCACTGCTGGCGGCACAGCCGACGGGAAAGAAAGAGCCTGTTGCAGAGGGCGCGCCACTGATCTTGAAAGGGGACGGGGTTAAGGTCTGGTTTCCGATCAAAAAGGGCCTGATGCGGCGTACCGTGTCCTACATTAAGGCCGTTGATGGTATCGACGTAACCGTTCACGAAGGCCAAACTGTCGGCGTGGTTGGAGAAAGTGGATCTG
>JARGPE010000049.1:21333-22013 GCA_029212835.1 Alphaproteobacteria bacterium | reverse complement strand
GTCGTCTTGGCGGAAAAGCGCCGGTAGATGCCCGTTTCTGGGTGCCGATTGGTAACAAAGATTATTCCTCTGTAATCGCAGCTTTGCCTGATGACGTTGATGCGATCTATGTCGCATTGGGCGGAGCCGATGCGGTTAACTTCCTGACCCAGTACGAGCAAGCTGGCGGCGACAAACCATTGATCGGTGGATCGATCACCGTTGACCAGACCGTGTTGGGCTCAAAAGGGCGTACACGTGAATTCATTATCGGAACGCCGTCCGCTGGTCCTATTTCGGATACTTGGGACAATCCAGCCTGGAACGAATTCGTTGCTGCCTACAAGAAGCAGTTCCCGGATGGCTTCCCATCACCGTCACTGTTTGCACATGCCTATTACGTCAACACCAAAGCCGCCTTGCTGGCCTTGGATGAAGTGGGCGGTGATCTGTCCGACGGCGGTCAAAAGTATCGGGCAGCCCTGTCCAGCCTGGAATTTGATACCCCAACAGGGAAAGTCCACTTGGACGAACGTCGCAATGCGGTGGCCGATATGTTCCTGACAGAAGTTGTCGAAGGTCCAGACGGTAATCTGGTGAACAAGACGATCAAGGTTATTCCGCAGGTCTCTCAGACCCTCGGCTTGCCCTATGATGAGTTCTTGAAATACGGCCAGGTCAGCCGCGAAAACCCAAGCTGT
>JARGPE010000049.1:6305-21323 GCA_029212835.1 Alphaproteobacteria bacterium | reverse complement strand
ATGCACTGGAACTGGAAGCCGTCAGCCGCCATTTCGGTGCGCTGGTAGCCTTGGCAGATATTAATCTGACCGTCGAGGCGGGCGAGCGGCGGGCTGTCCTGGGATCAAATGGCGCTGGGAAAACAACCTTGTTCAACGCCATTACCGGGGACTTTCCGCCAACCACGGGGCGCGTGCGTTTGTTTGGCGAGGACGTGACGGATCTGCCCAGTCAGGAGCGGATCCGTCGCGGCCTGCGTCGTACCTATCAGATTTCGCTGTTGTTTAATGGCCTTAGTGTAATCGACAATATTTATCTGGCCTGTCGGGGCGTCAGCCGGGGGCGCTTTTCGCTGCGCCGTCCGGGTCGCGACGACAGTGCGATGGAAAGCGCCGAAACGCTTTTGTTGGCGGTGCATTTGGATGATGTCCGCGACAAGATGGTCTTCTCACTCAGCTATGGTCAGCAGCGGCAATTGGAAATCGCGCTGGCCCTGGCGGGCGCACCACGCCTTATTCTTTTTGATGAACCCGCGGCGGGACTCTCCCCGACAGAGCGCACGGATTTGATCGAAATCCTGCAGTCTTTGCCAGATCATATGGGCTTTATCATTATTGAACATGATATGGATGTGGCGCTGCGTGTCTCGGAGCGCGTCACCATGATGCACAATGGCCGCATCTTTAAAGAAGGCACGCCGGCAGAGATCGAAAACGATCCTGAGGTCCAAGAACTCTATCTGGGGCATGGCCATGGCTGATCGCAATCGCTCCCGGAATAACTCTTCCGCGATCCTGCAAGTTCGCGACCTGCATGTTTATTATGGGCAGTCGCACGCCCTGCAAGGTGTTGACCTGACATTGGAAGCCGGGGTGCATGCCGTTGTTGGGCGCAATGGCATGGGTAAGACCACGCTGTGTAACACGATCATGGGTATGCTGCCCGCGCGACGCGGGTCCATTCGGTTCATGGGGGAAGAAATAACTGGACTTCCTTCCTATAAGATCGCGGGTAAGGGGATCGGGTATACGCCCCAGGGGCGGCGACTCTGGCCTTCTCTAACCGTGGATGAACATCTGCGATTGTCGGATACCGGCGGGGGCGCCTGGACGATTGAGCGGATCTACGACACGTTCCCGCGACTGGCCGAACGTCGGCGCAATGGTGGCGCGCAACTGTCTGGCGGTGAGCAGCAGATGCTGGCGATTTCGCGCGCGCTGTTGCAGGACCCGCGACTGCTGGTGCTGGACGAGCCGACCGAAGGTCTGGCCCCCGTGATCGTTGATCAGGTCGAGAAGTTGCTCGCCGATTTGGCGGCGGAGAGTGACGTCGCAATTCTGTTGATTGAACAGAATATCGCCGTGGCCACCTCAATCGCCAAAGATGTTGCGATTATGGTGAATGGCAAGATAAGTCGTGTAATGCCTGCCGCCCAATTGCGGAATGACCGTGCGTTGCAGGAACGTTTGCTGGGGGTTGGCCGCCATTCTCATGAGGATGTCGAATTACCAGAATGGCAGGCACCGACAGAGGATGTCGCCCCACCGGCTGAGAATGTCTCCGTCGCACCGGAAAATAGTCCGGTTACAGCGTCCACAAGTCGATTGGTCTATGTGCCACCAACCCGCTGGTCCAGTGCGACATGGGCCGAGGGGGCATCGAGTCAGGAAATCAAGCCAGAACCGAAAAAACCCGAAGCCCCGGTGCGTCCCTTCGATGCCAAACCGGAACCAGTGTTCAAAGAGCCGCTGACGCCACTGGAAGCATTGGTCGGCAATGAGATTTATGTTGTTGGAACTTTTGATACCAAGGGCGCGGAACTGACATTTATCCGAGACCGAATTGTGGATCAGGGTTTGCGTGTGCGCACCGTTGATTTGTCGACGTCGGGCAAACCGTCCAGTGCGGATGTTCCGCCACATCTGATCGCCCCTTATCATCGCGGCGGTGCGGCTTCTGTTTTCAGTGGCGAGCGCGGGACGTCGGTGCGCGCCATGGCGGATGCTTTTGAGAATTGGATCACCCGCCAGCGTGGCATTGGGGGCATTATTTCGGCAGCGGGTTCTGGCGGCACCGCATTGGCCACGCCAGCCATGCGTCGCCTGCCAATCGGCGTGCCAAAAGTGATGATCTCCACCGTCGCCTCAGGTGATGTTGGGCAATATGTAGGGCCATCGGATATTATGATGATGTATTCGGTCACCGATGTTCAGGGATTGAACCAGATTTCCCGGCAGGTCTTGGCCAATGGGGCAAATGCCGTGGCTGGTATGGTCAAGCGTGCCACGGGTGATCGTGAAAAGCGTGCCCAGATCGCGACCAAACCTGGTTTGGGTCTGACCATGTTTGGAGTCACCACGAAGGCCATTCAGCAGATCACTGCGCAATTGGATGATGACTATGATTGTCTGGTCTTCCACGCAACCGGTGTTGGTGGGCAATCGATGGAGAAGCTCGCGGATAGCGGCCTGTTGGCAGCGGCGATCGATCTGACGACAACTGAAATCTGCGACATGATGATGGGGGGCGTTTTTGCGGCAACGGAAGATCGCTTCGGGGCTTTTATCCGCAGCCGTATTCCCTATGTCGGATCCGTGGGAGCATTGGACATGGTCAATTTCGGTGCCCGCGATACGGTGCCGGAAAAATATAAAGATCGCGTTTTCGTCGAACATAATCCGCAAGTGACCTTGATGCGCACCACGCCATCCGAGAATGCCAAAATGGGCGAATGGATTGCAGGTCGATTAAATGAAATGACCGGTCCGGTTCGGTTCCTGATACCGGAAGGTGGTGTGTCTGCCTTGGATGCACCGGGTCAGCCTTTCCATGATCCGGCGGCGGACAAGGCCTTGTTCGATGCCATTACCGCGCGGTTTCAGGAGGGTGGAAATCGCCGTCTGATCCGTGTTCCCCATAATATTAACGACCCGGCCTTCGCCACGGCGGCGGTTCAAGCGCTGGAAGAGATAAACCCGATGAAAAGGAATGCCCGTTATGCCGCGGTTTGACCGAAAAGACTTGCTTGAGAAATTTCAGGACATGAAGCGCAAAGGCGTGCCGATTGTCGGCGGTGGTGCCGGCACCGGCCTGTCCGCGAAATGTGAAGAAGCCGGCGGCATCGACCTGATCGTGATTTATAATTCCGGACGCTATCGCATGGCAGGCCGCGGCTCTCTGTCTGGTTTGATGGCTTATGGGAATGCCAATGAGGTGGTGATGGAGATGGCCCATGAGGTCCTGCCAGTCACCAAGAAGACACCGGTTCTGGCCGGAGTGAATGGGACTGATCCATTCTGTATCTTTGATCACTACCTTGATCAGGTGAAGGCGATTGGTTTTTCTGGCATTCAGAATTTTCCGACCGTTGGGCTGATTGATGGAACATTCCGGGCGAACCTGGAAGAGACGGGAATGTCCTATGGGCAAGAGGTCGATGTGATCCGTATGGCCCATGAGAAGGATATGTTCACCACGCCCTATGTCTTCAATGAAGAGGATGCTACCGCGATGGCAAAGGCTGGTGCGGATATTATCGTCTGTCATCTTGGCCTGACAACGGGTGGCTCTATCGGGGCAGATACGGCCCTTAAACTGGAGGATTGCCCGGCATTGGTGAATGCCTGGTCGGAGGCAGCGCTGAAGGTGAACCCGGATGCGATCATTCTAGCCCATGGCGGTCCTGTCGCGATGCCGTCCGATGCGGAATACATCCTGAATAATACAGAAAACTGTCATGGATTTTATGGCGCGTCCTCTATGGAACGCCTGCCGACAGAGATTGCGCTTACCGAACAAACGAAAGCCTTCAAGGCAATCCGAACCGCCTGAAGGGAGGAGGTGTGACCATGACTACCGGTCTGATTGGATCAATTATCCTGTGGCTCATCATAGGCATCATCGCGATTGCGGTGGTCGTCTATCTATTGAACTGGCTGTATCATCGCACAACCAAAGAAGTCGCCTTTGTGCGTACCGGCTTTGGGGGGGAGACCGTGGTGATCAACGGTGGGGCTTTGGTCCTGCCGATCCTTCATGAGGTGACGCCCGTCAATCTGAATGTTGTGCGCATCTCCGTCGCGCGCACAAAAGAGTCGGCCGTTATCACCCGCGATCGCATGCGGGTTGATATCGAAGCCGAGTTTTTCGTGCGCGTCATTCAGAAACCAGATGCTGTCGCCGCTGCGGCTTCGACCTTGGGGCGTCGTATGATGGACCCCGATGGCTTGGCAGAATTGCTGAACGGTAAGTTCGTGGGGGCTCTTCGCTCGGTCGCGGCGGAAATGTCGCTGGATGAGATGCATGAGAAGCGCGGTGACTTTGTCTCGTTGGTTGAAGAGCGCGCAGCGGGTGCCCTGGCCCGCAATGGGTTGGAATTAGAATCTGTTGCGATCACCGATCTGGACCAGACAAATCTGGAATTCTTTAATCCGGCCAATCGCTTTGACGCCGAAGGTTTGACCCAGTTAATTGAAACCATCGAGTCGCGTCGCAAGCTGCGCAATGACATCGAACAATCTTCTATGGTTGCGATTCGTACCCGAAATTTGGCGGCTGAAAAGGAAACGCTGAATCTAGAACAGGAAAGCGAGAATTCGCGCCTGAACCAGGAACGTGCCCTTGAAGCCCTGCGGGCGGAACAGCGTATGGAGATCGTTCGCAATCGTGTTGCGATGGAGGCCGAGGCTGAGAAATCCAGAATAGCAAGCGAACGGGAAACCCGGGAATACGATATTGACCGTCGCCGCGCCCTGGAAGGCAGTGAGATAAAGGCGCAATTGGAAATCGAACAAGCCCGCATCGCCCAAGAAGAAACACTGGAGGCAGCCCGGATCGCACGAGAGAAGCAAATCCGCACGCAACAGATCAAACAACGCCATGAAATCGAAACGGCGGAGATCGCGTCTAGTGAGGATGTTGAGCGGGCGAAAATCGTTTCGGAACGGCAATTGCGGGATGCGCGCATCACCGCCGATGAAGAGATCGAAGCCCACGAAATCGCCCGGGGTGAGCAGGTGGAAACAGCGCGGATTGCCGCCAATAAAGCGATCGAGGCAGCCCGCATCGCTCAGGAGCAGGTTCTGGACAAGGCCCGCATTGAGCGGGACCGACTGCTACGGTCGCAACAGATTGCGCAACGCCAAAGCATCGAAGAGACCGAGATATCGGCGCAAGAAGAGGTGGAGCGCGCCCGCATCGCGTCCAATCGGGGGCTGGAAGAAGCCCGCATTCTGCAACAGCGTGACCTGAAACGCTTGGAAATCGAACGCGCGTTGGCATTGGAATTGGCAGAGATCGAAAAGCATATCAGTGTTCTGCAAAAACAGGCATCCGAAGCCGACACAATGGTCGAAACCGAAACGGCACGTGCCAAGGCCGTCGCGGCAGAAGAGAAGGTCGGCACGATCCGCGAAACCGAAATGGCGGAACGCATTGCCGCGGTCGACAAACTGTTGGCCCAGAAAGACGCCGATGCTGCCGTCATCGCTGCCGAAGCCGAGAAGATCACGGCAAGCGTCGCGGCAGAGGCACAACGACTGCGCAACGAAGCCGACAATATCCTTAGTGAGGATGCCCGTGCAGGTGCCCTGCGCGGTAAGATGATTGATCGTCTGGAAGGCATTGTGCGTGAAAGCGTTCGTCCGATGGAAAACATCGAAGGGATCAAGATCCTGCATGTCGATGGTCTGGGCGGCAACGGTAATGGTGGGGGCAGTCGTTCCCCCACTGATGAGGTGATAGAGAGCGCATTGCGTTATCGTGCCCAAGCCCCGCTGATCGATGAGATGATGAAGCAGATTGGTGTTGAGAACCCCAATGTTGCGAAAATGGGGGATATCTTCCGTTCGGCCAAGGACGCGCAAAGCCTTGCGGCGAGCAACAAAAAGAAGGCGGAGGATGACGCATGACCCATGTCTATGCCTCTTCCATCATTTCGGCCCCTGTGGATGCCGTCTGGGCGGTTGTTCGGGACTATAATGCTCTCCCAGCATGGCATCCCGCTATCGCTGAGAGCCGCATCGAAGAAGGCCGTCCCGCCGATCAAGTCGGCTGTGTACGGGCGTTTCGTTTGAAAGATGGAGGCTTTATCCGCGAACAGCTTTTGGCACTGTCGGACTATGACTTCACCTTCACCTATTCAATTTTGGAAAGCCCTATGGGGGTTCAGAACTATGTTGCGGTGATGAAGTTGAGCCCTGTTACGGATGGCAATCGGTGTTTTGCCGAATGGTTTGCGGATTTTGATTGTGCACCGGATCGGGAGGCGGAACTGACAGCGACCATTGGCGGCGGCGTTTTCCAAGGTGGATTTGACGCTCTGAAAAGTCGGTTTGGGGGCTGATTGATGATCAAGGTTCACCGCAGCACTGTCATCCAGGCGCCCATCGCGGCAGTCTGGGCGATTCTGCGGGACTTTAATGGTCATGACCGTTGGCATCCTGCTGTCGCACGCAGCGACCTGGAGGCGGGCCGCAAGACCGATCAGGTCGGTGCGGTGCGGAACTTTAGGCTGGAGTCTGGCGTTAGATTACGCGAGCAATTGCTGTCCCTGTCAGACAAGGATTACAGCCTGCGTTACGCTATTGTTGAAAGTGACGTGCCGCTGCAAAACTATGTCGCTGAGATTAAGCTGAAGCCTGTTACCGATGGCGGTGGTACGTTCTGCTCCTGGACCTCCCATTTCACCACGCCGAAAGGGCGAGAGGATGAGTTGGCCAGTTTGGTGGCGGAAGGTGTTTATACTGCCGGTTTTGACGCGATCCGGGAGCGGGTTTCGGCATCACAGTTTAGCGCTCCCTCTATCACGGTGCGCACGGGGACCGGCATTGATGGTCTCGCCATGGGGATCAAACGCTATGGTGGGCCAGAAGAACTGCAACAGATTGATGTGGAAGCACCGCCTCCTGGTCCGGGAAAGGTTCGCTTGGCGCAAACTGCAATCGGTGTAAATTTTATCGATGTCTATTGCCGCACGGGTTACTTCAAGCTTCTGACCCCGCCGGGAGTGCCGGGAATGGAAGCTGTCGGGACGGTGATCGATGTCGGATCTGGCGTGCGCCATCTGTCGGCCGGGCAACGGGTTGGCTATGCCTGCCTGCCGGTTGGTGCCTATGCAACGGTGCGCACAATGCCAGCCGCTTTGGTTTTCCCACTACCAGATCGCATTGACGATGCGACTGCCGCGGCAGGCCTCTTAAAGGGGATGAGTGCTGAATTCTTACTCCACCGTGTCCATCGGGTGCAAAAGGGCGAAACAGTCCTGATCTATGCCCCGGCTGGTGGTGTTGGACGCTTGTTGTGCCAATGGGCTGCCTATCTGGGGGCGACAGTCATAGGTGCTACCTCCAGTGAAGAAAAAGCGCGGCTTGCCCGGTCAGCAGGTGCCCATCATGTCATCCTGCCGGGTCAGAAGAGTCTGGAAGAACAGGTCAAAGAAATCACCAAGGGGCGTGGGGTCGATGTGATCTATGACGCGGTTGGTCGCGATAGCTTTGCCCATTCGATTGAGGCGCTGGCACCCTGTGGTCATCTGATCAGCTTTGGTCAGGCATCCGGTGATATTGGAGCCTGGGATATTGGGTCGCTGGCATCCAAGTCGATCACCTTGTCGCGCCCCAATTTCGGCCATTACACGGACACGCCAGAAAAAGTCCAGGCCATCACCAAACGTCTGTTTCAGGCGATTGAGCAACGGATTATCTCAATCGAGCCTGAACGCCACTATAAACTCAGTGATGCGGCCGAGGCCCATCGCGCCCTGGAGGGTCGTGAGACCACTGGGGCCTCCATCTTAATTCCAGATGATTTGTATCGATAGAAAGGCCGGTTTATGAAACTTGCGGTATTTGAATGGAAAGGTGCTCACCATGTTGGTGTTGTCTCAGACAAAGAAGGCACTGTAACCCGTCTGGACATGCCATCGGACATGATAACGGAGGCAGGTGTCACCAGTCTGATCGGGCGCACCATGCCCGCCAGTAAAGAGGTTCTGGCGCTATCAGACGTCAACTTGCTGGCACCGGTACCCCGGCCCCGTCGAAATATCTTCTGCGTAGGCAAGAATTATTTCGATCACGCCCATGAATTCGCTTCCTCTGGCTTTGACAGCTCGGCAGCAAAAGGGGCAATTCCAGAAGCCCCCATCATTTTCTCAAAGGTCCCTGAATGCGTGGTGCGAGGCGGAGACCCGATCCGCATTGATACCAGTGTTTCTAATGCCATCGATTATGAAGCAGAACTTGCCGTCATCATTGGCAAGGGAGGCCGCAATATTACCAAAGAAGACGCGATGTCCCATGTTTGGGGCTATACCATCGTCAATGATATTACCGCTCGTGATTTGCAGGGTAAGCATAGCCAATGGCTGATTGGTAAGTCGCAAGATAGCTTCTGCCCGATGGGTCCTTGGGCTGTCACAGCGGACGATGTCGATCTGGCGGATACGACAGTCAAATGCTGGGTAAATGACGAGATCCGTCAGGATTCAAATACCAAGCTTTTGATCTTTGATGTGCCGACCATCATCGCGGCACTTTCCAATGGCCTGACCCTTCAGCCCGGTGATGTTATTGCAACTGGGACACCGGCCGGTGTTGGTATTGGCTTTAAGCCGCCAAAATATCTCGCTGCAGGGGATGTCGTACGGGTTGAGATATCCGGGATTGGGACCTTGGAAAACCCGGTTGAGGCCTATTGATCATGGCAGATATTCGTTTGGGCAGCATGGTGATGGAGGAGATCGGCAGCGGTGAAACTGTCGTTATGATCCATGGGCTAGGCGGCAGTTCGAATAGTTTCCAGCCGTTGATGGCGGATTTAGGCAACTACCATGTATTGCGTCCCGATCTGCCCGGCGCAGGCCGATCAGGATTGCGTCCTGGATTGGTCGGATTGCCAGGTCTGGCACAAGCAATTCTGGATGGCTTGCGCGCGGCAGGGGTCGAAACCGCCCATTTTGTGGGTCATTCCATGGGAACGATCCTGTGTCAGTATCTCGCGGCAAAGCATTCAAAGCTCGCGCGTAGCCTGACATTGTACGGTCCGATCCTGGAGCCGCCAATTGCTGCCCGCCAGGGATTGAAAGAGCGCGCCGCCGCCGCCCGTAAGGATGGCATGGCGGGGATAGCAGATGCAGTATCGATGGGCAGTGTGTCCGCCGCTTCTCGCGCAGCGAACCCGATTACTGCCGCATTCGTGCGCGAGAGCCTGATGCGTCAAGATCCGACAGGCTATGCCAATCATTGCGAGGCGTTGTCTGCGATGACGCCAGCAGATCTGAGCGCCATTCGCTGTCCAACCTTGTTGGTTGCAGGCGCTGTGGACCCGGTGGCACCTGTTGCCATGGCAACGAATATGAAGGATCAGATCGCGGACGCGCGTTTAGAAGTTCTATCGGATGTTGGGCACTGGATGATGATTGAGGCGCCTGCGCGGTCTTCCGCTTTGCTGCAAGAAACACTGGAGGTTGCCCAGGCATAAGCCTGAGGGGACCCCGTATAAAGGGAGAAGAAATCATGGCACAGAACCGGTTTGGTGGTTGGAGCGGCAGGGGTGCGGATGCGCCTTCTGGCCCTTCTGATATTGTCTTCAGCAACGTCCAAATACTGGATGGATCGGGAGAGCCTCCATTTTCGGGGGAGGTCACCGTGTCTGGCAACCGGATCAAGTCCATCACGCGCACGGGAGGTGGATTTGGGAGCAGCCTAAACACCTGGTCGACATCCGGCAGTACACGGATCGATGGGCGTGGGATGACCTTAATGCCAGGATTAATCGATGCCCATTTGCATCTTAGCTGGAACAACGCGCCGGGTATCAATCCCATCCAGATGATGCCGATTGAAGAACACATGCTGAACTGTGTTTATATGGCAAAGATTGTCCTGGATGCAGGCTTTACTGCTGGCTTTGGTGCTGCTGCTGCAAAGCCGCGCCTGGATGTCGTAATCCGTGATGCGATCCGGTCCGGGAAAGTACCCGGTCCGCGTTATACCGCTGCTGGACCGGAGCTGACCTCCGTCGGTGGGCTGGGCGATGCGTCGCTGCCCCATATCGACCATGAGGGATTGAACTTGGGCATCGTGGTCTCCGGCGTAGAAGACATGCGCCGTAATGTGCGGATTTTGATGAAATGGGGTGTTGATACGATCAAGCTGAACCTGTCGGGGGAAGAAATTACCGGCATGGGGGCCGAGGAGAATCAGTTCACCGATGAGGAAATCAAAGTCGCCTGTGACGAGGCGCGCAGCAGAGGACGACGTTTGGCCGCCCATGCCCGGTCCAAAGAATCGATCAAGAAATGCGTGCAATTTGGCATTCACAATATCTACCCAGCGTCCTTCACGGATGAGGAGGCGCTGGATATGTTGGAGGCGAATAAGGACAAGCATTTCGTCGCGCCAGGTCTGGCCTGGTTGATCAATACCGCCCGCAACGCCGGGGAGTATGGCATCAAACCCGGCACGCCGATCACCGATGCGTATGAACGGGAATTGGAACATGCCGTCGAATCCATGCAGAAAATGCGCAAGCGGGGCATTCGGATTCTGATTGGGGGCGATTATGGCTTCGCCTGGACGCCGCATGGCACCAATGCGAAGGATATCGAATATTTCGTCGATATGATCGGCATGACGCCAATGGAGGCAATCCAGTCTGCCACTCAACTGGGTGGTCAGATCATGGGGATGGGGCAAGAGCTGGGCCAGATCAAAGAAGGGTATCTGGCCGATATGCTCCTGGTTGATGGCGATCCGCTGCGTGATGTCCGGATATTGCAAGACAAGAAACGGATTGTGGCGATTATGCAGGATGGCAAGTTCCACCGCATGCCCAATCTCCAAATGCAGGGAATGTCACTTTCAGCTTAGGACGATCATCACTCAGATCAGACGGCGATACAGCTTGGGGGGCGTCACCTGGATGCCCTCACAGAACAAGTGCTGATATTGCCCAAGCTGTTGTTGCGCAAGCCGCGTTGTCCAATGATAGGATTTGTATCATCGCTGAATGACATCGACGCTGGTTTAAACCGGCCATGTCATTTTGTAACATAGCGGTTGCTGTGACTTGATCTTGTATGTTTGTTTATTATGGGCAACCGGGGCACAGTTCTGGTTGACGCCATTGGCATGACCATTCTCAACGATGCTTTTCCTGCCTTCAATTGCTCCTGTAGCCAAGCGATTGTTTCTTGAAAGAGTGTCTTTGAAAATGTGGTGTGGTTTAAATTTATGGGACGGCCCCGCCATAAATTAGATAGTTTCTGCACCGCAATATTTCCTCTGGATATAATTTTTTAACCGGAGTAGTCTTTTCTATGCGGATTTAACGGTCCGGCACGGGGACGATTTGGGACAGGGGATTGGAATGGCAGGCGTCGCGCCCATCATAGAATTGCGGCATGTTGATAAATTTTATGGTCAATTCCAGGCCTTGAAAGATGTCAATCTGACGGTTCGAACTGGCGAGCGGATGGTGATTTGTGGGCCGTCTGGATCTGGCAAGTCGACCCTGATTCGATGCATCAATCGTCTGGAAGAACATAACGGCGGAGAAATTTTCGTCGAAGGCATAGAATTGAATGAAGCGACCAGCAACATACGGGCCGTGCGCAAGGATGTTGGTATGGTTTTTCAACAGTTTAACCTGTTCCCTCATCTTACGGTGCTGGAAAACCTGATGCTGGGGCCGATGCGCGTGCGTAAGTTGTCGAAGACAGAAGCCGCAGAGCGCGCACGCACATATCTGGAGCGGGTTCGCATTCCAGAGCAGGCCGAGAAATATCCATCGCAACTGTCCGGTGGACAACAGCAACGGGTTGCGATCGCACGATCCTTGTGTATGGAGCCGCGCATCATGCTGTTCGATGAGCCCACCTCCGCTCTGGACCCTGAAATGATCAATGAGGTTCTGGACGTGATGGTGGAGCTTGCGCAAACCGGCATGACGATGGTTTGCGTTACCCATGAGATGGGATTTGCCCGCAAAGTTGCTGACACGATGGTCTTTATGGAAGATGGCGCGATTGTTGAAACCGCCCCGCCGGAAACATTTTTTACCAATCCATCCAGCGACCGCTGCCAATCATTCCTTGAACAGATTCTGCAACATTAAGGGATTTAGGTCCAAGCGATGACATGGTCCCGTCTCATGCGATCTCAAAGCGCCTCGATCATTCAATATTTGATCGTTGTCGGATTGATTTCCTATGCTGCCTATGGCGGTGCGCAATCGATGGGTTATAACTGGCAATGGTATCGGGTGCCGCAATTTTTTTGGACAGTCAAGGACGGCCAATTCGTTTGGGGACCTTTGCCGCTGGGCCTTTTGAACACGATGATTTTGTCCATCGTGTCTTTCGTTCTGGCCCTGCTGATGGGGTTTGGTTTGGCGTTTCTGCGGCTGTCTAAACTGGTTATTGGCAATGCCTTTGCCAATGTTGTGATGGAGTTGGTTCGCAACACGCCCATCCTGGTTCAAGTCTATGTCTTTTATTATGTCCTGGGGCCGATTTTTGATCTGGACCGGTTCACGGCCAGCATCATGGCGTTAGCAGTTTTTCATGCAGCGTTGATCTCAGAAATTGTGCGGGCTGGGATTGTCGGGGTGAAAAAGGGGCAATGGGAGGCCGCGGACGCGATCGCGCTTACCCGTTTGGACGTATATCGCTATGTGATCTTGCCCCAGGCGATCCGAATGGTCCTGCCGGCGATGACCAGCGAGGGCATTCATGTCCTGAAGAATTCGGCAATTGTCAGTGTAATCGCCGTAGCTGAACTGACCACAGCGGGTCGCAATATCATATCAGACACGTTTATGAGCTTCGAAATATGGCTGACCATTGCGGCTGTCTATTTCGTTGTGACCGTGGCGCTTTCTGCATCCATGACTGTTTTGGAAAAGAAATACGCCATAAGCCAGTAAATAATTTTAATAACATGTGAACAGGAGATCGGTGAAATGAGACTGTTAAATTCGTTAAAATCGGCGGCTCTGGCCGTCTTGCTGCTGGTGGGATTTGTCCAACCCACTCTGGCCGATGACGCCCAGCAAGCCTTGTCAAAAGAAAGCGTCATTGAAGGCATCAAAGAACGCGGCGTTCTGAAGGTTGGTGTGTCTTTCTTCGTTCCCTGGGTCATGCGTGATAAGAAAGGGGAACTGGTTGGGTTTGAGGTGGATGTCGCCCGGAAACTTGCGGCAGATATGAGCGTGGATGTTGAATTCATTCCAACTGCCTGGGATGGGATCATCCCCGCGCTTGTTGCAGGTAAATTCGACGTCATCATCGGTGGCATGACGATTACGCCCGCTCGTAATCTGACGGTCAACTTCTCCAACCCCTATAACTATACTGGCATGACCTTGTACGCGAATAAGGAAATGACCAAAGGGTTCACGCTGGAAGATTTCAACAGCCCAGATGTCATCTTCTCCGCTCGCCGTGGGGCAACGCCGGTTGCTGCTATTCAGGATGCTTTCCCGAAAGCGCAGTTGCTGCAGTTTGATGAAGACGGTGCGGCTGTACAGGAAGTTCTGAATGGTCGGGCGCATGCTTCGATGTCTTCGGAGCCAACACCGACCCGTGAAATCTCGAAACATCCAGACATTCTCTACAAGCCCCTGAATGAGCTGTTCCGTAAGGGCGGCGCAGGCATCGTGGTTCGCAAAGGCGATCCGGATGCTCTGAACTTCTTCAATAACTGGGTTCTGATTAACTGGAACAATGGTTACCTTGAAAGCCGGAATGAATATTGGTTCAAGTCACTGGCTTGGGAAAAAGATCTTCCTGAATAACTGTATCGGGGTGCCGTATCTGTCGGCACCCCGTTGCCGCTTTAGGCATTAAAAGTAAGGGGCGCGTTGGTGATCCAGTTTATCAAACGATTGCATTGGGCAGATTATCTGATCCTAGCGGTTCTGATCGGTCTGTTCGGCTTTGTCTGGTACAGGGTGTCCGATGTTCTGAACTACACCTGGAATTGGGGGATTATCCCTCAATTCACGGTGTATTGGGAGGAGGAGACAAATAGCTGGCATCCCAATCTGTTGCTGATCGGCCTGTTCGCGACCATTCGCGTCTGTATATATGCCAGCATTCTGGCGATGATTTTTGGGACGGTTTTGGGCCTCGGGCGTTGCGCTAAGAATCTGACGCTACGCATGCTGTCGCGCACCTATCTGGAATTCCTGCGCAATATCCCACCCGTTGTTATTCTGTTTATTTTCTTCTTTTTCTTGTCAGACCAATTAATGTCCGCCCTTCATGTCGAAGGATGGGCGCGACGCATCGCACGCGGTGATAATGCGGAAATCTGGGCCTTTTTCTTTGGTGATATGCGCTATTTCCCGTCTCTGATGTCGGGTGTTGTCGTATTAGCCCTGTTCGAAAGCGCCTTTGTTGGTGAAATCGTGAGGGCTGGTATCCAATCGATTGAGCGCGGACAGCGGGAAGCTGCACAATCAATCGGATTGAATTGGATGGACACGATGCGCTTCATCGTTCTGCCACAGGCTGTGCGAAATATGCTTCCGCCTCTGGCCAATCAGTTTATCGCCTTGATCAAACACAGTTCTATTGTGTCGTTGATTTCGGTTCAGGAACTGACCTTCAAGACGATGGAAGTTGTTTCTGGCACTCGCGCGATTTTTGAGGCCTGGCTGACGACGGCCGCGGTCTATTTTATTCTGTGCTTCGGCCTATCGTTGTTGTTCCGTCGGCTGGAGCGCCGACCCGAACGATAAGCGGCAAACATAAGATTGGGAGAAAAGTGATGAGCCGGGTGTCTTTGACCATTCCGATGGATCAGTCAGGACGTCATCTGGGGCGCTATCATGTGCCTTATTCTGATAACAGCCAGCCTTATGGCCATTCCGGCCCTATCGCAGTGATTGCCCAAGGGGAAGGACCTACACTGCTTGTAACAGGCGGGACCCATGGCGATGAATATCCAGGCCCGGTTGCGATCATGCGCTTGATTCAGGATCTGGATATTCAGTCTCTTTCTGGACGGCTGATCCTGATCCCAGCATTGAAT
>JARGPE010000049.1:0-6277 GCA_029212835.1 Alphaproteobacteria bacterium | reverse complement strand
GTGCGAGCGGCAACACGCTGTTCCCCGCTGGATGGTGGCAATATGAACAGGGCCTTTCCTGGCGCAGCGGATGGGGGACCCACGGCGATGATCGCGGATTGGCTGCAAACCGTTATTTTGCCGCTTTGCGATGGCGCGATTGATATTCATGCGGGTGGTCGGGTCACAAACTATGCGCCACTTTCCATGATCAATGGCGGAGAGGGGGCATTGTATGAGGAAAATCTGGCCCTGGCCCGTGCCTTTGGTGCGCCCCTTTTGTGGCAGTTAGGCGCACTGAATGATGCCCGTTCTGTGAATGGTGCGGCACAGATGGCCAAGGTTCCCATGATGGCCTGTGAGTTAGGAGGCCGGGGCGATGTTGAGCCCACGATGATCCAGATTGCCCATGATGGGATCAAGAATGTCATGCGGTATTTGGGGATGTTGCCGGATGGTGTCGCGCTGATCCTGTCTGATCCGCGCCGAGTTCATTCTGTGGATCGTGCCAATTCTCACCTTGCCCCTCATAGCGGATTGTTTGATCCCTTGTTGGAAGTGGGTGTGGATGTGAAACAGGGCGATTTGGGGGGATGGGTGCGCGACCCGTTTGATTTGAGCCGCCCTCCCAGCGAAATACGATTTGCCCGCAGTGGTCATCTGGCGATCCGGGGAACGCGCGGATTGGTTGGCCCAGATGATCTGCTTTTTGGGCTTGTGACGGATATGGTGTAACGGGCTAAGTCTACGGCAAATATATTGCGCCCTGTATCGTTTCGCGGCACCTTGTCCCCTTATAAAGAAGCGCCGATTGGGCGTCAGGGAGCCTTGTCAGAATGACGAATATAGATAAGCCAGATACGGGCAAACTGGATACTGGAAGCAGTCTTGATGAAAAGGTTGGGCATGCGGTGAAGGGCGCGCGCACGCAGTCCGGCATGACACTGATGGAGCTTTCCAGCAAAGCGAATGTCTCTGCCGCAATGATTTCCAAGATTGAACGAGGTCAGGTTTCCGCATCCCTATCGACCTTGAACGCCTTATCCCAGGCGATGGGCGTGCCGGTTATCAACCTTTTTGCTGAAACGGTTGAGCGTAGTGATTATTCCTTCGTGAAGGCTGGTGATGGTGTCACGGTGCAGCGTGTTGGCAATGCCTTTGGGCATACCTATCGGATGATTGGGCGTGTGAATCCGGCTTTGTTCGATGTTGAACCTTACCTGATCACCTTTGAACAACCCATGGGGGGTCAACCGATCTATCAGCATTCCGGTATTGAATTCATTCACGTGCTTGAAGGCTCAATCCAGTATCGATGTGGAACCTGGGGACTCTTTGACCTTCGAAACACTGTCACCGCATGGCCCGGTTCAGTTGAAAACACCAAAAGTTGTTATTTTGGACGTGATTGTTAGGCCTAAAAACGCGTCTCGGTAAAATTCTACGATTTTCCTATAGAGATATAATTTTATTGAGGGTACATTATTTTTTCATCCTTTCTGGGAAGGAAAATGATGTCTGGACGTGTTCTGACACCTATCACTCAAGCTTTGGAGGCGGGGATTCTGACCCGCCGAGAGTTAAAGCAATTGATGCGGCGATCCAATGCGCCAGCATTTTTGCATCTAGCGGGGATTGTGGGATTGATCCTGGTGACCAGTGGCCTGATCCATCTGTCCTACGAAACATGGTGGATCGTGCCAGCGATGTTCTTGCAGGGTGTTTTGCTGGTACATCTCTTCGCCCCCCAGCATGAAACTGTTCATTACACATTATTCCGGACACGCTGGTTGAACGATGTCATGGGAACGCTTTTTGGTTTTATTATCATGCTGCCGCATCAGCATTTCCGTTATGAACATTGCGATCATCATACCTTCACGCAATTGCCGGGGCGGGATCCGGAATTGATTCCGTTGCCTGCAACATTGGCAGGGTATTTCTACTACATCTCCTCCATCCCCTATTGGCGCAATAAGGGGACGGAATTGTTTCGTCATATCTGCGGACGGCTCAGTAAGGAAGAAAAGCGGTTCTTACCAGTTTCCGTGCGTCCGGTCATTTTCTGGGAGGCCCGCGCCATGGCCTTGGCCTATGCCGCGATCATTGGTTTTTGTTTCTATGCGGATTGGTGGGCGCCCGCATTTTATTGGTGGCTACCCGTTTTGTTGGGGGAACCGGTGATGCGTGCGGTTCGTCTGACAGAACATGTTGGCCGCCCAACCATCCGGGATATGGGCCAGAACACACGCACAAACCTTGTTTCCTGGCCGCTGCGCTTCCTGTGTTGGAACATGAATTACCATGCCGAACATCATTATGCGGCATCTGTTCCTTATCATGCCCTGCCAGCCTTGCATCGTCGGATCACTGGTTTGGTTTATGTTGAGCCACGGGGGTATTGGGGCGCGCATGTTGATATTATCCGGCAATTGATTGGGACGTCCCCGCGCCAGGATCGCGTGATAAAGGAAGCTGCATGAGCATAGAGACTCGCGAGTGGCAGTTCCTGATCGCAGCCTCAGATCTTGAGCCCAGCGACGTGACACCGGTCCGTTTTCAGGGCATGGCCCTGGCGGTTTACGATGGGAAAGAGGGGATCTATGTCAGTCAGGGTCGGTGTACCCATGGCGCGGCCAATCTCTGCGACGGATATTTTAATGGCACCCATATCGAATGTCCGCTGCATCAGGGCCTGTTTGATCTGAAGACCGGTTGTGCGGTGGCGGCCCCCGCTATGAAAGCATTGCAAATGTTTGATGCTCGTATTCGAGAGGGCGCTGTCGAGATTCTGATCTGATTCTAGTCGCAGTCTATCCTAACAGCGCGTCCAGAACTGGCTTCATCTGCGCATCCGTTCCCACCGTGATCCGTAGTACGCGCTCGCCATCCTTTAAGACATTGGGCCGCACCAGAACGCCACGTTTGATCAAATCTTGGTCTGCCTGCTCGTAGGTCATTGGGTTCGTGCCGGTGAAACGCAGCAGGAAGAAATTCCCGCTGGGTTCGGGAATAGACCATCCCCGGGCGCGCAACTGGCCAACGACATCCTGACGGGTGCGTTTCACGGCAGCGACACTGTCTTCAACATGCGCACGGTCGGATAGTGCGGCCAGGGCCGCCGCTTCAGATGGGATTGTCATGGGGAATGTGGTTCGAACCCTGTTCATCGCGGCCAGGATTTCCTTTGGACCAAATGCCCAACCTATGCGCATGCCCGCCAATCCAAAGGCTTTGGAGAATGTGCGAAACACGATGACATTTTGATGCTCTGCGGCTAGGTCCAGTCCGGCGCGACCGATATCGCTGTATTCAATATACGCCTCATCCAAAACAAGGATAGTCTCCGGTGGCAGGATCGCGTGAAGGGCGCGCAGCTTGTCGCCTGGAATGGCAACCCCGGTCGGGTTTCCGGGATTATCCAGGAATATGATTTTCGTCTTTGGTGTCAGGGCCGACTTCATCTCGTCCAGGTTGAAGTCGAAGCCAGCATCCTTGTTACGGGTGACCTCAATCGGGTTCCCACCAATTCCTGTTATATAGGATTTGTACTTTGCAAAACTGTCCGACAGGAAAATCCCATCATCACCAGGGCGCATAAAGGCCCGCAAGATGACCAGGATCAACTGATCCGATCCCGTTGTCGTGATGATACGATCCGAAGGAATATCCCAATATTTTCCCAGTGCCTGCACCAGGGTCGATCCGGTTCCTTCCGGATACAGATGAACAGAGTCAGCGGAGTCTCGAATGGCTTTCACGGCCAAAGGGCTGGGTCCATAGACATTTTCATTCGAAGACAGCTTGATCGGATCCTTTATTCCCGGTGCGGTAGACGCGCCCTGAACATAGTCTGGAACATCCATTACACCAGGATTTGGAATAGGGCGGGACATGGTTTCATCCTTGTCGGAAAGGTGGGATTAAGGGCTTTCAATCAATTCCGGTGTTGAAGGGATTTATATACGAAACCGGGCCCCCAAGACCCGTCATTCTGTTGATTTTAGACCTCAGTCATGTTTAAGCTCAAGACAAATTTCTATTCTCACGAAACTTTAGCTTGAAGGGATATCGCATGGCTGCCTGGATTAAAATGATACAGGATGATGAGGCGGATGAGGCACTGTTGGAGATGCTAAAGCTGGCCCGCACCCCCCATGGGACCGTCGACAATGTCATGCGTGTGCATTCCCTGCGCCCGAATACCATGCGGGGCCATGTTGTTCTGTATCGGGCCGCCCTGCATGATGACACAAACACTCTGCCTGTCTGGCTGCAGGAAACGATCAGCTCCTATGTTTCTATTCTGAATGACTGCCCCTATTCCCTGGCCAATCATTGGGCCAATGCACGCCATTTGATTAACGACCCGGCCCGGGCGGAGGTCATAGAGGCTGCCCTGAAGGCGCATCAGCCTGAAAAGGCCTTTGAAGGGAAGGAATTGGCACTGATGCAATACGCAGAAAAGCTGACAATTGCTCCCGGCAAGATGGTTAAGGCCGATGTTGATGCCCTAAAGGACGCTGGATTGGATGATGGGGAGATCCTGGAGGCTAACCAGATCATCGGATATTTTAATTATGCTAATCGCCTTTTAAATGGCCTTGGGGTCACCACTGATGGCGATGTCGTTGGATACTATAAATCCCCGGAATAGCCTTTAAAAACTAGGGCAGAGTCGGTGAGGGGGCTCATGTTTTGACTTGACCTTTTTTAACCATCAGGCAATATTTTTCGTATTAAGATATTTTTTGAATGAGGAGAAAGTGAATGGGCTATGCGCAGGCGCGGCAGATGGATGCTGAGTCTATTCCGGTCATCGATATCACACCGTTGCGTGATGGCAGTGATCCGGTTCCCGTCGCCCATGCCCTTCACGCGGCCAGTCGCGGTTTGGGATTTATCTATGTCAAAGGTCATGGAATTCCCGACCAAGTTATTGATGCAGCGCGAGAGGCGGCTCGTTTTTTTTTCCAGGCACCAGATGATAAGAAAGCAGAAATCAGCATTTCACCAAACCATCGCGGTTGGCTGTCTGCAGGTGGTGCCAAAATGCAAGACGATGCCCAGGCTGACCTAAAGGAAAGCTTCATCTGGGGGTATCAGGATGAAACCGGCCTGTTGCCGGATAATCATGCCCTACGAGGGGCCAATAAATGGCCGTCTTTTTGCCCGGATCTGGAAGCAAAGGCGATGGCTTTTTTCGAACAAGCCCATGAGGTCGCCTATATTCTCATGCGCGGTTTCGCCCTTGGTCTGGACCTGCCTGAGAATTTCTTCCTGCGCACATCACAGCACCCGTTAAGCCGTGCCTCCTTTGTCTTTTATCCCCCACAAGCGGAGGAGTCCGGGCCCAATCAATTCGGTGTCGGTCCGCATACTGATTTTGGTGTGTTAACGGTTCTGTGTCAGGACACGGTTGGCGGCTTGCAGGTTCAGGATGTTTCTGGTGATTGGATTCAGGCCCCCCCCATTGAAGGTACGTTGCTGGTGAATGTCGGGGACCTTTTGGCCCGTTGGACCGATGGATCTTACAAATCGACCCCACATCGCGTTGTGAACAGTTCCGGGCGCCAGCGATTGTCCCTGGTCCTGGCCTATGATCCCAATCCCGAAACGTTGATTGATGCCAAGGAAGTATTTGGGCCGGATTATCAGCCCAGCGAGACGGCGATCACCTGTGGAGATTATCTGGTGTGGCGATTTGCCAAAGCGTTTGCCTATCGGAACAAGGTGTAAGTCTGGTCATGATAGGCTTGGCTCAGGACGCAATCACGTGTGGCATTCGGAATTTGCTGAATGATTGTGCCGACTTAAAAGCCGGAGATGATCTCTTGATCATCCATGAAGATCCCAGTCTGGGCTGGTATGATGAGGAAGCCCCGAAAGCGGTTGCCAGGGAAGCCCGTGCCCTGGGCATGAACGTTCGGTTTCTGAAGGTCGGTGCGCCAGGGAACGAGCCCGATCCAACCGTTGAAAAGGCGATGGAGTCGGCGGATTGCAGCCTTTTCTTTGCTCGTATCGGGGATCAAGATCGCTTTGATACGGCATCGCCTGCGCGCAAAAAGGTTATGTGTTATGCTCGCAAGGCGGCCAGCCTGGCTTCACCTTTTGGCACAACGCCTCATGCGGCGATGCTGGCGCTAAAGGAAGCAGTCAATATAATATTGCGTCAGACCAAGCAGGTGGAAATAACCTGCGCCCTTGGAACGCGGATTGGCGGGCCGGTTCACAAATCAGATTCTGGCGAGCCGGAGGATGTCACCATGCTCCGCTTCCCCGTTGGTGTTCCCATGCC
>JARGPE010000048.1 GCA_029212835.1 Alphaproteobacteria bacterium | reverse complement strand
ACGATTGCAGCGCAGTGTTACAGAATACGGGTAGCTATGAGAAAGAACGTCATACCACCCCATTGGTTCTCCGGTCGAAATATCTCTTTGGAGACGAGGAATGAGTTCAGCGGTTTTCAACATTTTTGCTGATCTAGGCATACTCTCGTTAGCAGCGACACTCCTTCTTTTATTCTCGTCACAAGGTTGGTCCCATCGCTTTCTTACACAACAGACTGTGCTGGGCATTATTTTCGGTTTCTCTGCCGCTCTGACCCTAGCCTTCCCGATCGAGGGCTCATTTGGTATGACATTTGATAGCCGCGCCGCACCAATTGTGCTCGCGTCCTATTTGGGCGGTCTTCCTGGTGGGCTGATTGCCGCATCTATCACAGGCATGGCCTGCTATATGATGGATAGCGTAACTGTCACCAGTGATATCGCGGGTATATTCCTGTATTTCCTATCAGGACTGATTTGTCGCTGGATAATGCGTAAAAGCCGCCTGGATCTCATGACGCTGATCCTCCTTGGTGGGTTTGCAACAATAGCCGTAAGCCCCAGTCTCTTTATTACCCCGAGATTTGCAGACAGCATTCTGGCCTTTGCAGAGTTTTGGATCATCCTGTTGGTCGGGAATATCGCAGCAACCATCATTCTGGGGATGCTGTATGGCCAGCTAATGAAAAACGTTGAGAATAGTATACGTAGCGCATTTGATCTCAACGTATCTAAAACAGCCAGAAACATTGCAAGAATTGGCTTATGGAACCACGATTTAAGAAAAAAGACAGCGGTCTGGGATCCTGTCATGTATTCTATATTAGGCTATGAGCCACACGAGATTGACGCAAATCTTGAACGCTTCCGCGAACGCATCCACCCTGATGATTTATTACGATGTGATGCTGTATGGAGCGATGCAGCAAAAAACGGCAGCTCGTTCGATTTAAATTTCCGAATCATAACGCAGGCCGGGGCCATGCGGAAAATCCGCAGCGTAGGGGGTTTCCTGGGTGAACTACCGGGGAAGCCAGATACCATTGCTGGGGTCAGTATTGATTTAACAGAGCAAGAAGGACTGCGCGAAGAAACCTTGTTGCAGAGTGTTTTACTTGCATGCGTGTCTTGCGGCGTTCTGATCACCGATGTCAATGACGGTCACAAAATCGTCTTCGCAAATGACGCCGTCACCCGGATCACAGGGTATCCCCGTGCAGAAATTATAGGCCAACATTGCAGGTTTCTAAACGAAGGGCTGGAAGAGCAAGCAAACTTGCAGATTGTCAGAAAAGCGATCTCCAATGGTCAACAATGCGAGGTTGTCCTTAAAAACAAAAAGCGCGACGGGTCCATTTTTTGGAACAACCTCAAGATATCCCCAATCGTCAATGACATCGGTCAGGCCACACATTTTATTGGCATTCTTGAAGACGTCACTGTCAGCATCACGGCAAAAGAGGAGATTGAAGCAGCACGCGACGAGCTATCCGCCCTGCTTTCAGCATCATCAGACGGTATCATCTCTATCGACGAAAATGGCATGATCACCAGCTTTAATCCAGCCGCCGAAAAGATGTTCGGATACACAAAGCAACAGGTCTTAGGTTCACCAATTGAAATTCTTGTTCCCGATGATTTGCGCGCTGGGCATCGCCACAACAGAGATACCTATATAGCCGACAATGCCGCCAAGCCGGGGCCAATGACGGGCTTCCGGTCCATATCTGCGCAACGGCAGGATGGCACGACCTTCCCCGTCCTGGTGTCACTGGCACCCTACAACTACAAGGGCAAACGAGTCGTGGCCGCAACCATCCATGACAAGACAGAACTGGCAATGGCTGCAGAACGGCTTGAAGTAGCAACCATGGCCGCAAAACTGGGCGTTTGGGACTATAATGTTACGTCGAACACGCTGGTCTGGGATCGGCACATGTTCGAAATTTTTGGGATATCTCAAGACGAATTCAAAGGCACATTTGCCGACTGGGAAGATCTGCTCCATCCTGAAGACAGAGCCGACGCCGTTAGCACGGTCGAAAAATCAATAAATGCGGCTGAGCCCTTTTCCACCAGCTTTCGCATCATTCGACCAGACGGCAAAACGCGCTATATTTCCGCCGAAGCGAGCATCATCACCAGTAAATTTGGTGAGGCGGAGCATCTGATCGGCATTAACAGTGACATAACGGAACGCCGAGAATTGGAGATCGCGCTGATCCAATCGCAAAGGGTCGATGCCATTGGCAAATTAACAGGCGGGATTGCGCATGATTTTAACAACATCCTCCATATCATCAGCGGCAATGCACAGTTGCTTGATCTGCATTTAGAAGCTCTTTTCAGCGAAAAGCCGGATGTCCAACGCAAAATCTCAACGATCATAGACGCCGTTGATCGGGGCGCCGCACTGACCCGCCGTCTGTTAGCCTATTCGCGCCAGGAGCCCCTGTCACCAGAGACCTTTGAGGTCGGAGAGATGCTAACCTCTGTTGGCGGTTTCTTAGCTCGGACGCTCGGCGGTAGGATTGATCTCAAAATCATCACACGTCCCGGCAAAATCTACATCCATGCCGATCAGAAACAGTTGGAAAATGCCATTATCAATCTGGCGATTAATTCTCGCGATGCCCTGCCGCACGGAGGGATAGTTGAGATCGAGAGCAGCTTCCGCACGATAGATGCCAATCACGAAAGCATGGGCGAAATTGTGGAGCCAGGCTCCTACATCGTTATCTCAGTTACAGATTCAGGAGAAGGCATCCCTAAGGATAATATTGAAAGGGTTATCGAGCCCTTCTACACAACAAAGGATGTTGGCAAAGGCAGCGGTCTTGGGCTCAGCATGGTCTATGGTTTCGTGCGTCAATCTGGTGGCTTTATGACCATCAACAGTGAACTTAATCAGGGAACACGCATTGACCTTTATCTGCCGACCGTCGCCAATGAAGCACTTGATATCCCCCCTTTAGAGGAGATGACATTGGAGCCGGAGCTCTCACCAGTGCCAGTGCCACTGCCCGCGAAAGCATCCGCCCGAATACTCCTGGTTGACGATAATCCAGAGGTGCGCCAGATACCGTTCGACATCCTGACGGCGCAGGGATTCAACGTCATCGTTGCGGATAATGGTGTAGAGGCACTGACCCTGATGAAGGAAACACCAACACAATTTGATATCCTGTTCACGGATATCGTGCTTCCAGCGGGCATAAACGGCATTGAATTGGCGCGGCGGGCCTTTGACTTGGCCCCAGATATCAAAGTGCTCTATACCAGCGGCTATTCCGAGAGCTTTGTTGACCAATGGCAAGATATTCCGTTTGGAGAAACCCTCCTACGCAAGCCCTACCGCCGGGCCGACCTGCTGACAAGAATCACCGAACTTCTTGAAGCTGACGCCGCCTGACGCCCCTCTAATCTTTCGTTTCATACGCATCGATCATAGCAACGCTCATATTTATGAGCTCTGACCTCATGGGTTAAATCGTGTTGATGAACGTCTGACCTGGCATTAGGTTAAGGAATATTAGTGTCACCGCTAGGTCTTGAAGGGATACTCCTAAGACATGGTTGCTATGGAGAATTTTCCAGGTATCGGCTGTTGACCCTCTTAGATAAGATTTCTGATCCTGGGGTGCGCCTGTTTTTCGACGTATGGCATGCGTTACACACAAAATTCGATGGAACGCCGCCCCGTGCCGCAATTGATCCATTGGCACTTGGTCGGGTTCTTTCCAAGGTTTGGCTGTATGAACGTCAATCCGACGGCAGTTACATCAGTGACATATCGGGCGAAGATATTCGGTCCAACTGGAATGTAAAAATGATGGGCCAGCCTCTTTCCGAGATTATACCCTTAGGGGGGCATAAACTTGTTGAAGAACGGTTTAATTATTTACTTGAAAAACAATGTGTTATCCATGGGTTCAATGTTACACAAACGAAGAGCCACTCCTACGCAGAACGACTGTATGTGCCGTTGATGAGTAAGGGGGGCGACCCAATCTGTATTTTTGGGGTTTCAAACTACAATCGCTTTTTTCCCGATGAACGGGATCGCCATCGTGAAGTTGTCAAGAATTTTGAAGTTTTCAGCTACGATCCAAAGACACTAGAAGCACAAGAGAAACTTGTTTTTGAGTGACCTTTTGCTGTTATTCACTCTGGATTTTTAGCCAATCGTCCTCCTTCCCAGATCATATCATGGCACACCACTCCCGGCAGGGCCTTGCCTTATGCTCCCATAAGCAGAATCTTCCGCTGTGCTGAATTTTAAGGCTGCGACCTTCAGAATATGAGGTTGCACGCCATATTCCCCGTTCCAAAGCTGATAGGGATACCAGAACACCAATCTTTTTTGCGATCTCAACCTTTGTATCCCTGCGCATTCATCCCCTCAGTCAAGGAAAGCGCTTGGCAAATAAAACGATCTATACTGAGTAAAATGCTTGTCGAAATCGAAAATCATATGTCATGATGCGCCATGGATGAAGATAGAAAACAAGGGTAAAAAATATGTCAAAAACCTCAAAAATAGCCTTTGAAGAGCACTTTATGACCCCCGGATTTGAAGAATATTCAAAAAGTTTTCTGGGGTTGATTGATGATAATATCGCCAAAAAAATTACTCAGCGTCTATCTGATTTTGATGATGAACGCCTGAAACTCATGGATGCCCATGATATTGAACTGACCGTGCTGTCCCAGACCGGCCCCGGCGTTCAAGGGGAAAAAGATGCCACCCGCGCGGTTGAGCGCGCCCGCTATAGCAATGACTTTCTAGCCGATCGCATAAGCGCCCATAAGGGTCGCCTGGCTGGGTTTGCCGTACTGCCTATGCAAGACCCAAAGGCGGCGGCCGATGAATTGGAACGCGCCGTGACACAACTGGGCTTGAAGGGCGCGCTGGTGAACGGCCATACGGACGGCACCTATTACGATGCGCCGCAATTCGATGTGTTTTGGGACCGGCTGCAGGCGTTGGACGTCCCCTTCTATCTGCATCCAACAGAGGCAAAGATGCAGCCTTTCAGCTTTGCAGACCATCCGGAAATGCAAGGTGCTACCTGGGGCTGGGGTGTCGAAACCGCCAGCCATGCTCTGCGTCTGCTGTTCGGGGGCGTGTTTGACCGTTTTCCCGGTATCAAAATCGTTTTGGGCCATATGGGCGAAGGTTTGCCCTATCTGCGCTGGCGTTTTGACAGCCGTTTTGCCGTCTATCATCACGGCATCAAGCTGAATCGCAAACCATCAGAGTATCTGGGATCAAATATTGTCATCACGACATCTGGTGTGTGTTCCCACCCGGCCCTGATCGGGGCAATTGGGGAACTTGGCGAAGACTCTGTCATGTTCTCCATCGACTATCCGTATGAAAGCACGGAAGAAGCCTGCACCTTTATCGAGACCGCACCGCTGGACGATGCGACCCGCCGCAAAGTGTGCCGCGACAATGCCGCGCGTCTGTTCAAACTTTAAGGAAGCTACCGTTTATGACCCGTTCTTTTCGTATCGGACAAATTGTTCCCAGTTCCAACACTACGATGGAAACTGAAATCCCGGCGCTTCTGACAGCCAGACAAGCAATCCTGCCGGAACGCTTCACTTTTCATTCCAGCCGCATGCGCATGAAGACCGTGCGTAAGGAAGAACTGGCCGCGATGGATGCACAATCCGATCGTTGCGCGCTGGAGCTCAGTGACGCCCGCATGGACGTCATGGGATATGCCTGTCTGGTGGCAATCATGTCGATGGGCCATGGCTATCACCGCACATCCGCAGAGCGTTTGCATCAGGTCACTGTATCCAATGGTGGTCCTTGCCCTGTTGTCACCAGCGCCGGGGCGTTGTGTGATGCCTTAGGGGTGATCGGGGCAAAGCGAGTTGCGCTTGTCGCGCCCTATATGAAGCCGCTGACTGAAATGGTCGTCGGTTACATCCAGAATGAAGGCTACGAAGTTGCAATCTGGCGTGCGTTGGAGATCCCAGACAATCTGGAAGTCGGACGTCATGATCCGGCCAAGCTGCCAGGCATTGTGTCTGATATGAATATCGGGGATGTCGATGCCATCATCCTGTCCGCCTGTGTACAGATGCCATCTTTGGCCTCCGTCGGATTGGTCGAGGCGATGACAGGCAAACCGGTTATCACAGCGGCAATTTCGACGACTTATGCGATGTTGAAGGAATTGGGATTGGAACGTCGGGTTCCGGGCGCGGGCGCGCTTCTATCCGGCGCCTATTAAAGGGGGATACTTATGACAAACTTTCTATATGGCGCGAATGTAAACGCCAATGGCATTCGCCAGCATTACTTGCGCTATGGTGGGGCTGATGGTGCGCGCAAAGACCGAGATCCCGTCATTCTGATCCCTGGCATCACCAGCCCTGCCATCACCTGGGGCTTTGTCGGCGAGCATTTTGGCGCCAGCTTCGACACCTATATTCTGGATGTGCGCGGACGCGGCCTGTCGGAGGCGTCTGACAGCCTGGATTACAGCGTCAATGCCCAAGCCGATGATGTACTGGAATTCGCAAAGGCATTGGGCCTGTCACGCTACAGCCTTGTAGGACATTCCATGGGTGCCCGCATCGGTATGCGCGCGCTGCGTCGCAGCAGTGACGCCAGCCCGCAGCGTCTCGTCATGGTTGACCCGCCGGTTTCCGGCCCTGGTCGTCGTGAATATCCGTCCAAACTGCCCTGGTATATCGATAGCATGGCTGCGGCCCGTATTGGCATGGATGCCGACGCAATGCGTGCCTATTGTGCGACCTGGACCGAGGAGCAATTGCGGTTGCGGGCTGAATGGCTGCATACCTGCGATGAACGCGCCATCCGGCAGAGTTTTGAGGAATTCCATACCGACGATTTCCATGTTGATATCCCCCATGTGAAACAACCTGTCCTGCTGGTCCGTGCTGGCAAGGGTGGCGTAATCCTGGACGAGGATGAGGCAGAAATGAAATCCATGAAGCCCGATATGATGGTAACGACCGTCCCGAATGCCGGGCATATGATCCCTTGGGATGATGAGCCGGATTTCTATCGATCCATGGGTGACTTTCTGGGGGCAACCATCGCGTAAGTCTTACGGGCTGATATCCGAGGAGGAGGAAACACAATGCCGATCAGTGATCATCAAATGATTGAATCCTGGCGCGAGGTTCTGCGCCTGTCCAAGCTGGAGAAAGGTCAGATCGTCACGATCCTGACCAGCGTCACGACACATCCACAAACCCTGCAAACGGCAAAGATTGCAGTTCAATCAATGGGCGCGACCGTCAGTCAGTTGGACCTGCCGCCTGTAAATGGGGAAAAGTCACTGAGCCGCGATACGCTGGCCTATCTGGGCACAACGCCATTGACCGGGAACCGCGCCGCCATTGCCGCCTTGACGGAGAGCGATCTGGTTCTGGATCTGATGACCCTGCTTTTCTCTCCCGAACAGTTGGACATCCTGAAAACAGGCACGAAAATCCTGCTGGCCGTTGAGCCGCCGGAAGTACTGGCCCGCATGGTCCCGACGCTGGAAGACAAGGCCCGTGTCGCCCATGCCGCCAAACAGATTGAGGGTGCAAAGGAAATGCGGGTTTCCTCCCCCGCCGGTACAGATCTTGTCGGTATGTTGGGCGAGTTTCCCGTGATCCAGGAGTATGGCTTTGTTGATGAGCCAGGGCGATGGGACCACTGGCCCAGCGGTTTCGTGCTGACCTTCCCCAATGAAGGCGGCAGCAATGGGACAATTGTCGTGGATCGGGGCGATATTCTGCTGCCTCAGAAATCTTATGCCCGTGATCCGATCACCATTACTATGCAAGGTGGTCGCGCCACCCGGATTGAAGGCGGCGTTGATGCTGAATTGCTGCGGGAATATATGGCGTCCTTTAATGATCCTGAAGCCTATGCCATGTCCCATATTGGCTGGGGCCTTCAGCCGCGCGCTAAATGGTCCACCCTGGGCCTGTACGACCGGGAAGCGACCATAGGCATGGATGCACGCGCCTATGCCGGGAACTTCCTGTTTTCATTAGGACCGAATAATGAAGCAGGTGGCACCAGAACAACCGCCTGTCATATGGATATCCCGCTGCGAAATTGCACCGTCAGCATTGATGATCAGGTCGTTGTGAAAGACGGCAAACTGGTTGCGGAGGATGCAGCATGAGCGGAAATGACGTAACGCTGGAACCCTATCGCCGCCAGGGATTTGGCAGCCGCATGGATTTTGTGGGTGGCGTTGGGCTGTTGATCATCGATTTGGTAAATGGCTTTGCCGATCCAGAGATTTTTGGCGGCGGCAATATTCCAGGTGCAATCGCCCAAACTGAGAAACTGCTGGCACAGGCCCGGGCCGCAGGCTGGCCCGTCGCCCATAGTCGCATCGTCTATGCCGATGATGGCAGCGATCACAACATTTTCTCGGTCAAAGTGCCGGGCATGTTAACGTTGACCGAAAATGTCCATCGCAGTCAGATCGTCCCAGAATTAACGCCGATCAAAGGCGAGTTGGTGGTCCGAAAAAATGTCCCATCCGCCTTCTTTGGCACCAATCTGGCCCCCTGGCTGACAGAGCGCGGTGTACGAACCCTTGCCATTGCCGGGGCCGTCACCAGCGGCTGCGTGCGGGCCAGCGTCGTGGATGCCATGTGTTATGGCTTCCGTCCCGCCGTGATTTCAGATTGTGTCGGGGATCGCGCTATCGCCCCCCATGACGCCAATCTGTTCGATATGGGTCAAAAATACGCTGAAGTCCTGAGTCTGGATGACGCTTTGCCGCTCTTGAAGGCTGCGTCGGGCAATCCATAATTTTATGCGGTAATGCTGATAAGTGCCAAAAAGATACCCTGACTAGACTGGCTTGAAAGCCTGCATCAGGGTTTCATTTTTGGCCTCGATTTTTGTGATAATGGGGTCATTCGACAATCTTGCAGACAAAAATTTAATCAGTATACTGCTTAAATAAAAGGAATGATGGCCCCACAATGTTGGGCAGGTTGGAAGGGAGAGTCACATGGGATGGCTGCGGGCGATATCTGTTTCTGAATTGCAGGAAAAGGGCTGCGCTGCAGTTCTTTTGAACGGGCTGAACGTTGCCTTGTTCCATCTTGATGGCGACTATTTCGCAACGGGAAATGTCTGTACCCACCAATTCGCTTTATTGACAGAAGGCCATGTGGAAGACGGGTGTGTCGAATGCCCACTTCACCAGGGGCTGTTTGATATTCGCACCGGCAAGGCCCAGGGCAGCCCGGTTACCAAAGACATTCCTACTTATGCTGTGAAGGTTGAAGACGATACCCTTTACGTGGATACAGATTTGCCCGGCCAGAATGCCACAATAACTGAGCCAGAAGCCCCGAAGACAACGACCACCCTGTCCACAATCGTAATCGTCGGGGCAGGACAAGCGGCAGGTCGTGCCGCAGAGGCGATGCGCGATGCAGGCTTTGGCGGAACGATTTGCATGATTGGTGACGAAGCCAGCGCACCCTATGAGCGCCCCCCGCTTTCCAAGGCCGTCCTGATGGGGGCAGCCAACGCGGATGCCAGCGCGCTCTTCTCCTCAGATCGCTTGGCCACATTGAATATTGATCTGATCACCAATACCCGCGTTGACAATCTGGACCGTAAGGCCAAGGTGCTGAGCCTCTCCGATGGCAAGACTGTTGCCTATGATGCTCTGCTGTTGGCAACCGGCGCGCGTGCCCGTCCCTTGCCCGTCCCCGGTGCAGACTTAAAGGGCGTGCATTACCTTCGGACCCTTGACGATGCGACCCGGTTGAAGACCGCATTGGAGAAAGCCCAATCGCTTGTAATCATCGGGGCTGGTTTCATCGGCTTGGAAGTCGCCTCCAGTGCGCGGCATATGGGCAAGACTGTCACCATTCTGGAACGCGAGGAGCGGGTGATGACCCGCGTGCTGCCAGAAACAGCCTCAACCATCATTGCCCAGCGCGCGACGGCCCAGGGCGTTAATATCCATGTCGGAGTGCAGCTAGAAAAACTGAGCGGCACAGGGGGTCATGTTGACTCTGTTCTGCTGGCAAATGGCGACAGCATCTCGGCAGATCTGGTGCTTGTGGGTATTGGGGCCATTCCCAATACCGAATTGGCGCAAGAGGCTGGCTTGTCGGTGCGCGACGGCATTGTCGTGGATGCCCAGGGACGCACATCCGATGCCCATATCTGGGCCGCCGGGGATGTCGCACGGTACCCCCATGCACGTTACGATGGGCCCGGTCGGCTGGAATCCTGGCACAATGCCGAAGAACAGGGCCGGTGTGCAGGACGCAGTATGATTGGCTTGCCGACGGACTATTCCGCCCTGCCCTGGTTCTGGTCGGATCAGTTTGGTGGCAGTATTCAGGTGGTTGGCATTCCTCAATCTACGAATAAAACCGCCTTGAGAGAGGGCACACAGTCTGAAGGCCCCGCCGTATTCTGTCTGGATGAGAATAATCGTCTAACGGCGGTCATTGGATTCGACAATCCAACCGCCATTTCTTTGGGGCGCAAGACAATCCCCCAGCAGAAGTCTATTGATCCTGCAATGTTGACCGGGTCATCACCGCAGCCGGAACAGAACGATCTGGAAGAACAGGAGTCAGAAGAGATGTCCATCAGCAATCGCTATCGCTGGCCCGATGCAGGGGCAGAAGCAATCCCAGATTGGGTCTATACCGACGAAACGATCTATGAACGGGAAGTCGAAAGGATTTTCCACGGTCGCACCTGGAACTATGTCGCGCTGGAAGCCGAAATTCCAAATACCGGCGACTTTGTGCGATCTAATGTCGGGCCAACACCGGTCGTTGTTGTGCGGGGCGAGAATGGGGAGATCAATGTCTTTGAAAACCGATGCGCCCATCGTGCTGCGGAATTCTGCCGTGAAAAGCGGGGGAATGCGACCGAATTCGTCTGCCCGTATCATCAGTGGACCTATGACCTGGAGGGCAACCTGAGTGGTGTGCCCTTCCGGCGTGGTGTTGCCGGGAAAGGCGGTATGGGCAAAGACTTCAAGCCGGAAGATCATGGCGTTAAGAAGCTATTTGTAACAACCCGTCGCGGTGTGGTCTTTGCGTCCTTCGCAGAAGGCATGGAATCGATCGAAGACTATATGGGTCCTGAGATCCTGACGGATTTCGATGCGGCCTTTGATGGCCGAAAGCTCAAAATTCTGGGCTATTACCGCAACACGCTGCCGGGTAATTGGAAGCTGTACCACGAGAACCTGAAAGACCCATATCACGCCACCTTGTTGCACACTTTCCTTGTCACCTTCGGGTTGCTGGTTGCCGGCAATAAATCAGAGATGATCTGCGATGCGACGGGCCGTCACGGCACGATGGCGTCAGCAAAAAGCGATGGTAAAAAGGTCGATGAGGCAACGCGAAAAGAAATGCGCGCCTATCGGGAAGGCATGGGCCTGAACGAACCGCGCTTTATGGATTTTATTGAGGAATTTGACTCCCCCTGGTCGGTGACGATGCAGACCATCTGGCCAAACCTGATTGTGCAGCGGGAAATGAACACGCTAGGGGTTCGCCAAATCGTCCCACAAGGCCCCCACAGCATGATCATGAACTGGACCATGTTTGGCTATGAAGGCGATGATGAGGAAATGACCCGGCATCGCCTGCGGCAGGGGAACCTTATGGGGCCGGCTGGCTTTCTGGGGTTGGAAGACAATGAGGCAATCAAGTTTGTTCAGGACGGGATGAAACACAGTTCCGGTGGTGACCATTTGGTCGCGCTGGACCCTGATACACCAACGGGAACATCCGATACGCTGATTTCTGAATCCGCCATTCGGGGAATGTACCAGTATTGGCGTAAGGAAATGGGGCTTTAGGGAGATATGTCCGTGACCAAGATTCAATCCATACCAACCAAACCGACGGCGGAAGCAACATTGGACCGCCTGGCCCTGCGTCTAGAAATCGAAGATTTCAACGCCCGTTACTGCCATGCGCTGGACGATGGTGATCTGCAAAGCTGGCCCGACTTCTTTACAGAGGATGGGTTTTACAGCATCACCGCGCGAGAGAATTTCGATGACAATCTGCCCGTCGGCCTAGTCTATTGTGAAGGGCGCGGCATGATGAAGGATCGTGCCTTTGCCATTGCCAATACGGCCATGTTCGCTCCGCGCTATCTACGACATCACCTCAGCAATACGCGGGTTATCGCAGAACGCGCCGATGGGGTTATCGAAGCGACCACAAACTACATCGTGCTGCAGGTGCTACACGATGACCCCGTGTCGACAATCCATCAGGCCGGATACTATGTGGACGAGTTCTGCCGCACAGAAACAGGTGCATTGCTGCTACAGAAGAGAATTTGCGTCTATGAAAACCTGATGATACCGAATGCTGTGGTACTGCCGATATAGGGCCACCCCTATTTAGGATCAAAAACCGTGCGCCCCAGATGGTTGTTCCCATCAATGAGGCGGATCAAGGTCGTGATAAAGGCGTTCCGCTCTTGCGGCATCAATGGCTCTAACAAACGATCCTGGGCGCGCTGCATGGCAGCTTGCATATCCCTGGTGACCGTCACACCTTCCGGCGTCAATCGGGCAAGCACCATGCGTTTGTCCACTTCACTCCGGCAGCGCTCGACCAATCCCCGCTTGCTGAGGCGCACCAGCACATCGGCAACATTCGTGCGATCCAAACCCAATTCTTTACCTAAAGAGTTCTGGTCTAAATCTGGCGTATGTCCAAGCGCCGTTAAAACACCGTACTGAACGGGTGTAATGTCAAATTCCTTACATTCTTCAAAAAAGAGCGCATAATGAATCTGATGAACGCGCCGAACCAAATATCCTGGCCGTGACCACAATGGCATGCGGTCAAACAACATAGACCCACGACCTTCTTCCGCAATCACTTTCATTTTGGTTCTCACCCGCATTTCTCCCTAAATTTTTTTTAAACCACTTGTTCCGAACTATACCCGGCTTGGACCACCATATTCCAGCAAAAGATTGCATATTTTTAATCAGTGTATGTCATATATACCTATAAGTGTTTCATGACAGAACAAACATTATTTTATTTTAGTATTTCAGACTGATGCTTCAATCTTAACAAGAATTACCTGGATTATAAGAAGGCCCCCTTCCATCATGTTTTCGCGTTCTCTGTCACAAATCCATCTTGACACAGAAAAAAAACCATCAGTACACTGCTGAATAACAAAATACAGATAGCTTCGGAATTGAGCCCTGAATACAGGGCCACCGGGCATCAGGATGGGCAGAGGTATTTATGGGATTACTGGGGCACCTGTATGCGACCGTCACTGCTGTTCGGGAGGATAATCTATGGATATCCTGATCCGATTGGCATATGCGATAGATCGCTTGAATTTATGGGTTGGAAAAACCCTCTCAATGTTGATGCCCTTTGTTGTTCTTGTCGCAGCATCCGTCGTTCTTCTGCGTTATGCCTTTAATGTCGGCTTTCCCTGGCTATCCGAAGCCTTCATATGGCTGAACGGCTTAATATTCACGCTCGGTGCGGCCTATCTACTGGTGCTTGACCAGCATGTCCGTGTCGATGTCATTTATGCCAAATTGTCTGAACGCGGACGGGCGGTAATGAACGCCCTTGGTGTCGTGTTCCTGATGTGGCCGATGGTTTATGCCATTGGCATAACCGGTTGGCCAACTGTGTATCGATCCATCCTGGCCCTAGAACAATCCGCCACGATGGGCGGTCTCCCGATCATGTATCTGCTGAAAGCCTGCATCCCCTTGTTTTGCATATTGGTGGCGCTGCAGGGGCTTTCCATGCTGATCCGCGCCATTGCTGTCCTGACAGGACATTCCGAAACGCTAAGACCAGCAGAATTTGAAAGCCAAAATCATGTTTGATGATATGGGCGCCGTCCTGGCACTGATGCTCTTTCTGTCAGCATTCGCGTTGGGGGGAACTGCGGTTTTATTTGCCTTTCTCGGCACAATTTCTGGTGTCTTTGTTTGGGGAATGATGTCGTCCGTTGCTGGGCGGATGATTGACCTGATGACCAATGAGACTCTGGTGGCCGTTCCTCTCTTTGTCTTTATGGGGGTCGTTCTGGAACGCTCCAAAATCGCAGAGGATCTGCTGATCACGATGGGGCAGGCCTTTGGCAAATTGCCTGGCGGGCTCGGGATTTCTGTAATTCTGGTGGGGGGGTTGCTGGCGGCCTCGACCGGAGTTGTCGGTGCCACGGTGCTGGCTATGGGGCTGATCAGCCTGCCTGCTATGGTGCGCGCTAATTACAATAAGTCTTTGGCCAGTGGTATCATCTGCGCGTCCGGCACCATGGCGCAATTGATCCCGCCATCAACTGTTTTGATCATGCTGGGCATCATGCTGCAGAATGCTAACACCCAAGCCAATCTGAAAATGGGTAAATTTGACACCAGCATTGTCACGATCACAGATCTGTTCGCTGCTGCCTTGCTGCCCGGTGTGATTTTGATGGGTATGTATATCCTCTATGTCATACTGCGCGCCTTCTTGAAGCCTTCGGATTGCCCCCCCCTTGAGATGACGGCCGAAGAGCGCAAAAGCTTGCTGCCCAGAATCCTGGCAGCGGTTGTGCCTCCCGTCACCCTTATCCTCATGGTTCTTGGCTCCATTCTGACCGGCATCGCAACGGCGACAGAATCTGCTGCTGTTGGCGCGATTGGGGCCTGTCTTCTGGCTGCACTTAAAGGTCGTTTCACCTTTGGCACGATTTGGGAGGTTTCCAAAAAATCTCTGGTCATCAGTAATATGATCTTCGCCATTCTGATCGGGGCGACCTTATTCTCCATGGTCTTCCGGGGACTGGGTGGGGACGATATCATCGCGGAAATGGTGCCTGATCTGCCCGGCGGTGTTGTTGGCGCGACAATCTTTGTCCTGGCGCTGATGTTCTTACTGGGCTTCCTAATCGACACATTTGAAATCATCTTCATCATTGTGCCGATCTTTGCACCAATCCTGATCATCATGGGTATGGATCCGATCTGGTTGGGAATCGCCATGGCGATTGTGTTGCAGACCAGCTACCTGACCCCTCCCTTTGGCTTTGCGATCTTTTATCTGCAAGGCGTCGCCCAAGGGTTAAAGGGGACGACCATTTATCGCGGGGTCATTCCCTTCGTTGCAATTCAAATTCTAGCGATCGCCGTCATCTGGGCATTTCCCCGGTTGGCGACATGGTTGCCAGAAGTGCTCTTCTGAGGAACAGGCAGACGTCTTCCCAGAAGAATTCCCGGGCTCATAGGCTCATAGACACGTACAGGGTGATAGAGGGAGACCACAATGAAGCGTAGAGATTTTATCAAGACGGCAAGCACCGTCGGCGTCGTGGGTGCAGCCGCATCCGCCTTCGCTACTCCGGCGATTTCACAAAATCGCATCGAATGGAAAATGCAAACCACATGGCGTGAAAATTCACCGCTGCTGTGGACCGGACCGAAGCTGGTTGCAGACTATGTATCCAAAATGAGCGACGGTCGACTGACCATCAAATTGTATGCGGCTGGCGAAATTGCACCACCACTGCAGGTCATGGACGTGGTTGCCGACGGTGGTCTGGAAATGGGCCATGGCTATCCTCCTTATTGGGCTGGAAAGCTGCCGGCGATGCAATTTTTCACCCCGCTGCCTTTTGGAATCACAACGCAGGAACAGAATGCATGGTTCCTGTATGGTGGCGGTCAGGAAATTGCCGACAAGGTCTATGGTGAGCTTGGTGTTAAATTTATGCCAAGCGGCAACACCTCGGTCCAGTCCGCTGGCTGGTTCAACAAAGAAATCAACAGTATCGAAGACTATCAGGGCATGAAAATCCGCTCCGGCGGCTTGGGCTCCAAAGTCTTGGCCAAAGTTGGCGCGACACCGGTTCAAATGCCTTTGGGTGAAGTGCCCCAGGCCTTGCAGACCAACAGCATCGACGGCGCTGATTTCGTTGGCCCATTCAATGACATGGCGTTTGGCCTGCACAAGGTTGCTAAATATTGCTACTGGCCTGGTTGGATGGAGCCTTGTGGTGTGCTGGATTGCTTCATCAACAAAGCTGCATGGGATGGTCTGTCAGACGACCTGAAAGCAATTGTTGAAGCCGCCAATGCAATGGCCAACAACGTTGTTCTGTCGGAATTCGTTGCCAAGAACGCGCAAGCTTATCAGACGCTGCAAACTGAACATGGCGTCAAAATGCAGTTCCTGAATGATGAAACCTTGGCGGTCTTGGGTAAGGTTGCCGGTGAAGTCATCATCGAAGCATCAGAAGCAGATGCGTTGAGCAAAGAAGTATATGACAGCCTGATGTCATTCCGTAAATTGGTCATGCCATACACGAACACATCAGAACTGGCCTTCATGAAAGCACGTAATCTGGACTTCCCTTACGGCGGTTAAGGCCTGAGGGTATAAGTAGAAATGGGATTTTGCCGACGCCAAGCTGAAAAGTGAGGTGTCGGCAAACCCGACTTTAAAAAGAATGGGACTGATATTTCATGCTGGATCAGGGCATTGGCGCGCGCGTATTGCGCAAGGAAGACGACAGGCATCTCCATGGGCGAGGTCAATTCGTCGGCGATTTGGCGATGAAGGGACTGAAAGAAGTTGCCTTCCGCCGCAGCAGCCTGGCCCATGGTCGCATCCGTGCCGTCACAAAGCCAGCCGGTACAGACTCGGTGATCATTACCGCAGATGATCTAAAGAATGTGAACCCGATCTTTGCGGATTCCAGCATTCCCGGTTTCAAAGCCTCCAACTATCCAGCCCTTGCCACGGGCAAGGTGCGTTTTGTCGGCGAATGCCTGGCTGCCTGCATTGCAGATAGCCGTGCCGAGGCAGAAGATCTCGCCGAATCCGTTGAAGTTGATATCGAAGAATTACCAGCTGTCATAGATAGCTTAAAGGCGCGCGCTCCGGATGCGCCCCTTATTCATGACGATTGGGCCGACAATCTGTTTCTGACCACCTCCGTTCAGGGCGACATTGACAGTCTGGTCAAGACCGCGCCCATCAAGGTAACCCGCGAATTGCGAACCGGTCGCCAATGCATGCATCCGATGGAAGGCAAAGGTGTTCTGGCCTATTGGGATTTTCAGGCTGATCAGCTTGTTGTCTATACCTCTACCCAGGTGCCTCATATGATCCGTACCGGATTGTCGGAGACGTTGGGCCTGGAGCAGCGCAAAATACGCGTCATTCCGCCTGATGTCGGGGGTGGGTTTGGCTATAAATGTGTGCTGCAACCAGAAGAGATCGTGATCGCCTGGCTGGCGATGACGACAAAACGCCCCCACCGTTGGATTGAGGACCGCCGCGAACACCTGACCGCTGGCGCAAATTCACGGGAACATCATTATCAGATCACTGCCTATGCCGACGAGAAAGGCCGCCTGCTAGGGTTGGATGCTGAAATCACTGTCAGTGTCGGTGCTTATTCTGTCTGGCCCTTTACCGCATGCCTGGAAGCCGCGCAGGCGGGTGGCAACCTGCCCGGTCCCTATGATTTTCAAGTTTATCGTTGCAAGACGTTCTCTGTTGCGACGAACAAGCCACCCTTCACACCCTATCGCGGTGTGGCACGTCCCGGCGTTTGCTTTGCCATTGAATTGATGATGGATGCGATTGCGCGGGAAGTGGGCCGCGACCCGATGGATGTGCGGGCGGAAAATCTCGTGAAAAGCACGCAAATGCCCTACAACAATGTCACGGGCAAACACTATGACAGCGGGGATTATCCAGCCTCCCTTAAACAGGTCGCAGGGCTGATCGATGCGCCCGGCATCCGCGCCCGTCAAAAGGCTCCAGAAGCGGATGGCCGATTGATTGGCGTTGGATTTTCAACCTTCACAGAACAATCCGCCCATGGCACGAAAGTCTTTGCCAGTTGGGGTATCCCCGTTGTGCCAGGCTATGAACAGGCAACCGTAAGGCTGACGCCCGATGGTGGGCTGGAAATCCGGGCTGGTATTCACACGATTGGACAGGGATTAGAAACAACCCTGTCGCAGGTCGCGGTCCATGAACTGGGCATCGATTATGATCAGGTTCGGGTGACACTGGGCGATACGGCCTCGACGCCCTATTCCACCGGCGCTTATGCCTCGCGCGGCATGGTTATGGCCGGCGGTGCAGTATCGCGTGCCTCACAAGAACTCGCGCGCCGCATCCGTCGCATCGCCGCACACTTATTGCAATGCAAAGACGAAGACATTCGCTTCGAAGGTCGCGAAATTCGGGCTGGTGGCGCCAGCCTCAGCTTTGCTGATATAGGCCGCGCCTGGTATCTGCGCCCCGAACAATTGCCCGAAGATGTGAACACGATGGGGATGGAAGTCACTGAGGGCTATAAGCCGCAGGTCGATACCGGCGTCTTCACCTATGCCAGCCATGCGGCCGTCGTTGCCGTCGATCCAGAAACCGGCATCGTTGAAATTCTGGACTATGCCGCCGTTGATGATTGCGGACGCATGGTCAATCCTATGATTGTGGAGGGTCAAGTGCTCGGTGGAACCGTGCAAGGCGTTGGGACAGCTCTATTCGAAGAATCTCCCTATGATCAGTCCGGTCAGCCGCTCGCTTCTACCCTGCAGGATTACACATTGCCGGGGGCCAGCGATCTTCCCTGGATCAAGTTGGGGCATATCGAAACCCTGTCCCCCTATTCCGCGCATGGCATCAAAGGGGTCGGTGAAGGCGGCGCAATTGCCCCGCCCGGCGCCATTGTGAACGCCATCAATGACGCCCTGAAAGCTCGCGGTGTCGAAATCACCCAGATTCCAGCGACACCAGAACGTATCCTTTCGGCCATCCTGGCAGCGGAGTCTCAGCAAAAGGGAGCTGCCTCATGAAGCCGGTCCCTTTCGAGTATGAAAAGCCTGGCTCGCTGTCCCTTGCCGTCTCTCAACTGTCCGCGACAGGCGTAAATGGCAAGATCATCGCGGGTGGTCAGTCTCTCGGCCCCATGCTCAATCTGCGCCTTGCCCGTCCAGAAGCGCTGATCGATATCCGCCAGTTAGACGAGTTGAGCCGCGTTCAATCTGATGAGAAAACCGTCACCTATGGCGCTGCCATCCGCCATGTCGATTTCGAGGATGGATTGGTAGAAGACGCGACACAGGGAATGATGCGCCATGTTGCAGGAGGCATTGCCCATCGTGCCGTGCGCAACAGGGGCACAATCGGGGGCAGTCTGGCCCATGCGGACCCGGCGGCAGATTGGGTGAATACGACCATCGCTCTGAATGCAACTTTCACCGTACTAGGCTCTACCGGGCGCAGAACAATTGCTGCGGCTGACTTCTTTCTTGGGGCATTCACCACCAGCCTGAATGATGGCGAAATTCTCGAAAAAATTACCATTCCACGCCTGTCTGACCAGGCGGCCTGGGGGTATTATAAGATTTGCCGGAAGAAGGGCGAATTTGCCGAAGCAATTGGCATTCTGGTCGTTGATCCTGCCCGTGGCTTTGCCCGTGCAGTTCTAGGTGCGGCCGATGCACCGCCTATCGTGCTGGACCAACTTGCCGCTTCGATCGCAGAATCGGGAACCGCCAAGGATATAAACCTGGAAGAGGCTGTGCAGGCTGCCCTGCCCGATGCCAGCCCCGTTTCCCTTCGCCATCACAGCGTTGCCCTGCAGCGCGCCATTCAGCAGGTATATCCGTCATGAAATCAATTTCCCTGACCATCAATGGCGAAACAGTCACGGGTCTGGTCGAACCACGCACCCATCTAGCCGATTTCATGCGCGGCCAATTGGGCCTGACCGGGACACATTTGGGCTGTGAACAGGGCGTCTGTGGCGCGTGTACCGTGATTATCGACGGCCAGCCCATGCGCTCTTGCATCTCCTATGCCGTGGCCTGTGATGGTGCCACAATTCAAACCGTGGAAGGGTTTGATGACGATCCGGAATTGCAAGACCTGCGCACGGCTTTTTCGGCCAATCATGCCCTGCAATGCGGGTTCTGCACGCCCGGCATGCTGATGACAGCGCGCGACATCGTGCGCCGCCTGGATGTACCCGACACGACCCTTATTCGCCAGGAACTAAGCGGCAATCTGTGTCGATGCACTGGCTATCAAGGGATCGTTACTGCCATCGCGTCCGTGATTGAGCAGAAGCAGAAACCTGCTGTCTCTAATGGGTCGAAACCACAGGAAAGACCGCGCATTGTTGGACCAAAGCCGTTCAGTATTGTCTCCACACAGGAAACCGAAAAAGCCAAAGAAGTGGCGGTATCCAAGCTGACAATGGCCGTGGATGCAGAAGGCTGGACGTTATTGAACCAGTCTATGGATGTGCCACACCCGCAGGCAAAAGCCTGGGCCTTCTTTGAAGATCTGCATCAAGTCGCGGCCTGCATGCCGGGCGCGCAGATTGATACGATTGACGGAAATGATGTGCAGGGGTGTATGCAGATCAAGTTCGGCCCAATTCGAGCCAGCTTTGACGGGACAGCAGAACGCAAAACAGATACTGAGACGAAATCAGGCAGCCTGATCGGCCATGGTGCGGATCGCGTCAGTGGAACCGCCGCAGATGGCGGGTTGACCTATAAGGTTGCAGCTCTGGACGCCCAGAATAGCCGCGTTTCCGTTGAGGTACGGTTTAAGCTGACAGGTCCGCTCGCGCAATTTGGACGGTCTGGCTTGGTCAAAGACTTTGCCGGGCGAATGACCACACAATTTGGCACCAACATGGCCCGCGTATTGTCAGGATCTTCAGTCGAGACTGGCGCAACCGGCAACGACCTGAATGCACTTTCCTTGCTATGGTCCGTCCTAACAAGCCGCATCAAGTCATTGTTTGGGAAATGAGTACCATCGCAGGATGATAAAAGTTACTTCAGTCTACTGAACGTCTTGATGTTGAATGGTAGTGATCGAGGTAGGCTTCTTGTTCCTGCGTTTCAATTGCCTCTCGATTGTGCCGCTCGCGAATAAACTCAATCGCGTCCCGCGCAGGCATCCCTCTATCCATTAGAAAACGCGCGGCAACTGTGCCTGTGCGACCCAGGCCGGCCATACAATGGATGGCAACCGCCCCTCCTGCTTCAAAGACCTGTTGCGCCGCAATTTGCGCTTCTTCAAGAAGGAAATCATTATCGGGATTGGGTGCCGACATATCCGGAATTGGCACAACAATCCAATTTATACCACGGCTGTCATACTCCGCCTTATAAAGTTCCCATCCCAGCAGTAACTCATCTGCGACGAGACATGAGATCATCAGTTTTGCGCCATGCGTCTGGACCTTTGATAAGTCCTCATCAAGCAGCACCTTGGATGTCTTAGGGCCTGTCACACTAAACCGAATGCCGGGACAAGACATTAGGAGCAGCACATTGTTTGATTCTGGAATTGTAAGCTGACTGAAGCGTGAAACATATAAAGCACTGGACATATATTACCGCCTCCAGGGAGATAAGACCCAAGTATACACACATTCGACTTTCTGCAAATCATGCAACCAAAGTCACAAACAGTATCGCGAAAGTATATGCTGATTGGTTAGGATCTATCCAATTGTCATCGGCCAACAGCCGTACCAGGATGCGCAAACAAGGCCTCAAGAGGGGGCCATTGCCCCAGACACATTTCTAAACTCGGAAAGGACTGCACCTGCAAAACCCCGTCTTTCCAGAGAGGTGTCCCATCAAGAAGGATGGTTGGATCCTGGATCATCCAACAAATCTCTCCGGGAGGATACGCACCACAGGTATGGAAGTGTAGATACCGGGGATTCTGAAAAATCGAATTCGACCACAGATCCGGGTCATCCTGAATGCGGCTGTCAAAGGTGCAGCCCGGGTGTATTCCCGCGTGCCAGGAATGAACAACCATTGGATCGATTGAGAACTGTTTCGACACTGATTGGTAATGCGCTTTGATGGCCGCCACATCCCTGGCCTGACCCTCAAACCGCACAATGCGACCCTGCTCCACATGAGCATCAACCGGCTGGCCAATTTTTACAAAAGCTGGTTCATAAACCTTCGATCCGGTAGGCGTTAGATAGCCA
>JARGPE010000301.1 GCA_029212835.1 Alphaproteobacteria bacterium | reverse complement strand
TAGAGGGGCCAGTGCCGCCGGGTCCAAATCGCCGGTGGTCGGGTCGATCTGCCATTCCCGAACCTCAATGCCGGTATCGGCTAAACGTCGCCAGCTTCCGCCATTGGCTTCATGATCTTGATTGGTGACGACGATTGCGTCGCCATCCGTCATGCCAGGACGCAATGCATGGGACAGGACATAGGCATTCAGAGTCGTCGATGGCCCGATGATTAATTCATCCGGGCTGATATTAAACAGGGCGGCAATGCCGTTTTGCGCTTTTTCAATCCGGGCCTTACCGCGTTTTGCCGCAGCAAAGGGCCATTCCGGCTGGGTTTGACTGTTGCTCAAAAAGTCGGTCATCGCATTAATGACCTGCTGGGGAACATATGAGCCGCCCGCATTCTCAAAATAGGCATCTGCTCCGTTCTGGCTTAACAGGGGGAACTGAGAACGGCAAAAGTCTACATCCAGAATATCGGTCAATAGTTTACTCCGCAGCATCAGTCAGTTTGAAATGGGCCTCATAGGCGGCCTTTTGGCGTTTCAACGCGTTGATCGTGTTGCGCATCAACAGGGCGACGGTGACAGGACCGACGCCACCAGGGACGGGCGTGATCCAGCCGGCGACCTCTGACACGCCCTCGTAATCGACATCGCCACACAATCCCTCAGTTCCGTCCGCTTTGGTGATTGCATTGATCCCGATATCTATGACGGCTGCACCGGGTTTGATCATATCGGCGGTCACCAGTTTCGGGCGACCGACCGCGACGAAAACCGCATCGGCGCGCCTGGAATGGACAGAAACGGCACGGGTCATGTGGTGACAGACGGTTACAGTCGCACCTTCCGCCATCAGCATAAAGGCGATGGGCTTGCCGACAATTTCGGAATGCCCAATGACAACGACTTCCAATCCCTGCATGGGCAGATTGGTGCTGCGCAGCAACTCGACAGAGGCTGCGGCAGTACAGGGTGCCAGATCGATTTCATTATAGACGATATTGCCGATGGATGTCGGGTTCATCCCCTCAACATCCTTGAACGGATGGACGGCGCTTTGCAGTGCTTTTATGGAAATTTGCGTAGGTACGGGCCGCTGTATAATAATGCCGGTAACGCGCGGGTCCACATTCATGGTGGCGATGGCGACTTCCATTTCCTGCTGGGTCACATCCCCTGGAAAATGACGCTCCTCAAAGGCGATGCCAATCCGCTCTGCCACGCGACGCTGATTGCGGACATAGACCGCCACAGCTTCCACATCACCAACCGTGATGGAAATCAGCTTTGGTGGCCATCCTGAAGCGGTAAAATGCTCAATATCCGCTTGAACCGCATTTAAGATTCTGTCCGCAACTGGTTTTCCACGCAAATCCCGATTGCTCATAGCTCTTTCACCCGCTCTACAAAGGCAAATCCTGCAAGGGTGTTAGCCCAGCCCACCGGATGGGAAAAGCAATATCGTGCAACCAGCCACGGGAAATCCTGGCAATGGCATGGACTCGTTGTCCGTGACGTAGTGGAAGTTGGACTCTTACGCGGAAATTTTTCCAGGATAAGCCTGTTCGGAAAGCCAGGCTCTGAAGTCCTTACCACTCATTGGCTTGGCGATGAAGTAGCCTTGGGCATAATGACAACCGGCACTTCTCAACTTGTTCATAACCGTTTCAGTTTCCACCCCTTCTGCCACAACTTTTACATTTCTGGAGGCACAGATTGAAATGGCGGCATTGACGATGTTCTGGGAGTCTTTCGATGAGGCAAAATCCTGCACAAATGACTTATCAATCTTGACCGTATCGACCGACAGCAGTTTGAACTGTTCAAGAGAGGAATATCCTGTGCCAAAATCGTCAATAGCAATTTTATAACCAAGCAATTGCAGCTTTCGTAACGATCCGATTGCGGTGTTGAGATCTTTGACAAGACCCGTTTCAGTCAATTCCAGTTCAATGCCGTTAAAGTTACTGCCCATGCGGGTCGGAATATCATGCAAAACATTCAGAATGTCGTTATCTGTTAAATCATTACCTGACAGATTGATAGACATATCAATCGGAATCCCGGCCAGACGCCATTCAGTCAGTTCCTGGCTGACTTTATCCAGAACCCATTTCGTTATTTCTCCGATCAGGCCAGCTTTCTCCGCCAGGGGGATGAATTTGTCCGGTGGCACGACGCCATGTCGGGGGCTGGTCCATCTCAGCAATGCCTCTGCCCCGGTAATCATATTGTCTTTCAGGGACAGTTTGGGTTGATACACAATGGAAAGGCAGCCTTGCGAAAGATCCTTGTACAGGTCATCCATCAAAATCAGGTTTTCGCGTGTGCTTTCATGCTGCAAAGCATTGAATGTCGCAATGTTTGACGGCATGTTGATTGCCACTTCAGAGGCAAATAGCGCCTTATCCATGGCCTTTTGTTGCATCAGTTCCGCTTGATGGGCCGTGGCTATTCCAACCGTGTATAGAACCGGAATAGGGATGCTGTTGACAATCACCCGCTTTGGAATTGCCGCAATGAAATCAGCAATGTGTTGTTGTGCATCTCTCAAGGCGTTGTTGTGAACCACCCCCAGCGCTGAGGCGCCTATTTTGTAGAGCCGGAAGTTTTTCGGGTTCAAATTTTCTTTCAGGGTGATAAAGGTCTTGGCAGAAAAGTCTGCGGCCATATTATAGCCAAATACGGCTTGGACATCCCGATAATTGTGCAGTCGAATCACACATACTGTCGCTTCCTGAAATTGATTTCTTCTGGAACGAATGTCGGCCGGCAGCCTGCTTAACCAGGTCAATCCAGTGTCGGTGTCAATACTGGTTAATCGATCGTTTTTTATCCTTTCACGATCCAGATAATCGGCTAATGCCCCAATAAATCCACCAATGGTTACGAAAAAACCAATCCTGAGAATCCAGTTTTCATCGCTCTGTGTGATGCCTTCGAATGTATCCAGAGGCATGAAGGGACCAAGCAAAAGCGCTGCAATGACGCCAGTCAGCACCCCGCCCGGGATCTTGAAAATCATCGCCCCCAGCGCAATCGGTAGAATCATCAGATAGGGCCAAGACAGCTTGGTTCCCCCGGTTTCGTAGACAAGATAGGCAATAAGTGGAAGGCATATACAGATAAAACTCAGACTGATGATTTGAGTCAGTACTCCGCCAATGGGGCTAAATAAGGACTTTATCATAAATATACCCACTTTAAATTTCAGGGCATGCCCAAGCAAATCGGCAGTTCATAAAAAGAACAGGTACAATAAAAGCTAGTGATCTCTAGATATCTTCATAAATGGGAGTGTAAAGCCGCATGGCTGAAGGATATTTAAGGACAGAATAGCCGTTTTCAACTTGAAAGAGAAGTGTCTATTTCTATCTATTATAGATTATTAAGGAATTATTCAATAATTTCAAACCATTAAAAATGACTCAATATATGTAATAACGTCTTTTGCAGTTGTATGCGTCGCATATTCTATTGCTGCGTGGAT
>JARGPE010000047.1:19994-22104 GCA_029212835.1 Alphaproteobacteria bacterium | reverse complement strand
TTGAGGGGCTCTATGGTCAGAAATGGTCGATTTCAGACGCCTCAATCAAACCCGACACGAAAGATGCCAGCAGTGTTCACTGGACCGTGCCTGTCCCGGCACAGGGCACAATGGTTCTGACCTATACCGTGCGGGTGACGCCATAATGCGACGATCAAGTCTTTCCCGGGATGCGTCCTATCGCTAGTCTGGCGTCATGAGCAAACCGGTCGACGACTCAGTGCAGATGACCCCAATGATGACCCAATATCTGGGCATTAAGGAAGCGCATCCCGATTGCCTGTTGTTCTATCGCATGGGCGATTTTTATGAACTGTTTTTCGATGATGCGAAGGAAGCTGCAGCCTCTCTGGATATTGCCCTGACCAAGCGGGGACAGCATCTGGGGGAAGATATCCCAATGTGTGGTGTCCCGGTTCATGCCTCGGAAACCTATTTGTCACGCCTGATTAAAAAAGGCCATCGCGTCGCGGTATGTGAACAGACGGAAGACCCTGCTGAGGCAAAAAAGCGGGGTGGTAAGTCTGTCGTTAATCGCGCCATTGTGCGGGTTGTAACGCCGGGAACCCTGACCGAAGACACGTTGCTGGATGCAAGGTCTCATAACTATCTGGCCGCCCTGGCGCGAACGGCAGGGGATGGCTATGCGCTGGCCTGGTGCGATATGTCCACCGGGCAGTTGATGTGTCAGCCGGTTGAGGCGTCGGGCCTCGCCTCCGCCCTGTCACGGATTGCACCGGGTGAATTGATCTTGGGGCAAAAATTGGTTGCTGAAGAATCCCGGTTTTATGAGATGTTTCGGGAATGGCGGGATCGCCTGACGCCGTTGCCGGATTCGCGGTTTGATTCCACCAATGCTGAGCGGCGGTTGAAGGAAACCTTCGGCGTATCCGCGCTGGATGCCTATGGGGATTTTGATCGCGCAGAACTGGCGGCGCTTGGTTCGTTGGTTGAGTATCTTGAACTAACCCAAGTTGGGAAAATGCCCCGGCTGGAACCTCCGACACGCCTTGCTGTTGGGGCCTTGCTGGAGATTGATCCAGCAACCCGGCGAAATCTGGAAATTACCCGCAGTCTGACGGGGGAGCGCGGGGGAACCCTGTTGGCAGCCGTGGATCGCACGGTAACGGGCCCCGGCGCGCGCCTGTTAGCGCAACGATTGTCTGCGCCCTTGACTGATCCGGGCCGGGTCGGCGATCGATTGGATGCGGTCAGTTTCTTTGTTGAGAAAGAGGCGTTGTGCAATGATCTGCGCGAGGTTCTTAAGGGGGCACCGGATCTGGAACGGGCCTTGGGACGACTGATCGTTGGGCGCGGTGGTCCGCGTGATTTGATTGCTTTGCGTGATGGCTTGGCGTTGACCAACAAGATTAAGGCGCTGCTGGGATCTGAAACACCCCCAATGGAAATTGCTCAGGCGCTGCGGGATATGGGACAGCATGATGTCCTGATTGACCGTTATTCTCGCGCCCTGAAGGCAGAGCCGCCTTTGAGTGCCAAAGATGGTGGTTTTATTGCCCATGGCTATGCGCCGCATCTGGATGAACAGGTGACATTGCGTGAGGAAGGCCGCCGCCTGATTGCCAATCTTGAGGCGGGTTATCGCAAGGATACTGGCGTCGATGGATTGCGCATCAAGCATAACAATGTGCTGGGCTGGTTTGTCGAAGTGACGGCAAAACATGCCGAAAAGATCGGCGAACCCTTCATTCATCGTCAATCCATGGCCAATGCGGTGCGCTATACGACCGTAGAATTGAACGAATTGGCCCGCAACATCTCCGAGGCACGGGATCGCGCCTTGGCGGTGGAATTGGAAATTTTTGATGATTTAGTCGAAGAAGCGCGACAAAGGGACCGGGAAATCGCCTCCGCGGCGCGCTCCCTGGCTCTATTCGATCTCTATGCTGCCGGGGCGGATTTGGCGGTTGTGAGAGACTATAGTCGTCCGCAGGTGGATGGTTCTTTGGCTTTTTCCATAGAGGGTGGTCGCCATCCGGTGGTGGAGGCAGCGCTGGCCAGTCAGGGTGATGGCGCTTCCTTTGTTGCCAATGGCTGTGATCTGGGGCGCGATCAGCGCCTTTGGTTGATCACCGGGCCGAATATGGCA
>JARGPE010000047.1:0-19976 GCA_029212835.1 Alphaproteobacteria bacterium | reverse complement strand
GACTTTCCTGCGTCAAAACGCCTTGATCACTATTCTAGCCCAGGCGGGTCTGTTCGTGCCTGCGCGCCGTGCCCATATCGGGGCTGTGGACCGCCTTTTCAGTCGTGTTGGCGCATCGGATGACCTGGCACGGGGTCGGTCCACCTTTATGGTGGAAATGGTGGAAACGGCAACGATCCTCAATCAAGCAACCGAGCGATCCTTGGTAATTCTGGATGAAATAGGGCGTGGTACTGCGACCTTTGATGGCCTGTCCATTGCCTGGGCCTGTGTGGAACATCTGCATGAAGTGGCCAAGGCACGCGCCTTGTTTGCCACACATTATCACGAATTGACGGCACTGTCGGAACGCCTGGATGCCTTGAGCCCACATTGCATGCGGGTCAAGGAATGGGACAATCAGGTGGTCTTCTTACACGAGGTCGCGCCGGGTGCTGCAGATCGATCCTATGGCATTCATGTCGCAAGACTGGCAGGACTGCCTGCCGCCGTTATCGTTCGGGCAGAAGAAGTACTGACCGCCCTGGAGAAGGGAGAACAATCCGGTGCCGTGACGCGTCTGGTTGATGATTTGCCCCTGTTCCGCGTCGCCAGTCAGGCCGCCCAACCGGCAAAACCCGCAAAAGGCCCCAGCGCCAGCGATGCCGCCCTGGCAGAGATTAATCCCGACGACTTAACCCCCAAGGAAGCTTTGGACGCCCTATATCGTCTGCGCACCTTGTTACAGGAGTAATCCATGTCAAAAACCCCCGTAAAAGCCACCCCAAAGCCCGTCAATCTGGCCTTGCAGGGGGGCGGGGCGCATGGGGCGTTTACCTGGGGCGTGCTGGATTATTTGCTGGAACATAATCTGTTAAAGATTGAGGCGATCAGTGGCACATCTGCAGGCGCGATGAATGCTGTCGTCCTGGCACAAGGCTTTCATTTAGGCGGTCCTGATGGTGCGCGAGAGGCCTTGGCAAAGTTTTGGGAATCCGTTGCTGATCTGGGTCGCTGGAGCCCCATTCAGCGCACCTTGCTGGATGTTTTCATGGGCCATTGGAGCCTGGAAAACTCGCCAGGCTACGTCTTCGCAGATCTTATCGGGCGGGTCGTCTCACCCTATGAGACCAATCCATTAAATTTGAATCCGTTGCGGGGATTGTTGGACTCCCAGGTTGATTTTGAGGCAGTTTGGAACTGTCACCAGTTCAAATTGTTCCTGTCTGCCACCAATGTGGAAACCGGACGGGTCAAGGTTTTCACAGGACAAGAGATCAATGCGGATGTGGTGCTGGCCTCTGCCTGTCTGCCCTTTGTGTTTCAGGCAGTGGAGATTGATGGCGTACCCTATTGGGACGGTGGCTATATGGGCAATCCCGTCTTGTTCCCGTTTTTCGACTCTAAGGCTTGTTCCGATGTTGTGATTGTTCAGATCAATCCCGTCTATCGTAAAGGCGCACCAAAAACCGCGCGTGAAATTATGGACCGGGTGAATGAAATCACCTTTAATGCCAGCTTGCTGCGGGAATTCCGCGCCATCGACTTTGTCGCCAGATTGCTGGAAGAAGGTCGATTGGACCCTGCAGAATATAATGCTGTACGCGTCCATATAATCGGGGAGCAAGAACTGGATACCCTGGGCGCATCGTCAAAGATGAATACCGAATGGGTGTTCCTGCAGCATTTGCGGGATATGGGCCGCGCCTCTGCTAAGAAGTGGGCCGCTAAGGACTTGCAGCATGTGGGTAAGAAATCTTCAATCAATTTGAGAAAACTGTTTCAAGGGACCGAAAACAAATGACCCGAGACATGCGAGAGCCTGGTCCTCATCCAATAAAAAAAGCGGCATGGCAGGGATATCATGATTACCGTAAGGAAATGTCCGATCGGAACAGCCTGTCAGGTTGGCGACAATTTCGGCTTGGATCGATGTTGCGGCTTTCTGGGATTCTGGTTGCTTTGGCCATTGTGTATGACCTGCTGAAGAATTCCTAGAACCAGGCGCGCCAGCCGTCAAATTCGGTGACTAGCTCTGCCATACGGCGATGACCGGCATCATCCGGGTGAACGCCGTCGCCTTTGTCCAGCATGTCATTCCAGTTGGCATCCTCCGCCAGAAGGCTGTGGAGGTCCAGATAGGGGACGCCAATATCTGTGGCGGCACGGCGATAAGCCTCATTCAAGGCGGAAGTTCGTGACCGATCAAATGTATAGGTGACACCAGGACCGGGTGAAATGACGGCAGGCGTGCGCCTTACCGGCGTCATGCCCATCCACAGTGTTGGCAGTTGGTCCTTCGCCTCTGACAGTATAGAAACCGCCGTTGCCAAAGATTCGCCTTCGGGCACCCGCACCCCGCTACCGTTGAAATCAGCGCACTCGTTAACCCCGAACATGAAAACCAAGCGGCCTTGGACATGGGTTGGCAGGCGTGGCGCATATTCCTGCCGCCAGCGTTTGGCGATATCCTTGGACGTTTCCGCTCGGATTCCCAGATTATAGCAACTGACATCATGCCCGCGCAGAACGCCTTCCTGTTCACAGGCATAGGAGGGCCACCCGCGACAGGCGATATCGCCCGTCCCCACGGTAATGCTATCCCCAAAAAAGCAGATCCTTTGCACAGTGGTCATGAGCGTCCCTCTATCTTTTCTTTTAACATGTCGATCAGTGCCGCGCGGGAAAGGGTGAAATCAGACCCGATCCAATGGGCCTCAATGTCTTTCAGCATGCGTCCCATATCTGGACCAGATTCCAGCCCCAGGGCCAGCGCGTCCTTGCCTGATATTGGGAAAGAGCTCGGCTGCCAGTCCTCTGCCTGGGACGACAGGATCTGCCAGATATTTCCATCTTGAGCGAGACCCAATCTGGCGCGATCCCGCGCCGCATTTGACCCCACTGAATAGATATAGCGACGGGCTGAAATCTCGTCTTTTGGTGCAGTGATTGGGTCCGCAAGGGCCTGCAAACGGGCGCGGTCCGTGCCAGACAGTTTCAGACGTTCCGCAAGTTCGGTCACCCCAACGGGGTTTGACGGGCACAGACTGGCCAGCCGTAAGATCCAGTCTGCAGGGTCGTTGCCCAAGGCAATCAGTGTACTCAATGTGTCAATATTCTGTGTTTCTGGCAGCCAATGGGTCAGGAATCCTCCGTCGCGCATCGCGGTTAGGGCTGGGATTGGGTTTTCCGCCTTTAACAGACGCATCACTTCGCCTGCGACCCGCTCTGCAGATAGGGTGCTCAGCAGATTCTTGTTGCGGGTACAGGCGGCCAGACCGTCTGTTTCCAGCGGATAGAACCCCAATTGTGCGTGAAAGCGGAAGAATCGCAGAATGCGCAGGACATCTTCCTGCAAGCGCGTATCGGGATCTCCAACAAAACGCAGCCGCTTGGCGATGATATCCGCATGCCCCTGATAATAATCAAACACATGACCATCTTGATCGGCATAGAGTGCGTTGATCGTAAAATCCCGGCGTAGCGCGTCTTCCTGCCAATCGGTCGTATAGGCCACCACGGCGCGCCGACCATCGGTTTCAACATCCCGCCTCAGGCTGGTCATCTCCACCGTTCGACTGGCCAGAACGGCCGTGACGGTACCAAAATCCAGACCTGTTGGAACAGATTTAATGCCCGCCACCGTCAAGGCCCTTTGGGTATCTTCGGGGACCAGCGTTACGGCCATATCAATATCGTGGACCGCGCGCCCCAACAGCACATCGCGCACACAGCCGCCCACATAGCGGGCCTCTCCACCGGCTTCGCGGATGGCAGCAAACAGACGGATCAGGTCCGGGTCATGCATCCAATCCTGAGGCGTCAGTGTCAGGTCCGGCTTAACCATGGACGACTCTAGTCATCGGTCGGGGGTGGCGCGATCGGTTCATAATGTCCGGGAACCATTTCACCATCAACCACCGTTGGCGGGACCCAGCGGCCTTCCTTCGGGGGCTCTCCAAAGAAAAACAGCGATATCAAGGTGATGGTTGCCAGAACACTGCCGACAGAAAACAGGATCGCCCAGGGCCATGTCTGCCAAGTCGCCAGTGGCTTGCCTTCTGCCAGGGCTTCATTCTTGCGATTGGTGAACCAAGCCCAGATCGCATACAGCACGAAGGGGGCTAGAAAAGGCAGAAGGATAGAAATGATCGTGCGGGTCATACCCGGGAGACTCCCTGTTTCGGCACTTTATTGTTGCAACATTGTGGACGCTGCCTCTTCGGCAGCATCCTCTAAAATATCCGTCAGATTAACAATCATGCCCGCTGTGGCTCCCCAGATGTAAAACGACCCAAAAGGAATGGCATAAAACCGACGGGTCACGCCACCCACATCGCGTGAATGGCGCTGATGGTTGACGCGGTTCAGCAGGAAGTTTAGGGGAACCTCAAAAATCTCGTCGACCTCGCGGGGTTCCGGGCGGGGTGTGATGGGTGGGCGAATGCTGCCAATGACGGGTGTCACGGTATAGCCGGTCCGTGTGACATAGGGGACCATCTGACCCAGGACCTGCACTTGATGGCGCGCAATGGCGACCTCTTCTTCAGTTTCTCGCAGCGCGGTTTCGATCAGATCCGCATCAGTCACATCACGCCTGCCGCCCGGAAAGGCGATCTGACCCCCATGATCGCGCAACGTCATGGTGCGGCGGGTCAGCAGGACGGAAGGCCCTTCTTCTCGCTGGATCAAAGGAATCAGAACAGCTGCATCGATCAGATCGTCGCGTATCGGACGCATGCCGGGGTTCAGATCAGAATCCCCGCGTTCCGGCGGTGCATTCATCGCCGCACGCCGCAATTTCTCCTCAATATTGGAAATATCCATTCGGTCCTCAACTCTCAATCAGCAGCCGGGTCTGGCACGCGCCCCAGGCGAAAGCGGCAGCCTGCACTCTCAATTTCCAAGGCAACGCCGCCCGGTACAGTGACTTCCTCCGCGCGGGCGACCAGATCATAGAAAATTGGGCGCAGGATCAGGGCGTCCAGACCGTCTCTTACTTCAATATAGGGCGATGGCTCTCCAGTTTCAGGGTCTTCTTCCACTCGAATTGCATGATCACCATCTGCTGTCACCCAGTAATCCAGATTCGTTCGGAAAGACAGGGATCTTCGGCCCTGATCATCTTGGTCTTCCCGCATTTCTACGGCGGTGAAGGGGGCGTCTTCGACAGTGATGCGACCACGCTCTCCTGGCGTGACCAGCCAATATTGACCCTTTTCATCCCGCTGAAGCACGGTTGCAAAGAGCTGACACAGCTTTTTCCGGTGGATTGGGTCGCCCTGATAGGTCCAGGTGCCATCCCGTAGGATCGCGATATCGAAGTCACTATAGGTTTCCGGCCAGGCAAACCCACTTAACCCTTCGCCAGTTCTCATCAATTCCTTGAGAGATTTGCGGGGAGGGTCTTGTTTCGGCATGGTCAGAACCTCAGCTTTGTTTACAGTGGTATGGAACGGTTCGCAGTATGGCGTGAAACGCCCCGTCCGGGAAACCATCTAACCGGAATATGCGTATTGTTTAGGGAAAGTCATGGCCTTCTCCGCCTGCCTTTGGCACAGTTTGATGGAAATGACCTGTATCGTTGCATAAGGGAGACATCAAGGTGACGCAGAATTCCGAGTCCAGCACATCCGCTGCCGCGAAAGCATCCGCCGCAGCCGGTGCCAAGGTTCTGATGGAAGATATGGAACAAGTGGCAGAGCAGCTGTCTGATGTGCGCGGTCAGGTTGGTCGTGTTTTCTTTGGTCAGGATCAAGTGGTCGATCAGGTGCTGACCACCTTGATCGCTGGTGGGCACGGCCTTCTGGTTGGGGTGCCGGGTCTGGGAAAGACGCTGCTGGTAGAAACATTAAGCAAGGTTCTGGGCCTGACATCGCGGCGCATCCAGTTCACGCCGGATTTAATGCCAGCGGACATTCTGGGCTCTGAAGTGTTGGAGGAAGACGAGAAGGGCAAGCGCAGCTTCCGCTTTCTGCCAGGCCCTATCTTTACCCAATTGCTGATGGGCGATGAAATCAACCGTGCCAGCCCCCGCACCCAATCCGCGTTGTTACAGGCGATGCAGGAAAATATTGTGACCGTCGCGGGCCATACGCACCATTTGCCACGTCCTTTCCATGTCTTGGCGACGCAAAACCCGATTGAGCAGGAAGGCACCTATCCACTGCCCGAAGCACAGTTAGATCGTTTTTTGTGCCAGATTGAAATCCATTATCCGGATTTGGCCTCCGAACGGGAAATCGTGCTGAAGACGACAGGGATTACCCTGGCCAGTGTTGAAGAAAGTTTGAGTGCCGATCAATTGGCGCATGCGCAAACCCTGGCGCGGCAAGTGCCGGTGGGCGAAGCTGTTGTGGAGTCGATCTTACGTTTGGTGCGTTCTGGTCGGCCTGAAACGACTGATTTGGACATTGTGCAGGATCGCGTGTCCTGGGGGCCGGGTCCCCGTGCCAGTCAGGCCTTGATGCTGGCCTGCCGCGCCCGCGCCTTGTTACAGGGTCGATTGGCCCCATCTGGGGATGATGTCGTCGCCTTGGCCAAGCCGGTGCTGCGCCACCGTATGGCGTTGAATTTCGCCGCCCGCGCTGAAGGGTATGATATCGACAGCACGATTGATGCCCTGGTCGAGGCGAGCGTCTGAGACAATGAGCAGCCCCGTCGCTCCCTCAATCCCAACAAATGCCGCCGACCGTGTTGTGCGGGCTGAGGCAATTGGCGAGGGATTGCCGCCATTGCTGATCGCGGCGGAACGGGTGGCGGCTACGGTTGCACAAGGCGTGCATGGCAGGCGGCGCATCGGCACGGGGGAAACATTCTGGCAGTATCGACATTATGCGACCCATGACTCAGCCCATGCGATAGACTGGAGACGGTCCGCCCGGTCGGATGATCTCTATGTCCGTGAGACGGAGTGGGAGGCATCGCAGAGTGTTTGGTTGTGGGCGGATCACAGCCTATCCATGCAGTATCAATCTTCGGCCAATCGTTCGACCAAGGCAGCTCGTGCCGCCCTTTTGTTGCTGGCCAGCAGCGCCGCCTTGTTGCGGGGCGGGGAAAGACTGGGGCTGTTGGGTGTGGACCGGCGGGCCAGTGGCGGGCGGCTGAGTTTGCGATCCATGGCGGAACGGTTTTATGCCATGCCGGAGGATCGCAGCGGTCTTCCTCCCTCCGTCGATTTACCAAAATACAGTCAGGGCCTCTTATTCAGTGATTTCCTGGCCCCGGTCGAAGTCTGGGAAAAGCGATTTGCCGAATTTTCCGAACAGCGGGTGCGCGGTCTGGCCGTGCAGATCCTGGACGTAGCGGAGGAAACTCTGCCGTTCTCCGGGCGCGCAAAATTCCTGGGGATGGAGGATGAGGGTGAATTTATTGCTGAGAAGGTAGAGGTGATGCGTCCCTCTTATCAAAACAGGCTGAACGCCCATCGCGATGCCCTGCGTCAGGCAGCACGGGCGGCCGGATGGGACCTGCTGGTGCATCACACGGATCGGTCCCCTGAACAGGCGATGATGGCGATCTATATTGCGCTGTCCCATGCCTTAAATGCAGGGCGGAGGTAGCGATAGAGATGTTGAGCTTTGGCCCTCTCGCCTTCACCGCGCCCTGGATGTTGCTGGGGGTGGTCATTCTGCCTGTCCTTTGGCTTTTATTGCGTCTTATGCCACCATCGCCCCGACGCATACAATTTCCCGCCATTCGGTTGCTGTTCGGATTGAAGGGCGAAGAAACAACGCCCCGTGCTGCACCCTGGTGGATCACGTTGCTGCGCCTGTCGATTGCCGCCCTTGTGATTGCGACAGCGGCGCGCCCTGTGCTTAATCCTGATTGGAATTTAGAAGGCGAGGGGCCTGTCATTCTGGTAATGGATGACGGTTGGGCGGCGGCTCCGGAATGGCAGCATCGACTGGATCGGGCGGCGGCGCTGTTGCAAACGGCGGAAAGGGCCAGCCGTCCAGTCCATTTGATTCTGGGTGCGCCGCCTGCGGATGGAAATCCTCTGGAAGCCCATCGACTGCTTTCGGCCCAAGCAGCCCAGGAAGTCATCGCGGCCCTGACGCCGAAGCCTTGGCCAGTGGATCGTTTGGCGATGACCAATGCTGTTCAGGCCTTGCAGGCAGAGGGCGTGCGTGGCGATGTCTTCTGGTTTTCCAATGGTCTGGAAACGCAAGATACAGCGGATTTTTCCAAGTCATTATCCGTATTGGGCCGAATGACCGTTTTGACACCTGATCTGTCACTGGGCCCAATGGTTCTGGACCCGCCAGCACGGGGGGATTCCACCCTGACCGTCACGGTTCGGCGACCTGCGGCAGAGGCGGCGGCCAATGTTGCCGTTCTTGCCTATGCCGATGACGACCGACCCCTGTTTCGGCAGGAGGCAGGCTTTGAAGCTGGGGAGACGGAAACCCAGGCGACATTGACTCTGCCGATTGAATTGAGAAACAGCATTGCGCGGCTGAGTATCGAAGATCGGCCCGGTGCGGGAGCGACGGCGGTGTTGGATGAACGTTGGAGCCGACGCCCCATTGGCATCATTGCTGATATTGGTAACCGCGAGGCCCTGCCGCTGTTGTCAGAAGTGTATTTTCTGGATCGGGCGCTACGTCCCTTGGGGACCATAGATCGTGGGCCCTTAGGTGTTTTGTTGAAGGTGCCGCAATCGGTTCTGTTGCTGCCCGATGAAACGGTTTTAGAGAGTGATGATAGTGCCGCGCTGGAATCCTGGATTCAGGGAGGCGGTATGTTGATCCGGTTCGCCGGTCAGCGTCTGGCAGCGGCGGTGGATGATCCCCTGGTGCCGGTGAAATTGCGCAGTGGCGGGCGGCAATTGTCTGGCGCTATGGCTTGGAGCGAACCTGCGCATATCGGCAGGGTTAATCCCGAAGGACCCTTGGCAGGGATTTCTATTCCCAAGGATGTAACAATTTCCAGGCAGGTTTTAGCAGAGCCATCTCTGGATCTGGACGCTAAAACGTGGTTGCGTCTGGCGGATGATACGCCGTTGGTGACGGCGGAAAAACGCGGCCAGGGATGGTTGGTCTTGGTTCATACAACCGCCAATACGGATTGGTCGAATATGGCCTTGTCGGGATTGTTCGTCAGCATGTTGGAACGGCTCAGCAGTCTGGGCCAAGGTGTCCATGACGCTGCCAGCGACCGCGGCTTGGCGCCACCCTATCGCATGTTGGATGGCTTTGGTCGTCTGACAGATCCGCCAAATTCTGCAAGGCCGCTGGATGTTGGGACTCTTGAGAGCTTGCAGGTATCCGCGGCGACTCCCCCTGGATTTTACGGCAGCCAGGCCATTCGCGTTGCCGTGAATTTGGGATCCCATATCACGCAACTGGCCCCACTGACCGATCTTCCCCAAGGAACAATGCGTTTGGGTTTTGAAAAAGAGGAAGAACAGGCTCTCGCCCCTTATCTTCTGTTGGCGGCGCTCTTGTTGGTCTTTGTCGATACGCTGGTCACGATGGTTCTGCGGGGCTTTGGTGGGATGCCAAAGCGCGGTGGCGCGGCAGCGGCAGGATTGGTTCTGGCCATGCTGGTGATTGGCGCACCGCATCCGGCCCCGGCGCAAACCGTTCCCACTGGGGCGCTCAGCACAACACTGGCCTATGTCATCACCGGCGATGCGGAGGTTGATCGCGTCAGTGCGGCGGGTCTTCGGGGGCTGACGGAAATCCTGCGCCAACGCACGGCCATCGAGGCAGGCGACCCGGTCGGTGTCGATATCAACCGCGATGAACTGGCTTTTTACCCACTGTTATACTGGCCGATTTCTGATGACCAGCCCGGGATCACGGCCCCGACGGCAGATCGGATTAATCGGTTCATGGCAACAGGCGGAATGATTCTGTTTGATACCCGCAATGGGCAACTTGGTGGCGGTGGACTGACAGTCAGTTCCGATATGCTGCGGCGATTGGCGCGCCAATTGAACATTCCCCAGATCGCGGCTGTTTCCCCAGATCATGTCCTGACCCGCAGTTTTTACCTCTTGCAGGACTTCCCCGGTCGCTGGAACGGTGGAACGGTCTGGGTCGAAACTGGGGCTTCCAGTAGCAACGATGGCGTATCGCCCGTTGTGGTCGGCGATGCTGATTGGGCATCGGCCTGGGCGATTGATGAATCCGGTCGCCCGATGTTTGCCATTGGCGGAGAGGATGATCGCCGCCGCGAAATGGCCTATCGCTTTGGCGTTAATCTCGTGATGTATACGCTGACCGGCAACTACAAGGCCGATCAGGTGCATATCCCTTCCATTCTGGAACGGTTGGGGCAATAGCGATGATGACAGGATACTCCATCGCCTTTGCACCCTATCTGCCGGTTTGGGGCTTACTGGTTCTGGCAGCATTGTCGATTGTTCTTTTCGGCTGGTTGCTGGTTCGGCGAATGCCGGGGACATTGTTTCGCGCGGGCTTGACGGCTTTGTTGCTGCTTGGTCTTGCCAATCCGGCCTTGTTACAGGAACGCAGAGAGCAGAATCCCGATGTTGCGCTGCTGATCGTTGATGAAACACCGTCGCAAAGCGCTGTTGGACGGCTGGAACAAACCCGCGCGGCGGCCAATCAGATCGAAGAACAATTGGCAAGATTTGCCCCTTCTCTGGATGTTAGGCGCGTTATTCTGCGGCATAACAATGTCCAAGATGGTGCCAAGGGAACGCTGGTTGTCGACGCAACGCGTGAGGCCCTGGCCGATGTTCCTGCCCGGCGTTATGCCGGTGCAATCTTGATCACCGATGGTCAGATTCATGATCCGGAAGATTTGGACAGTCTGCCGCCGGGTCCGTTGCATGCCTTGATTGATGGGGCTCGCAACACCCCAGATCGTCGCCTGCAGATTGTTGAGGCCCCCAGTTTCGGGGTGGTGGACGAACCGCTGGAACTGACTTTACGGATTAACGATCCAACCGTTGCACCCGGCGAAACCATCCGACCGACACTCCTGATCGATGGGGTTGGGCAACGAATTGAGCGGCTGCCGTTTAACCAGGATGTGACGGTGAAACTTTCACTGGATCATCGCGGGGCCTCAATCGTGGAATTGAAAGTTCCAGAACTACCGGGCGAATTGTCGACTGTTAATAACAGCGCGGTCCTGTCGATTAACGGTGTTCGGGATCGCCTGAGGGTGTTGCTGGTCAGCGGCGAGCCCCATCCAGGCGAGCGGACATGGCGCAATCTGCTAAAATCTGATCCGTCGGTGGATCTGGTGCATTTTACTATTCTGCGACCACCAGAGAAGCAGGATGGAACGCCGATTGATGAGTTATCGTTGATTGCTTTTCCGACGCGGGAATTGTTTGAGGTAAAGCTGAACGATTTTGATCTGATTGTATTCGACAGCTATCGACGGCGCGGGGTTCTGCCGACCCTCTATCTGGGCAATATTGTGGATTATGTTCGCAATGGTGGCGCCTTGCTGGATGCGGCGGGGCCAGGCTTTGCCGGACCGTTCAGCCTGTATCGCACACCGCTGGGCGATATCCTGCCATTGGAGCCGTTAGGTGATGTTTCTGAACAGGCCTTCAAGCCGGAAGTGACCGAGAAGGGGCTGCGCCATCCGGTCACCGCCGGCCTGCCTAATGGACCGGATCGCAGCGCAGCAGCCACAGGACCGGGCTGGGGTGATTGGCTGCGTCAAATCGATGTCGCACAACGGTCCGGTGATATCATCATGACCGGGATTGGGGGCCAGCCCTTGATCGCGCTGGATCGGGTTGGTAAGGGGCGCGTTGCCCAGATCAGCAGCGATCAGATCTGGCTCTGGGCGCGGGGCTATGATGGCGGTGGACCCCATGCTGAGTTACTGCGCCGACTGGCCCATTGGTTGATGAAGGAACCGGAGCTGGAGGAAGAAGACTTAAAAGCGGTTGCTACGGATAACCAATTGGAAATCCGGATGCGCACTCTGGAGGAACAGCCTGAACCGCCGGTGGCAAAAGTTGTTCGCCCCGATGGCACATCGATTGATGTCCCCTTAAAACGGGTTTCAGAAGGGCTGTTCGCAGAGGCAATTCCGTTGACGCAAAGTGGATTATTCGAGGTTTCTGAGGGAGGTCGCACCGTCCGTACAGCTGCGGGCGCACTGAATTCCTTGGAATTTTCTGATCTGGTCGCAACAGATGCAATCCTGAAGCAGCCGGTTGCCGATAGTGGGGGGCGTTTGCATTGGTTGGCGGATGGACCCGTGCCTGAGGTCCGTCGTGTGGAGAAGGGGCGCCCGACCGGCGGGTCTGGCTGGATCGGCCTTGTAGAAAACAAGGATTATACCGTTGTTGGATTGGACTCTGCCCCTATGATACCGGGCTGGCTGTTGTTCCTGGCCGCCGCTGGATTGCTGGCGATGACGTGGTATAGGGAAGCACGCTGACGACATTAGGATACTGGTCCAGACCCTTTATCGGACAGGTTGCATCAAAAAAGTCAGGTTTACAGCTTGACGCAGCGGCTCAGCAAGATGACACTTTTTGTTCATTTACATGATGTTCCACCTTCTATTTGAAAGTTAAAGGTCCTGTTGTCGCCAAATCAAGAGTCTCGAAACAGTCGCGCGAAACCGATCAATGTATCGATGGCCGCCGAGTCTGCTTCTCAACAGAGTGATGGGACTGGACGCTGTAAGTCGTTTGGTGCAGCAGCCAGATCCGATTTTATGTTTGAGGCGGGTCTGACCTATCTCAATCACGGAGCCTATGGCGTCACATCGCGGCCTGTTATGGCCGCTGCGCAGGCTTTTCGGGAACGGATTGAGAGCCAGCCCTCTTATTTTCTGACAACAGTCCTGTCTCCTGAATTACGGGCATCAGCCCAGATTTTGGGACAGTATGTTGGAGCGAAGGGCGAAGACATCGTCTTTCAGGACAATGCAACGACTGCCATCAACGCAGTGCTGCGATCTTTGGTCCTGTTTCCAGGTGATGAGGTACTGACAACCAGCCTGACTTATGGCGCGGTGATGCGGACATTGGAATTCGTGTGCGACCGTGCGGATGCACGATTGATCCCGGTGCATATCGATTATCCCATGAGTGATGCCGAAACCGTCGTCGAGACGATTGTCGCGGCAATCTCTCCCCGCACGCGCCTGTTGGTTATCGATCATGTGACATCTAAGACCGCCAGCATTCTGCCAATTGCGGAAATTGCGGCGGAATGTCGGGATCGGGGGATTCTGGTGCTGGTCGATGGCGCCCATGCCCCGGCGATGTTGGATCTGGACATCGAATCCCTTGGTGTAACCTGGTATACGGGCAATTGTCATAAATGGTTGGGGGCCCCGCGTGGGTCCGCTTTTTTATGGACTGTTGCAGAACGTCAGGCCTATCTGCGACCAACAACGATCAGCCATTTCATTGCTGATGGCTATGTACCCGCCTTTGACTGGCCGGGCACAAAGGATTTCACACCATATCTGACAATCCCCGCCGCTTTGGAATATCGTGCCTTGTATGGGGAAGATCGCATTCGATCCTATTGCAATACACTGGCCTATGAGGCGGGGCAGCATGTCGCAAAGGGGTTGGGCACGCATATCGGTATTCCAAAGAGCATGGCGGCGGCCATGATGACGATTGCCATGCCGGATGGCTACGGTCCGGCCAAACAGGATAATGCCAACGCTTTGCGTAATGAAATCCGCAAAACCCATAATCTGGAAATTGATATCCAGGCGTTTGAACGTCGCCTGTGGCTGCGCCTATCCGCCTATATTTATAACGATATGGATGATGCGGATCGTTTGTTGCATGCGGTGAAGGCGGTTAAGGCAGGATAGTTACCACCGGAACCCTTCGCTGAAATGGCTTGGAACGGCGTTAAATTTTTTCCCCAAGGCGACCACTGTGTCTACTGTTGGTGGAGTTGGTAGGTCGTTATGGTGAATGCCACCGGTGATGAACAATCCGTCCAGTCCCGCTGAATTTGCGCCAGCAATATCATGGGCCAGGGAATCGCCGATTCCCAGTCCGGGGCCACTGACTCCTGTGGTCTCGCGAATGCTGCGATACGCATCCTGACTTGGCTTGCCGTGCCACCGGACGCGGCCCCCTAATTTTTCATACATTTCTGCGATGGCGCCTGGACAGATTTTCAGGCTGCCATCGGGCTGAACACTGACCCGGTCCGGATTGGCGCAGGTCAGGGGCAGATTACGCTCCAGCGCACGTTTTAGGATTGGCTCATAGGCTTCCAGGCTCGGGCGGTCGGTGCCGGCGCAAAGGATGAAATCCGCCTCGTCAATGTTGGTCACTTCTTCAAACCCGGTGCCCTCGACAATGCCACGATCATCATCCCAGGCGAACATCACATAGCGTGGCCCTAATTCGGCATAGAAGGGCTCGTTGCGGGTCAGCAATCCTTGATACACCTGCTCCCCCGACGTGATTGCCAGATCATAGAGTGACCGATCAAAGCCAAGGGCGGTGAGGCGTCGATAGCTGTCTGCCACGCGTTTGCCGGAATTGGACAGCAGGGTGACAGCCGCACCGGTCTCTTTCAGGCGTCGCAAGGCCTCCACCGCGCCGGGCAGCGGGTTGACCCCATTATGCAATACGCCCCATTGATCGATGACGAACAGGGCGTAATTGTCTGCGATCTCGCGCAGGCCGGTGATGTGTTTTGTGCTCATGAACTGGCTATGCCCGCTGCGTCCCGGACGGTCAAGCGCCGGCGGGTTCTTTGCTCAATCGAGGCTCGCCAAATAGATAGCCCTGGCCGAAATCGATGTTGAAATCCAGCAGTTCTACCAATGTTGCCTCAGTTTCAATACGATCAACGATCAGGTCTATGCCGCGGCGATCCAGTTCTTGTTTTAAGGCGCGCAATTCGGTGGCAGGCGTGCCGCCCTTCTGTAAACGGCTCAGAACGGTTTCCGCCTCAATCTTGATATAAGCGAAATGCCGTTCCTCCAACGCATCCAGATCGAGATCCAGATTCCGGACACCATCTAAAGAGAAGCGATAACCCAGTCCACCCAGCCGATTGAAGTCGCTGCCTAGCCCCTGGAAATTAGGTCCGATATCGGATTGTGAAAACTCCAGAACCAGGTTTGGGGCTAATTCAGAATGGGATTCCATATATTGGATGAAATCTCGGAAGAATTCCCGATCTTTCAGGGTATGTGGGGCGATGTTGCAGAAGAAGGCTGCACTGAAATCCTTGCGCCGCAGCTTGCGCAACAATTGCACACAACGGAACAACAGCATGTTGTCGATGGCGGTCAGCAGACCAGCGGATTTCGCCACCGGTATATAGCGGTCTGGTCCGATAACCTCGCCATTGGCAGCCCGTATCCGGCTGAAGCATTCATAAAAACGTCGTTTTCTTTGGGGCAGGCTGACAATTGGCTGCAGATACAAATCAACCCGATCATCCTTCAAGGCGTCCCGGATGGTGCTGAGCATGGCATCTTCTGCCGGGGCATTCTCATTTCGTTGACTGTCCGTCGTGGTCCCACCATTGGTAACGACACGCAAACCGCCCCGCAGGGCCCGCGCCAAGCCACCCCCGGCAGCCACACGGTCTTCCTCGTCTTCTTCAAAACCGAGGTTATTGCGGCTTTGTGGCCCCAGGGTAGGAGCACGCCCTAAAGTTGGTTCGCGCGGAGCTGACCGACTCTGCAGGCTTGTTGACTCCTCTGATAGGGAAGAAGACGGCTTGTCGCGGCCGGAATAGAGTTGTTCAACCAGATTGTGCAACACTCGAACTTCGGAATTGGCTTCGCGCATTGATCGATCAGAGTCGGCCGCTCGGTCGCGAGGGAGGCGGCCAGATTCGGGACGGCCAGGGTCGGGACGGCCAGGGTCGGGACGGGCACGGTTTGGACGGCCTGCGGGGGGCACCTCGTCCTCTTCGGCCAGGGCCATCCGTTCCAGCAGAGATTTTGCCTCTGTTTCCTCTCGCGACCGGTTTGGCTGCTGTGCATGACGTGTGGCTTCTTGTGCTGCGCTGGCGCTGGCCGTCAGGGAATTCAAGGCGGCCAGCATCCGCTCTCCACCGCCATCCTCTACCGCCTCGAACAGTCGGCGGATTTCGTTGCGCGCAATTGACATTTCTTCGCGATCCCGGTCCAGAGCGCGTTTCAACAGCAATAGGCGACGCATGGCTTTCAGGGTATCGGTGCGACGGGTAAAGCTTTCCTGTAACAGGGCACAGCACAGAAAGAAGGCCAATCCCATTAAGAGGGAGGTCACAGCATCAACACCCGGAATCACACGATGGGCCAGCACCGCCATGGCGGAAGCCAGGGTGACATAGCAAAAGAAGATCAGCATATGCCAAAATCGGCTCATGCGGGGTTCCCAGAAGTGCTGTGGGTCAGACGCGTCGCGATCCGGTCTGCCGATGATTACTATCCGTTTAACGATAGCAAAAATCTACAAGCAAAACACGCCCTTAGGCCGTTTTGGTAGGACGGCATTCGGCTTTGGGCCTAAGATTATGAAATTGTTACACTAATCTCTGGAATCCGCGCCGACTGCTTGGCTTAGCATGGTAAATCCATCGGCACGCAACAGGTCGGGCAACGCCTGGGTGATTCGCCCAACCAAACCCGGGCCCGTGTAAACAAGAGCTGAATAAAGCTGAATCAGGGAGGCCCCAGCCCGAATTTTGGCATAGGCATCTTCAGCACTTGCGACGCCCCCGACCCCGATCAGGGGTACATTCCCCTCTGTCAGCGCATAGACACGGCGCAGCACTTCTGTCGATCTTTCAAACAAAGGCGCACCGCTCAGCCCGCCAATTTGCCCTTTTTGGGGGTCACGCAACGTATCTGGGCGGGTAATCGTTGTGTTGGAGATAATCAATCCCGCCACATCCGGATCTTGGGCGACCAGAGCGATGGCGCGCAAGTCCGCCTCTTCCAAATCTGGTGCAATCTTGATCAGGATTGGGGGTACCGCACCAATAGCGGCTGCGGCATCCTTTACCGCCGTCACTAATACGCGCAATTGATCCGGCGATTGCAGTGCGCGCAAACCGGGGGTGTTGGGGGAAGACACGTTGATGGTCAGGTAATCGGCATAGGGCGCCAGTCGGGTCGTGCAGGCGGCATAATCGGCGGCCGCGTCATCGCTGTCTTTGTTCTTGCCAATATTGACGCCGACCGGTCCGCTGAGGGGGCGCATCCGTGCGTTGGCCAATCGGTTTTCCGCCCGTTCAGCACCCGCATTGTTGAATCCCATCCGGTTGATGACAGCCCGATCCTGAGTCAGACGAAACAGCCGTGGTTTGGGATTACCCGCTTGGGCGCGTGGCGTCACGGTGCCGATCTCAACAAAGCCAAACCCAAGGGCCAGACAAGCCCGCACGGCTTCTGCATCCTTATCAAAACCAGCCGCCAAACCAATGGGGGATGGAAAAGTCAGGCCAAATACTTGGCTGGTGAGACAGGGATCTGGATCAGCCAGCATGCGTGGACCAAGTCCACTTGCCAATGCCCGCACCGTTAGCCAATGAGCCCTTTCCGGGTCTAGACGATGAAGGAAGGGCAAAACAAAATCGGTCAGCGCCATGATCAGCCCTTTAGCGGGGGGAATTGGTGAATACCATCGGCATTCAAGGGCAGTGGCGTCGCGGTTTTCACGGCAGATAGGGGCAAGTCCCCATAAAGATGCGGGAACAATTTGCCGCCCCGCGATTCTTCCCATACCAGACTAGCATCCAATTGTGTCTCGTCCACATGTAGCAAAATCAAATCTGCTTCTCCTGCACGGTGTCGGCGGGCGCTTTCTTCAATCTGGCTGGCTGTGGACAAATGAAGAAATCCATCGGCGCGATCTGCCGTGTATCCTTGGTAGACCCCGGCATCTTGTGCCGCCGCCCAAGCCTCTTGTTTAGCGAGATGGTAAATCATAATGCACGGAGAATATGGCGCTACCAGCGGCAGCGCAACCAAATGAGAAAGGGTTAGATTCATATTTTTAAACCCATAATGTTCTCATATTTACAGAAATTAAATATTTTATCTTGACTTGTTCCTTTTAATTGATACATTTGTCTCTGGGAACGGGCCACAAGTGCGCCTAAATCGCACCGGTCCTTCGGACCCCCGACTGCTGCGGGGACAATCTCAGGTTTTCCAAGCATACAGCACTCGATCTTCGATCAAAGGTTCCGTGTTTCATCGGACAACTGTTTCCGGATATCGTCAGGTTTCTTCAGGGCATCAACGCGTGCGTGCGGTTTCAATTGGCCAAACGTTACCGTCCAGTGTCACTTCAGAAGTCTTAGACGGCACGGCGACAGCCCATGCCGGATCTTTTTCTCAGAAAAATTAGAACAGAATTGACTTGGCTCTGGCCGCTTGGTTCCGCGCAGATTTGTGTTTGGCCCCCGCGATAACCGTCCATGTCACATTCATTTGGCAACACCGCGCCCGGACCATCGCAGCGATGGTTCGGGAATACGCGAAACCGAAAGGAACGATGACATGTCCACAACTGTGGAAACCTCATTCTCCCGGCACTTCCAGATTGAAGTGCATCTCGCCTACCAGCGCATGGGATCAAAATTGCGAAATACCGTGCGTACTAAGAATGACATCAAGGGTTCTTCAACAACCTTCCAAAAGGTTGGGAAGGGCACCGCATCCACCAAGGCCCGCCACGGCAAAGTACCTGTCATGAATATTGACCATACACCGGTCGAAATTGCATTGCAGGATTACTATGCCGGTGACTGGGTGGATGCTCTGGATGAAATCAAGTTGGCCCATGATGAACGCTCTGTCGTTACCAATGCTGGGGCCTATGCCCTGGGCCGAAAAACCGACGACCTAATCATAGATGCCATGGAAACCGTCACTTCGGCTCAGGATTCGCAGGATGGTACCACGGGCCTTACCAAGGCTAAAGTGCTGGAAGCCTTCGAAATGCTGGGTGCCCAGGATGTGCCGGATGATGGTCAACGGGTTGCCATTATCGGCTGGAAGCAATGGAGTGATCTTCTGGATATCGAAGAATTCTCCAATGCGGATTATGTCGGGGATGAAGACCTACCCTGGAAAGGGACCCAGGCCAAACGTTGGCTGGGAACTTTGTGGATGCCACATTCGGGCCTCGTGCTCTCCGGCGGTGTTCGCAATGGCTATTGGTATCACAAGACTGCTATCGGCCATGCCATTGGCAAGGATGTGAAATCTGACATCACCTGGCATGGCGACCGTGCGGCCCATTTTATCAACCACATGATGAGCCAGGGTGCTGGCGTTATCGACGCGACAGGCATTGTACGCCTGCCGTGCCTTGAATCGTAAGCGAGAAGGAGACCTGTAAAATGGCATATAAATCCCGTGACTTGAGCGTCATCGCTTACGCCAATGGTTTCACCCTGTGGCACTACACGACCACCGATGCGGCCGCGAGCGTCGATACGGCAGGATATTTCAACGAGGCAGCAGACATGTTGCGCGTTGGGGATATGATCCTGGCCAATACCGATACAGATGGCACGTTAAGTTCTGGCATACTGCATGTTTCATCGAATACTGGATCTGTGGTGGATGTGGATGATCTGACCGCAATCGGTTCTGCGGATACGGACTGAACGTCCGCTATCCACAATCTCGTTCAACTGAATTTACCTGGCCGCCCGGAACCTCTGGGCGGCCATTTTTATAGGAGAATCCTGATGGCTTTAAGCAGTATTCAATTGTCCAGTCGTGCCTTGATTAAGATCGGTGCCACCCCGATTTCAGGCTTCGAAGATGGCACAGCTGAAAGCTTGGTCGCTGCAACGCTGTACCCTTCTTCTCGAGATGCCATGTTGTCTGCCCATCCTTGGAGCTTTGCGACGGCCCAGCGGGTCCTGCCCCGATTGGTTGGTGTACCAGCAGCGGATTATGATTACGCCTATCAATTGCCGTCCGATTTTCTGCGAGCTTTGTCGGCAGGAGAAGCTGGATATGGACGGGGTTTGGATTATCGCCTTGTAGAACGTCGGCTGCACACCAACGCGGCCTCGGTCACGCTGACCTATATCTTT
>JARGPE010000300.1:3140-3488 GCA_029212835.1 Alphaproteobacteria bacterium | reverse complement strand
ATCCGTGACAAAGCGCGCAATCAAGGATGTTGCGCTGGCGGTATAGGGATAGACGTCCAAGGCCACATCCAAACCATTCGCCTGCACCTGATTGATCAGGCCCAGCGTTTCCGCGCTGCGCCCATGGTTCTTTACGCCCGCGCATTTATGATGGGAAATCACCGTTCGAACCTGGGCGGCAGCCCCAGTTCTCAGGGCCTCTTGCAGCGCCTCAACCACCAGATCCCCCTCGTCACGGATATGGCTGGTATAAACGCGCCCACCAATATCTGTCAGGACACGAGCCAGATCGATGATTTCCTCCGGCGGGGCGGCAAAGGCAGGAGGATAATCCAAACCGCTGGAGAG
>JARGPE010000300.1:0-3130 GCA_029212835.1 Alphaproteobacteria bacterium | reverse complement strand
TGCATCAGCCATAGCACCTGTTTCCGCTAAGGTCGCAGGCCGATCCAAGTCCGCACCCATCGCCGTCACCCGCAAGGAGGTATGCCCCACCAGCAAGGCCAGATTGACCGCCGCAGGCTTTTGGTCAAGCTGTGCCCGATAGGCACCGACCGTTGGATAGGCAAAGGCACTGTGATTGCCCAACAATGACAGTGGTTCAGGACAGATATTATGACTGTGAAACGGCGCGACACTGATACCGCAATTACCGGCAACAACCGTCGTCACCCCTTGGGAGGTTTTAAACAGCATATCTGGCGTATCAAAAACCGCCAGATCATCATGGGTATGAACATCAATAAATCCGGGTGCCAGGCATTGACCTGCCCCCTTGATCCGTTCGTCCGCCGTCCAGTCCAACAAATCCCCCAGGGCCAGAATGCGGCCGCTTTCAACCGCAACATCTGTGACCTGGGCTGGCGCGCCTGTACCATCGATGACCGAAGCCCCCTCGATGATCAGATCGCACCGCATTGCCTACTTTCCTTTCCAGACCGGCTTGCGCTTCTCTGCGAAGGCCCGCGCACCCTCCAATTGATCCTCAGAATGATACAGCTTTTTAATGGTGGGTAGCTTTTCTTTATTTAATTGGTCCAGGGCTTCCTGAAATCCCATGACTTCGGTTGCACGCAGGGTTTCCTTGATTGCGGCGAAAACCAGCGGCGGACCATCGGCCAGCAATTCCGCTTTCTCCCGTGCCCGCTCCATCAGCTTGTCGGCGGGCACGACTTCATTCACAAAGCCCCAGCGGGCTGCTTCTTCCGCATCCAGAACGCGCCCGGTGAACAGCATCTCCATCGCCACATGATAGGGAATGCGGCGCGGCAGCTTGATCGTCGCTGCGTCCGCAATAACACCTGACCGGATTTCCGGCAGTGCGAAGGTCGCATGCTCGGCGGCAATAATAATATCGCAGGACAGCATGATTTCAAAACCACCACCAAAGGCAATGCCATTGACCGCCGCTACCACAGGCTTGTTCATATTGGGCAATTCCTGCAAACCGCCAAAGCCGCCAACGCCATAGTCAGAGGATGGTGCCTCCCCGTCCGCAGCAGCTTTCAAATCCCAGCCTGGGCAAAAGAATTTCTCCCCCGCACCGGTCAGGATGGCACAACGCAATTCCGGATCATCGCGATAGGCGGCAAAAACATCACCCATGATACGACTGGTCGCCGCATCAATCGCATTGGCCTTGGGTCGGTCCATCGTGACCTCCAGCACACGACCATTGCGGTGGGTCTTGATCGGCTCTGACATAAGTATTTTCCTCCCTTACGATGCGTCGATCCAGCGTATCACGGCATCCACCGCCAACACACCCTGCCCCTTCGGCAGGACGATCAGCGGATTGATATCCATTTCCACCAGTTGATCTATGTTTTCCTCAATGAACCGGGCAACCACCATGATCGCAGCAACCAGGGCCTGCCGATCGCCTGCAGGCTTGCCCCGAAATCCAGTCAGTATTTTTGCAACCAGCAAACGATCAAGCGCCCGTTCCACATCTTCTTGCGTTGCAGGCAGTAACAGGACTGTGGCATCCCCAATCAATTCCGCCAGAATGCCGCCCGCGCCAATCATCAGCATCGGGCCGATCTGGGGATCGCGGGTCATCCCTAAGATAATCTCACAGACGGTGCCCTGCGCCATCTTTTCCACGATGAAATGCGGGGCGAGTGCGTCCATCCCGGTCACAGCATCAGACACCGCCTGCCCATCGATCAGGTTCAGCGCAACGCCGCCAGCCTCCGTCTTATGAGCCAAGGCCGCGGAACAGGCCTTAACGACGACGGGATAGCCCAGCGCCTCTGCCGCTGCGACGGCCTCTGTCTCTGATGAAACCAGCGCCCCCTGAGGGACCGGCAACCCCTGAGCAGACAATATCTTCTTGGCCCGCCACTCATCCAGAACGCGGTCCTTGCCACCGTTCAGGTCCGAGTTGGGCAGCAGCGCGGCCTGTTTCAAACACCGGCCACGGGCCCCCGTATACCAAGCGGCCGCTTTGACTGCCTTCAGGGCATCATCAAACCCTTGGAGCGGCACAATGCCGGCGGCCAGGAAGGACTGCTGCAAGCGGCGGGGCATGTTATCAGACAGGCTGGAAGCAACGATGGTAGGGCGCCCGGTGGTCTTGGCGGCGGCAATGATCGCCGCTTCCGCCTCTTTCCAGCCGAACAGATCCAATCCCTCACGGATTGGTGTATCCAAAGCCAGCACCCCAACATCAATATCATCGGCCAGGGCGGCAGAGAAACAGGCCGTCATGGAGGCCTGATTGCCCCAGATATAGGTGTGATAATCCAGCGGATTATCGACCACGACCTTATCACCCAGAACCGCATTCAGCGCCTCTTGTGCTGCCTGTGAAAAGGCCGGCATGGGCAGGCCAATCGCATGGGCGATATCGGCCATGATGCCCGCTTCCCCGCCAGAACAGCTCATCGTCATCAGCCTATCGCCGGGCAGCCCCGGAAACAGATGAAACAGCTTTAAGAATTCCAGCATCTGCGCCAGGGTTTCCGCCCGCACCACGGCAAACCGATCGCACAGCGCATTAAACGCCGCGGATGATCCCGTCATGGAACTGGTATGGGACAGCGCCACCCGTGCGGCTGCTTCAGAATTGCCAGTCTTCAACACGACAACGGGGATTCCCTTGCGCGCAGCCTCCCGAGCCGCATCGCAGAAACCCGGAATATCTCCGACACTTTCTACGAACAAGCCAATTGCCGTAATCCGGTCATCCCGCAACAGGGATTGCATGATCTGGGGCACGCCATCTTTCGCCTGATTGCCCAAAGCGGCCAATTGCGCGACGGGCACGCCGCGCTCCTGCATCGACAAGCTGATTGCGACATTGCCGCTTTGGCTGATCAAGGCAACGCCACGATCCAGGCGATGGCCACCATGATCGTCGGGCCACAGGGCGACGCCTTCCAGGTAATTCACCGTGCCATAGCAATTGGGCCCCAGCATGCCCATCGTGCCGGCGGCTTCCAGCAATCGCTTTTGGCGGTCCAGTCCCACTGCGCCAGTTTCTGCAAAGCCACTGGCATAGAGCACGACGCCGCCCGCGCCCATAGCGGAG
>JARGPE010000046.1 GCA_029212835.1 Alphaproteobacteria bacterium | reverse complement strand
CACCGCCAAATCGGCCAGCATCATGCCGCTGATGCGCTCAAATGCATCTTCTGTCACATGTGCAGAGGGGGTGGCTGCAGACCAGCACAGTGGGACAATCTGGACCCCCGCCTGGCGCAGTGTCCTGAGTGCCCCAGTCACTGGTATATGGACCCCATCCACGGCGGGAAAGAGCGCCTCTCCCCGCACCAAACCGGGCCAGCCCCCCGCTTCCTCAAAGGCCTTAAAGTCTGCCTTTACAGGCGCGAAAGTATTAGTTTCATGCTGAAATCCGCCGATGGCAATGCGCGGCATGTCAATCCTCACCCCAAGTCCTGTGTCCAATAATAGACGTGAGCCTAGCGTGATTTCATTTCATGTGCGAACAGAACTTCAGCCGATCAATCCGGGTGGTTCACAACCCCTTCTTAATGTCTGGCCAATTGCGATCCGCCGCCGCAATATTACCAGAAACATCGCCCATCCAGCGCTCTTGAACGCCTTTCGAATAATTTAGATACAGCTTGCCATCTTCAATCCGAAAAGCCTCTGGATCGATCTTTGCAGTATAGCCCTGGCTAACCGCCCAGGCACAGTATCCACCATATTGCGGCGCATAAGCTTCTGGGTCTGCTTTAAACGCCTCCAGATTCTCCGCACTAGAAAATCGCCAGGTTGCGCCCTTCCAGTCATAACTGAAGTCGCGGCTGCCTTCGACGGGCTTGCCTTCGGTGAAATACGCGACGGGATCAGTGCCTTCAATGGCAATACCGCGCAATGTAGTGGCATTGATTTCCCCCGCTACTGCGGCTGTCGTCAGGCCGATAGAGCCAAGCATCGCAACACATAGCAGAGCCAATGCAAGATAGATTTTCCGAATTTTAATGTCATGCATGACCATAATCCTCCACGGCCGTTAACCCAGATGTTGGAGACTTATAGCGTCATTTATAGGGATTGGGGCGCGACCTCACGCAACTGTCAAAACATGTGTTTTAGCAGTGCGCAAAAGCAATAGGCGGCGTTGAGTTACCCCCAGCCTTCCGTCGTTCCCTTGCGGCGTGCGCGTTGGCTTGCCGTGAGCGTGGCGGAAGGAGGAGGAGCAGGAGATTTCGGCTTCTTTGATGGAACTTCAGAGAAATTGTCCAAATTGAATTTCTCACCACCGACCTTGTCAAAATATGCCATGGCATCTTCAAATTTTGCGCTAAAATCATCCGTATCGATCACATCAGACAGGCTCAAAGCAGTCTGACTAATGTTCAAATTCAGGCCGCTATGACGTTCCTTCGCAACTTCGGCAATGCGATTGGAAAGAGATTGTGGATCAATACCCTCATCCAGCAAAAGTGAATATTTCCCCTTTCCAACCTGCCCGACCCCGCTACCACCTGCAGCCCAGGCACGCATGGTATGAACCAAGGTTTCGTTCAATGCCTTTGCCTCATGCGGGTTGATCGTGCTTTCAACATGATCCCAGCCAACGTCATACATTGTAAAATTGACTTCTTCACCAGACTCCCGCGCGGCAAGCCCCATTGCTGCGGAACTATTGGCAAAATCCAGAACATTCATTGGTTGTTCAGGAACCTGCGCCGCTGACCGTCGGCCAGCCAGCGGAACACGCTTGATTGCCAAATGATGGATACCACGACGCTGCGGGCTGCTCATTCCGGATACACTTACCTGATGCAGCTTGTCATCATCACTTTTCAGCGTGATCAGTCTATCAGATGCCCGACCTGTTACCTGCAGTTTTTTAAGAAACTCAGTAAAAACAACCCAATCTTCATGAGCCGCAATATTGGTAACCTTTGTGCCCATTAATTCGTTGGTGGAATGTCCCAGCAGGCTTTTGACCGAGCCAGATACAAAAATAACAACACCATCTTGATCAACCTCCATCAACACATCAGAGGCCGCGAAGGCAAAAGCAACAAAACGATCCCGTTGCTCAGTGAGAGATAACTCTAAAACCATTCCTTCAATTCCTCAGGAAATCGCGCTCAAAAACATATAAACTCTATAAACTTGAACGCACGTCCTATTTTTAAAGTCAAAAGACGACAGTTACCATGGATAAATCTAGCGCAGGAGTTAGTTTATATTCAAAAAAATTCAACTATTTGCCAAGTTTTTTCAGACCGATCAGGAGCGCTCTTTAACTTTTGAAAAATGAATGTCCGGATTGTTCTGAAGTTGATGATTCAGTTCCCAATGATTGCGCGCTAAAAATACCGGTGCACCATCGCGATCTGTAGACATCGCACTGCGGATTGCCCCCATAAATTTATCCAATTTGGCGGGATCGTCAGCCGAAACCCATCGCGCCGTCTCATAAGGCGCAGGCTCCAGAGTCACATTAATCCCATATTCCGCCTCAATGCGGGTTTGCAACACATCCAACTGCAACTGACCAACAACGCCAACGATCCAGTTTGCGCCCAACTCCGGCTTAAAAACCTGAGTAACGCCCTCTTCAGCCAGACTTTCCAGGGCTTTTTTCAAATGTTTCCCCTTCATCGGATCATCAAGCCGCACCCGGCGCAAAATCTCTGGTGCGAAATTTGGAATGCCGGTAAAGCGGATGTCTTCTGCCTCACTCAATGTATCACCAACGCGCAAGGTGCCATGATTGGGAACACCGATGATATCGCCGGGATAGGCCTCGTCGGCGATCTCGCGGTCCTGCGCAAAGAACAGGATCGGGTTATAAATCGCCATCGGCTTGCCGGACCGGACATGTTTCAACTTCATACCCCGTTTGAACCGTCCAGAAACCAACCGCACGAAGGCGATGCGGTCACGGTGGTTGGGGTCCATATTGGCCTGAACTTTGAAGACGAAGCCGGTAACTTTATCTTCTGACGGATCAACCGCCCGTTTGTCGGTAGGCAAAGAACGGGGTGGTGGTGAATACAGGCTGATCCCGGACAGCAAATGCCCAACGCCGAAATTGCGTAAGGCGCTGCCAAAATAGACCGGCGTCATATGACCTTCCAGATAGGCGGTCAGATCAAATTCCGGACAGGCGGCACGGACCAATTCCGCCTCCTCCCGCAATTTAGACAATTGCGGGGCCGGAATCACATCAGACAGTTTGGGGTCATCCAATCCACCGACCTGGAGCATCTCGGTGCGGTCTTCACCCATCAACAAGACCCGATCATTTATAAGATCATAACATCCTTTGAAGTCACGCCCAGATCCAATGGGCCAGGCCACCGGGGCAACATCCAGTGCCAGTTCATCGGCGATCTGATCCATCAATTCAAAGGGATCGCGGGCCTCTCGGTCCAATTTGTTGATAAAGGTCGCAATCGGCATATCCCGTAGGCGACAGACCTCAAACAACTTGCGGGTTTGTGGCTCTATCCCTTTGGCCGCATCAATCACCATTACGGCACTGTCGACGGCGGTCAGAGTACGATAGGTATCTTCGGAGAAGTCTTCGTGGCCGGGCGTGTCCAACAGATTGAAGATCACGCCATCCCGGACAAAGGTCATCACGGAGGTCGTGACTGAGATCCCACGTTGCTGTTCGATCTTCATCCAATCCGAGCGCGCCCGACGACGGTCCCCCTTGGCTTTTACTTCACCGGCCAAATGAATAGCCCCACCGCGCAGCAACAGCTTTTCCGTCAGCGTGGTCTTACCCGCATCTGGATGGCTGATGATCGCAAAGGTCCGACGATGTGCGACCTGATCGGAAAGTTGGGACATAGACAAAGGCGCCTTTCAGTTTAAGTCAGGGCCTCTCATAATCCTCTAGGTCGGGGGGATCAAGTTATCCAGCAACAAATGCCTGACACCAACCCCTGTCATCAAACGAGGATTGAGTGAAACATCATTTCAGTATATGCCCGCACGATGACCCAAAAAGCTGACAATCCAACTAAGGGTATCCTGATGATCGTGATGGCGATGTTTATCTTCGCCTGTCAGGACACCGTGACCAAGCAATTGGCGCAGACTTATGATGCCCCTCAAATTCTGTGGGTGCGGTTTCTATTCTTTGGCGTTTTTGCAGTTATTCTCAGTAGTTGGAACGTTCCGCTAAAACAAGTGGTTAAGGCCCATCGACCCTGGCTTCAGATCGTCCGCTCGCTTCTGATCGTGCTGGAGATCAGCGCCTTTGTTCTGGCTTTGCGAGTCCTGTCCCTTGCGGAAACACATGCACTATTCGCCAGCTTCCCCTTGATGGTGACCGCCATGTCCGCGCTGATCTTACGGGAAAAGGTTGGCATTCGGCGGTGGGCCGCTGTGCTGGTCGGGTTTTCCGGTGTGCTGATCATCCTGCGACCGGGTCTGGGCGTATTCCAGTTGGAATCCCTGATCGCGCTGTCGGCTGCGCTGATGTTTTCCATCTACCATGTGCTAACCCGCATCGTCAGCCGCAACGACAGTTCCAATACCTCCATGTTGTATATGGCGGTAATTGGGGCGGCGATTATGACCTGTATAGGACCATTCTATTGGATCGAACCGACAGCCCATGCCTGGCGACTGCTGGCTATGTTGTCGCTGACAGGGGCTGTTGGCCACTTGCTGTTGATCAAGGCCCTTGAATGCGCGCCTGCCTCTACCCTTCAGCCCTTTAACTTCACGCTATTGGTTTGGGCGACAATCATGGGCTATGTCGTGTTTAACAATCTGCCCGATATGTGGACATTAATTGGCGGCGCAGTTGTGGTTTGCAGCGGCCTATATACGATTTATCGAGAGCGTAAACGCAATGTGCCAGAAGTCCCTCCGGAAATTCGTGTAAAGCCCTGACAAATGGTGTGACGCCCGATAGGCTGCCTGAGTAATCAATAGGAGCCTGCAGTATGAGCGACACCGTAACCCTGAGTCTTGCCGAAGCCACCGACCTTTCAACCGCGGCCTTAACCGCCAATGGCGCAGATGGGGAAAATGCCAGCGCTGTTACCGATATCATGATGCGGGCGGAACGGGATCGTTGCGCTAGCCATGGCCTGTTTCGACTACCCGGCTATTGTGCCTCCCTGAAAAGCGGCAAGGTGAAGGGCGATGCCCGTCCGGTCGCCTCTGAAATTGCGCCGGGGGCAGTGCGTGTCGATGGTCAGGGGGGCTTTGCACCACTCGCCTTGGAAGTTGGTCTGCCGGTTCTGGCACAGAAAGCCAAAACGCAGGGGATCGCGGGCATGGGCTTGGTGAACATCTATCATTTCGCCGCCTTATGGCCAGAGGTTGAAACCTTGGCTGAACAAGGTCTCTGTGCCTTCGCCTTTACACAGGCGTCCCCGATGGTTGCGCCAGCAGGCGGGATTAAGCCGTTTTTTGGTACCAACCCAATGGCCTTTGCTTGGCCACGACCGGGCCAGAATCCTTACGTCTTCGATCAGGCCTCTGCGGCCATGGCACGGGGCGATGTGATGATCCATGCCCGCGACGGTCATCCTGTGCCGTTGGGCACTGGTATTGATGAGGATGGTAATCCAACCACAGACCCCAATGAAGTCCTGAAAGGCGCACAATCACCTTTTGGAGGGTACAAGGGCTCCAACATTGCCCTGATGGTGGAATTACTGGCCGGTGGATTGATTGGATCGGTCTTTTCGCCAGAGGCTGGCCGGTTGGATAACAAAGATGGTGGCCCGCCAGTCGGCGGAGAATTTTTAATGGCCATTGATCCGGCACATTTTGGCGATGCCGCTCACTGGGCCCAACATTGCGAGACCCTGTTCAGCGAACTGACAGCCATGGAGGGTGTCCGACTGCCGGGTGAACGCCGACGTAAGGCGCGATTGGAAACACCAACTAGCGGCATTGTCTTGCCACGATCTCTGTTAGAAAAAATCAACGGTCTTATGTGATAAGGCAAATATGAGAAACCATCCAAGCCTGCCGATTGATGCGGATCGTTTATGGCACAGCCATGAAGAAATGGGACAGTTAGGGGCAACTCCCAAGGGCGGGGTAAACCGACAGGCTCTGACGCCCGAAGATCAGCAGGCACGGGCCCTCTTCACCAAATGGGCACAGCAGGCCGGATGCACAGTGGAGACAGATTGCGTCGGCAATCTGTTTGCCCGTCGTCCGGGACGTGATCCCAGCTTGCCCGCAGTCTGCACGGGCAGCCATCTGGATACTCAGCCTACCGGTGGTAAATATGACGGTGCCTATGGCGTCCTGGCAGGATTGGAAATCCTGCGCGCATTAAACGATGCGGGAATTGAGACGGAACGCAGCATTGAGGTTGTCGCCTGGACCAATGAGGAAGGCACGCGCTTTGCCCATAGCGGATCGGCTCTGTTCGTGGGGAAAGTGGATCTGGCAGAGGCCTATAATGCCACCGACCCGGCTGGCATCCGATTTGAAGATGCGCTTGTCGCAATCAATGCAAAAGGCCCCCTGCCCCTGGGTAACCGCCCTTATGACAGCGTTTTTGAAGCCCATATTGAACAAGGCCCAATTTTGGAGCGGGATGGCTATGCCGTCGGGATTGTGACCGGTGCCAGGGGTCAAACGCGCTACACCGTCACGGTCACTGGTATGGAAGGCCATGCCGGCACAATGCCCATGACAATGCGGCAGGATGCCTTAGTAGCCGCATCCCGTCTGGTGGTCACATTGGAGCAAATCGGTTTGGACCATCCGCCGCAAGGGGTATGCACAGTTGGCGCGTTGACCGTCTATCCAAACTCCAGAAACACCATTCCAGGCACAGTCACCTTCGATATCGATTTGCGCCATCCCACACAGGACGGCATCGATAGCATGGAGGCCGCAATTGCCGCCGCCATGCAGGCTGAACAGCACAAAGGAAAAGTTAGTGTCACCTGTACCGTGTTGGATCGGGATGCACCGCTGACCTTTGACGCGGACCTTGTCGCATTGTTAAAGGTTGGTGCGGACTCGCTGGATCGCCCGGTGATGGATATTTTCTCCATGGCTGGCCATGATGCCTGCTATTTAGCGGCGCACCAACCAACCGCGATGGTGTTTGTTCCCTGCAAGAATGGAATCAGCCATAATGAACTGGAATCCGCAACGGTAGAGGATTTGGCTGCGGGCGTCGAAGTCTTGGCCGCCGCCATACTGGCCCGGGCAATGCGCCGCTAATATCTAATCGGTCAGGCTCAGCAGATTGCCGTTCCATAAACATAGGTATACACCTAGCCAGCTTAGTTTTGCGAATTTCTGCGCCAGTCCATGACAGGCATAGTGCCCCCATTCCTTCAGGAGACCCTATACATGCATCTTACATGGCGAGACCAACCTGCCCCTGCCGTTGACGTTATGCCCGGTCACACCTCGATCAACGCGACATCGGGACAGATTGAAACGACGCCTTTAGCAGATGCCGTGTTGGATGCAGCGCGGGCGCTGGGGCGCGATCTTGCCAGCAAGGGTGCTGCCCCACCTCATATTCGCACCCTGACCATCTCCACGACTGACCCCAAAAGCTTTGAGGCTGCGCTTCCCGAGATTGGGTTGCTGTATCGTGAAATTCTGGGCGGTAATTTTGGCGATATTGCCTTGGTTAAAGGGGATTCTTTTAACTTCACTGCTGTTGCCCATATTCCACCCGTATCCAAAGAAGTAGTCTTTATGGATTATGACAGGGCTGAACTTTCTGCTGAATACAGCCCCCGCATATCCGTGCCAGAAGCCCCGCAGATCATGGCTGCCTGGCGCGTAGACGGCACTGAACATCAGAAAACCCGCAGCGCGGAAGTCAGCTATGGGACAGATACTGCCCACAAGATTGATCTCTATCTTCCCAAGGGCATTAAGGCCCCGCCCCTGCATGTCTATATCCATGGCGGCTATTGGCAGGCATTGGATAAAAAGGATAACGGACATCTTTGCAGAAATCTTGTAGAGGAAGGAATAGCTGTCGCTACGCTTAATTATCCCCTTTGTCCACCCGCGACCATTGGCGATATCGTCACCGACTGCCGGAATGCCTTGGCCTATCTCTATCAAACGGCGGAGCAGAACGGCTATAACGGGGAATGGATCACCATATCGGGCCATTCTGCTGGCGGACATCTGGTCGCAATGTTGGCCGCAACCCATTGGCCACAGATAGACCCCGACCTGCCCCGGGATCTGATCAAGGGCACTGTTTCAATCTCTGGATTATTCGATCTGGAACCGCTGCGTCATATCGGATTGAACAATGCTCTGCGCTTGACAGAAGACGATGCCCGCACGCTCAGCCCGATCCTGCTTAACCTGGTGTCCAATGCGCCCTTCATCGCGGCTGTCGGTGGCGCTGAAAGCGAAGAGTTTCGTCGGCAAAGCCTGGATTATGCGGATCATTGGCGGGATCGGCGCAAAGATATCGACTATCTGGAACTACCGGGACTGAATCATTTCACCGCCGTAGAGGCTTTGGCTGACACAGACTCGCCACTTTACAAAAAAGTCGTAGAGCTGGCGAAACCAAAGGTGTGATCAGGTTTCCTGATAGAATGCCAACCCCTGAGCCCGCCAGGGGGGAGACAGGTCGGTTAATCGTTCATAAGCCGGGCAATCCTCCCGATGCGTGCCGGGCAAATAGCCAATCGACATCAGAAATTCCCCGGTAATCTCCCCGCCGGTAAATTTAAAGGTCTTTTTGAACAACTTTACCCATTGGGATTTCACCAAGGGATGATGAGCAGCCAGCCAATTGGCAAAGCTGCCGTGGCTGTTACGAAGCTGTTGAATGGTCTGGGCATTATGGATTGCCGCATGGACCTTCAGGCGGTTCCGGACAATCATAGGATCTGCCAATAACCGCGCCACGTCGGCCTCTCCATACCGGGCGACGGTATCGACATCAAAGTCATGAAAGGCAGCATTCAGACCGTCCCGTTTCTTTAGGATCAAGCCCCAGTTCAAGCCGGCCTGCATGATTTCCATCACCAGCCGTTCAAACAGCCGCCTCTCGTCCTGCTCCGGGAAGCCATATTCTGTATCGTGGTAAGACCCGTGAACCGGATCACCTATCGCATAGTCGCAATACCAGCCCATAGCGTTCTACACCAAGTGAACGTGAATCACATCGGCCGCGACCCAATAGGCCAAAAGGATCACGCCCGCAGCAATGGTCGACCACAGCGCCTTTTTACCGATCATATGCTTCACCGGGGCACCGACGTCATGGCCTTCTTGCGGGGCATCATCCCGGCGAACGCCAATTGGCAACACGATGAAGAACACCAGCCACCACGCGATGATATAGACGACCAGAAAAGATGCGATATTCATTGCCTTTGCCTCACACTTGTTCCAATTCGACCAATGTCCCACAGAAATCCTTGGGATGCAGAAACAGGACCGGTTTGCCATGCGCCCCGATCTTTGGTTCCCCATTCCCCAGCACCCGTGCGCCATCCGCCTGCAACTTGTCACGGGCGGCAAGAATATCCTCAACCTCATAGCAAATATGATGCATGCCACCAGAGGGATTACTTTGCAGGAACTTTGCGATGGGCGAATCATCCCCAAGAGGATGTAAAAGCTCAATCTTCGTGTTAGGCAAATTGACAAAAACCGTCGTCACCCCATGCTCTGGCAGATCATGGGGATCAGAGACCTCACCACCCAAAGTATCCCGATAAACCGCACTGGCAGCGGTCAAGTCAGGGACCACGATGGCAACATGATTCAGCTTACCAATCATCACAACACTCCGATCTAATCCATTCAAACTCTTAATAAATGAACATCCACCTGAGGACGGCGCTTGGTCATCATTTGCAGCTTTCGACGCAGGGCGACTCGCACTGCTTCCACCACCAAACCATCGTCTTTCAACTGTGCCTTGGACAGATTTTCTACGGTTTCTTCCGCTAGATCCAGCAAATCATCCCATTCTGGCCCGTCGGAATCCAACAAGCCTGCCAAGGTTAGTTGCGCCTCGTCAGCCAACCGTCCTGCCTTGTCCAAAGCAATGGAAACCACGGCGGCACCATTCTGGGCCAGACGCTTGCGTTGACGAATGGAGCCGTGATCCATTGGAATTAGACGATCCCCATCCACAGCCAATCGACCGGAATAGACCTGATCCAGAACCTCAGCACCATTATTGGTCAGGCTCATCAACATCCCATTTTGGGCGACAATCCCATGAGGCACCTGACAGCTCTGTGCCAGACGGGCATGGGCCAACAAATGCCGGTGTTCGCCATGAACAGGAACCGCCACTTGCGGCCGAATCCAGGAATACATGTCCGCCAGCTCATCCCGATTGGGGTGGCCAGAGGCATGAATTTCAGCATCACTGGCAGTGATGATGGTGCAGCCCATCTCAGTCAGAGAATTCTGCAACTCCCCAATAGAGACTTCGTTACCCGGAATCTCGCGGCTGGAGAATATCACTGTATCCCCCTGCCCCAGCTTAATATTCTGGTGGTCGCCCCTGGCAATACGGGCCAAAGCCGCACGGGGCTCTCCCTGGCTGCCGGTGCAAATCCATAGAACTTTCTCAGGGGGCAGACGGGATGCTGCCTCATCATTCAGGAAGGGCGGCAAGTCCTGTAAATAGCCACATTCCCGGGCACATTCATTCATGCGCCACAGAGAACGTCCGGCCAGAGCTGGCTGTCGGCCACAGGCAATCGCTGCCTTTGCCGCACTTTCCAACCGTGCCACGTTTGAGGCGAAACAGGCGATTGCCACACCACCTTCGCATTCACGTACGACATCCACCAGATTCTTGCGCACATCCCCCTCGGAACCACTGCGCCCGGCATTCAAAGAATTGGTTGAATCGCAGACCATGGCCATAACGCCTTCTTCCCCGATCGCCATCAAACGGGCTTCATCGGTGGTCGGGCCAACCTTAGGATCAGGGTCCAGCTTCCAATCGCCTGTATGCAGTACGACACCCGCAGAAGTGCGGATTGCCAAGGCATTGGGTTCAGGGATCGAATGGGTCAAGGTGATCAATTCAATGTTGAAGGGCCCAACATCAAATGTGCCGGACATAGGGACTTCAATAATCTCAACCTTACGGCCCCACTCAACCTCAGACAATTTCCGGCGCAAGACCGCAGCCGTGAATGGTGTGGCATAGATCGGGCATTTCAATTTTGGCCATAAATACTGAACCGCGCCCAGATGATCTTCATGGGCATGGGTCAGGACAAGGCCGCACAAATCATCGATCCGCTCTACAATGAAAGCAGGATCGGGCATAATCACATCAATACCCGGGGTTCGTTCATCCCCAAAGGTGATACCACAATCGACCATCAGCCATTTTTCATCATGGCCATAAAGATTAAGATTCATGCCAATTTCACCGGTCCCTCCTAAGGGGAGGAACAAAAACTCATCTGAACCCGGTGTGTCCGTTTCGCGGAAACCAAGCGTGGTCATACAATACCCCCGTTCCGCCGATAAATTTCGACCAGCCCACGCAAGGTCAGGGACCGATCCGTATGCTCAATAACATCCGTGCGTCCTGCGAAAAGCTCCGCCAGACCGCCGGTAGCAATAACTTTCATATCTTCTCCATATTCATGGCGGATTCGTTCCACCATGCCTTCAATCATACTCACATAGCCCCAGAAAATCCCGGATTGCATGGCATGCACCGTCGATTTTCCGATCACTGTCTCTGACGGGGCAACCTCCACCAGGGGCAGCTTGGCGGATGCCAAATACAAGGCCTCCAATGACAAGCGAATCCCCGGCGCGATAACGCCGCCGCGATAATTTCCATCTCCATCAACAACATCAAACGTGGTTGCCGTACCAAAATCGATACAGATCAAAGGCCCCGCATAGGAACGATGCGCCTCAACCGCGTTGACCAAACGGTCCGCGCCCGCCTGTTCCGGTCGGTCGATCAGAACCTCAATGCCCAGTTCTACGCCCGGTTCACCAATAACAACAGGTTCACCGTTGAAATAGCGGCGACACAGACTGACCAGATTAAATTCTGTTTCCGGCACCACCGACCCGATCACAGTTCCTGTGATCTGGTTATGGTCCAATCCATTCAATTTCATCAATTCGCTCAGCCAGACAATATACTCATCTGCTGTGCGTTTTGGATCATTTGCGCAACGAAAGGCCTTTACGAAGTCAGTGCCATCAAACACGCCAAACACGACATTTGTATTGCCGGAGTCAATTGCAAGCAGCATCTGTTTAATCCTTCTTGCTCAGGCAAAGAATACATCACCTGCAGAGATTCTATGACGCGTGCCAGCCTCGTCCAGCACGACCAGCGCACCATCCGCATCCAACGTCTCAAAACGCCCTCGAATCTCTTTAGACGACAGACGCACGCGAATGTCCTGGCCGCGTCCATGTGCTTTATCCAACCAGGCCGCGTGAATCGGCGTCGCGCCCTGCTTATGCCAAATTTCGCGCCAGTGGTCGATGCTTTCCAGCACAGCACGGCACACCGCATCCGCATCGTGCATATTGCCTTCTTGCGCTAAATGCGTCGCGGGATAAGGCGATCCATCTGGATGATGGGCCACATTCACCCCCATGCCAATTAACAACCAAGGGGATGACACAGGCCCCCCGGCCTCCAGCAGAATGCCCGCCGTCTTCTTGCCCCCGATCAGGACATCATTAGGCCATTTTAACGTGGTGCCCGGCAACGCAATAGCATCATACAGGGCCAAGGCTGCGGCGAAGGAAAGCTGAGCACAGTCTGCGAGAGAGCGGTTCTCCCGCAGCAACAAGCTCATATACAAGTTACCGGGTTCAGAAAACCACTGCCGACCATATCGACCGCGCCCCCCGGTTTGAATATCCGCCCGAATGACAGTCCTGTCCGGTGCATTATGATCCGCCAGATCGCGGGCAATATCCATGGTAGACCCAACCGTATCAAACCGCTGAACGGCCCAACCGGGTGGATAGAGATTTGCCTCACTGCCAGGCGTCGTAGTCAACCGGCAAACAGGGAGGCTGCGGCAGTGGCTGCATATCCCGCCAATGTTTGAGGCAGCAGGATGAAGACCAGGATTGCCAGAGAGGAAACCAAAAGAATCCCCTTCATCGCCTTACCTTCCATCGCATCCAGCGTCTCATCAGCCTCATCAAAATACATGACCTTGATAATGCGCAGATAATAGAACGCGCTGACCACACTGGTGACGGCCCCGATGATGGCCAGATAGATCAATCCTGCATCAATGGCCGCGCTGAACACAAAGAACTTCCCGAAGAAGCCAGCCAAAGGTGGAATACCGGCCATGGAGAACATGAACAGCATCAGCGCCAAGGCCATGCCAGGCCGTGTTTTGGACAGGCCCGCCAAGTCGGAAATATTCTCCACCATGCGGTCTTTAATCTTCATGGACAGAATGACGGCAAAGGTACCGATATTCATGACCAGATAGATTGCCAGATACAGCATAACTGAACCGGCCCCGTCTTCTGTCCCGGCCGCCAAGCCCATCAGAGCATATCCGACATGGCCGATAGAAGAATAGGCCATCAGACGCTTGATGTTGGTCTGTGCAATAGCGGCGAACGCCCCCAGAATCATCGAGGCAACGGAGATAAACCAGATAATCTGCTGCCATTCCGCGATCAGGTCGCCAAACGGGCCCAACATCACCCGCAGGATCAGGGACATCGCCGCGATCTTTGGCGCAACAGCAAAGAATGCCGTTACTGAGGTTGGAGAACCTTCATAAACATCGGGTGTCCACATATGGAACGGTACGGCAGAAATCTTGAAGGCGAGCCCCGCAGAGAGGAAGACCAGGCCAACAATTAAGCCAGTAGGAGCACTCTCCATCGTCGCCATTTCATGCGCTAAGGCGACAAAATTTGTGGTCCCGGCAAAGCCATAAATCAACGAACAGCCATAGAGCAACAGGCCTGAGCTTAAGGCGCCCAGCACGAAATACTTCAACCCAGCCTCGGTCGAGCGCAATTGATCGCGTTGGAAGGCAGCGACCACATAAAGTGACAGGCTCTGTAATTCCAAACCGATATACAGGGACATAAGGTCATTGGCTGAAATCATCATCAGCATGCCCAAGGTCGCGAAGCACAGCAGGATTGGATATTCGAACCGCGCCATGCCTTCCCGCCGGATATAGCCGTCGCTCATCACCAAACCACACAGGGCGGCAATCAGAACCAATATTTTCATATAGACAGCGAAACTATCGACGATGAACAAACCACCAAAGCCAACGCGATAGTCTGTGCCCGTTATGACGACCAACGCCGCCGTGCCGACCAGAACCAGAACCGCCAGGAAGGAGACACGCCCCAAAGCCTTCTTGGGATCGGAAAACACGCCAACCATCATCAGCGCCAATACGCTGGTAGCCAGCGCGATCTCCGGTAAGGCCGGTGCGAATGCGGAGGTATCGAACATAATAGGTCTCCCCCCTCTTTCTATTGTTGACCGGTGACCAGCGCGGCACCGGATTGGGCCGCGGCCAGCGCCGCATCATAGTTTTCGACCAGTTTTGTCACCGACACCTCGATAGGATCCAGGAAGGTTGATGGGTAAATCCCCATCCACAAGGTCAGGATTATCAGCGGCACAAAGATCGCGATTTCCCGCGGGCTCATGTCCAACATTGCCTTCACGTCATCCTTGGTAAGCGCCCCGAACACGACCCGACGATACAGATACAGCATATAGGCTGCCCCCAGGATCATCCCCGTCGCCAGGAAGGCCGCGACATAGGTATTGTGTTCAAACGCCCCATACAGGATCAGAAATTCACCAACGAAGCCGCTGGTGCCCGGCAGACCGACAGAGGCCATGGTGAACAGCATGAAGACCAGAGCAAAGCGCGGCATATTGGTTGCCAAACCGCCATAGCGAGCGATTTCACGTGTATGCAGACGGTCATAGACTACACCGACGCACAGGAACAGCGCGCCAGACACGATACCATGGCTCAACATCTGAATGATCGAACCGGCAACCGCTGTTTCATTCATGGAGAAAATCGCTGCCGTCACAAAGCCCATATGCGCGATGGAGGAATAGGCGATCAGCTTCTTCATATCCTGCTGCACCAGAGCAACCAGGGAGGTATAGACAACCGCAATACAAGACAGCGCAAAGACCAGAGGCGCATAGGCATCAGAAGCCAGCGGCATCATCGGAATGGAGAAGCGCAGGAACCCATAGCCCCCCATCTTCAACAGCACCCCAGCCAGGATCACTGATCCTGCCGTCGGTGCTTCAACGTGGGCATCGGGCAACCAGGTGTGTACCGGCCACATCGGAACCTTCACAGCGAAACTGGCGAAGAAGGCCAACCAGATAATCATCTGCATATCGCGTGGGAACTGAGTCGTCATCAGGGTCGGGATATCGGTGGTATGACCCGCAGCAAAATACATCGCGATGACCGCAACCAGCATCAGGATGGACCCTAGCAGCGTATATAGGAAGAACTTGAATGCAGCATAAATCCGACGACCACCACCCCAGACACCGATAATCAGGAACATTGGCAGCAATACACCTTCAAAGAAGATGTAAAATACCAACATGTCCAAGGCGCAGAACATACCAACCATCATGGTTTCCAGAACCAGGAAGGCGATCATGTATTCACGGACACGTATTTTGATCGAGCGCCAGCTTGCCAGAATGCACAATGGCGACAGAAGGGTAGATAGCAGCACGAACCAGACCGAAATCCCGTCTACCCCCATCTTATAGCCAATACCAGCTGACTCCAGCCATGGCTGATATTCAACCAACTGAAACTCAGCTGAAGAGCCATCGAAATTGACCAGCACTAGCAAGGACAACAGGAAGGTTGTCACCGAAGCGACAAAAGCCACCCATCGTGCATTGCGCGCCACTTCTTCGGGCGTGCCACGGATGATCATGACAAACAGCGCCCCGACCAACGGAGCGAATGTCGTCAAACTGAGAAGAGGAAACGAGGCTTCCGACATTTTGAGGTTCGGTCCCTTCCCGACGGCCTTAGTGGGCCAACAAATAGAAGCTGATCAGCAGAACAACACCGATCAACATGGCGAATGCGTAATGGTATAGATACCCGGTTTGCAGCAGACTGATGCGCCCGGCAATGACAGACGTGCCTTTGGCAACGCCATCTGGCCCCAAACCGTCAATGATGCTGCCATCCCCCCGCTTCCAGAAAAGCCGGCCAAGCGCAAAGCATGGACGCACGAAGAGGAAGTCATACAGCTCATCAAAATACCATTTGTTTAAGGAGAACTGGTAGAACGGACCCCAGAACCGACCGATTGACTGGCCACGTTCCAATCCGCCGCGATAAACCCAGATCGCCCCGAAGATACCGATAATACCAACCACCAGCGGCAACAGTTTGACCCAAACCGGCACATGGTGAGAGTTTTCCAGCGCCTGATGGCTCTCCAGGATCAGGATTGAATCCCCCCAGAATTCCTGGAAATGATGACCGGTGAAGTATGGCGCGAAGACCACGCCCGCAAACACCGCGCCAATCGCTAGCACATAGAGCGGCACCAGCATGACATTGGGTGACTCATGAACATGGGCCATCACCTTCTCATCCCCCCGCGCCGGGGTATGGAAGGTCATCCATAACAAGCGCCAGGAATAGAAGGCCGTCATGACTGCGGCGGCGATCCCCAACCAGAAGGCATAGCGCCCAATTCCGGTATCCGCCGCATAGGCGCTTTCCAGGATGGCATCTTTGGAGAAGAAACCAGCAAAACCAATGGATGTGCCTGGAATACCGACGCCAGAGAGCGCCAGAGAGCCGATCCACATCATCAGCATGGTCTTTTTGATATAGGGGGCGAGGCCACCCATCTTGCGCATATCCTGTTCGTCAGAGACGGCATGGATCACAGCGCCTGCGCCCAAGAACAACAGTGCCTTGAAGAAAGCGTGTGTGAACAGATGGAACATCGCCGCTGGATAGGCTGAAACACCAGCCGCGAAGAACATATAGCCAAGCTGAGAACAGGTCGAATAAGCGATCACACGCTTGATATCATTCTGTGTCAGGCCAATCGTAGCCGCAAAGAAGGCGGTGGAAGCGCCAACGAAGGTGACGACCATCAGTGCTGTTTCGGAATATTCAAAGATTGGCGACAGTCGGCACACCATGAAAACACCTGCGGTCACCATGGTGGCGGCGTGGATCAGCGCGGAAACGGGCGTCGGCCCCTCCATCGCGTCTGGCAGCCAAGTATGCAGGCCCAATTGTGCGGACTTCCCCATCGCGCCCATGAACAACAACAGACAGACCGTGGTGATCGCCTCCTGCCCGCTTAAGGTAAACCATAGGAAGTTGAAGCTAACGGCATTAGCCTCATCCCCGACAACGCCAGGAATGGCATTAAAAACGCTGTCGAAGGACAGGGAACCCGTTAGAACAAAGACGCCGAAAATACCAAGGGCAAAGCCAAAGTCCCCTACCCGGTTCACGACGAAAGCCTTGATCGCAGCCGCATTGGCTGAAGGCTTTTTGTACCAGAATCCGATCAGCAGGTAGGACGCCAAGCCGACCCCTTCCCAGCCAAAGAACATCTGAACCAAGTTATCAGCGGTCACCAGCATTAACATCATGAAGGTAAACAGGCTGAGATAAGCCTGAAAACGCGGAATGCTGGGGTCGTGATGCATGTAACCGATGGAATAGATATGAACCAGAGACGACACGGTGGTGATGACCACCAACATAACGCCGGTCAGCGTATCGATGCGCAAGGCCCAGTCGAAGGAGAAATTCCCAACCGTTACCCAACGCAACAATTCAACCGTATAGGCCTTGTCCGTGGGGTCCTCTGCCAGAATGCCGACCTTCACAAAGACAATCCATGCCAGAATTGCCGAAATTACCAGCAAGCCTGAGGATACGATCTGTGCGAACAGATCCCCTTTGTGGCCGCCAATGGCGCGCCCGGCAAAGCCAGCAACCAATGCCCCGATCAGCGGCAAAAATACGATGAGTGATTCCATGGGAGTACCGCCCCTAACCCTTCATGTTGCTGACATCATCGACCTCGATCGACGCGCGGTTGCGATAGAAGACAACCAGAATCGCTAGGCCGATAGCAGCCTCTGCGGCCGCCACGGTCAGGACGAACATGGCGAAAATCTGCCCCGTCAGATCCTGCAGAAACGCAGAAAAGGAGACCAAATTGATGTTCACCGCCAACAGCATCAATTCAACCGACATAAGGATGACAATGACATTGCGACGGTTCAGAAAAATCCCAAACAGCCCCAGCGTAAACAACACGGCTGCAACAGCGAGATAATGTGAAAGTCCGATTTCCATATCTTTCGTTCCCCGCTAAATGCCGCTGCCAGAGTCAACTTTGACAATGATCAACTCGTCCTTGGATGAGCGCGAAACCTGATCGGCGATGACCTGCTTCTTAACGCCCGCGCGTTGGCGCAGTGTCAGGACAATGGCCCCGACCATAGCCACCAACAGGATCAAGCTGGCCCCCTGGAACAGGTAGACATAGTCCGTGTAGATCACTTGACCGATGCTACGCGTATTGCTGACGGCACCAACGACTGGCCCCAAAGTGATTGCCGACATCTGCGGACCCAAGGTCCAGGATGTCGCCACAATTGCCAGTTCAAGGAACAAAATCCCACCCAATGTCGCGCCAACATAAACGTAATTTTTTGCCCCGCGTCGTAACTCAGTGAAATTCACGTTCAGCATCATAACAACGAACAGGAACAAGACCGCCACTGCACCGACATAGACAACCACCAGGATCATCGCCAGGAACTCGGCCCCGATGAGAACGAAAAGTCCCGCCGCGTTGAAAAAGGCCAGGATGAGGAACAAGACCGAATGCACGGCGTTGCGAGACGTAACCACCATCACGCCACACGCCACGCAGATCGCGGCAAATATGTAAAACATGAACCCGGCGAATGCCATCGGTTCCCCCCTCGGTTTCAATCAATCGGCCCGCAGGCCCGCACGCGGTTTACCGGTACGGCGCGTCCAATTCAAGGTTAGCAGCAATCTCCGATTCCCAACGCTCTCCATTCGCAAGGAGTTTATCCTTGTTATAGAACAGTTCTTCGCGGGTTTCGGTCGCAAATTCGTAGTTCGGCCCTTCAACAATTGCATCCACGGGGCAAGCCTCTTGGCAGTAGCCACAATAGATGCATTTGGTCATATCGATGTCATAGCGAGTCGTCCGCCGCGACCCATCAGCGCGCGGTTCTGCCTCAATCGTGATTGCCTGGGCGGGACATACAGCCTCACACAATTTACAGGCGATACAGCGTTCTTCCCCATTGGGATAGCGGCGCAGCGCGTGCTCACCCCGGAAGCGCGGGCTCAACGGTCCTTTTTCATAAGGATAGTTGATCGTGTGCTTCGGGCTGAACATCATCTTCAATGTTAGCGCCATACCACCTAGCAATTCTGCCAGCAGGAAAGATCTGGCGGTTCTGTCGAGGCTTGCCATCTCGCGTCTCTCCTATCGGTTAATTCATGCTATGGGGTAACAGGTCAAACGCGACCAAGAACCCAGCTGTTGCAATGACCCAGAACAATGACAGCGGCAAGAATACCTTCCAGCCCAGGCGCATCAATTGGTCATATCGATAGCGCGGAAATGTCGCGCGCACCCAAAGGAAGATGAACAGCACAAAGGCGATCTTAATTGCAAACCAAATCGGACCCGGAATCCAGGTAAAGGGCTGTGCATCCACAGGCGGCAACCAGCCTCCCAGGAACAGGACGACGGTCATACCGCTCATCAAAATCATGTTGGCATATTCACCCAGGAAGAACAGGGCAAAGGCCATCGCAGAATATTCAACGTTATAGCCCGATACCAATTCCGCTTCTGCTTCCGGTAAATCGAACGGCGCGCGGTTGGTTTCAGCCAGGGCGGAGATGATGAAAACCACAAACATCGGCAGCAATGGCAGGAAATACCAGTTCCAAAAGCCGCCACCTGCCTGAGATCGCACGATATCACTGAGGTTCAATGATCCGACGCACAACAGCACGGTAACGATGACAAACCCGATTGAAACTTCATAAGACACCATTTGTGCCGCAGAACGCAGCGCGCCCAGAAACGCATATTTGGAGTTCGAGGCCCAACCGGCAATGATGATACCATAGACACCCAGTGATGAAATCGCGAAGAGATACAGCACTCCGACATTGATATCGGCCAGTACCATGCCATCGCTGAATGGAATGACCGCCCAGGCAATCAGGGCCAAAACGAATGTCAGCATCGGTGCGATCAGGAACAAAACAGGGTTTGCCCCGGCCGGGATGATGGTTTCCTTCATCAACAATTTCAGCGCATCAGCAATCGGCTGCAGCAGGCCAAACGGCCCCACTACATTGGGGCCCTTGCGCAATTGCATCCAACCGATGACCTTACGCTCTGCAAGGGTCAGATAGGCAACCGACAGCATGATCGGAATCATGATGCATAAAATTAACAAGATGGTGATCAGGGTCGGCCAGACATAGCCGGACCACCAAATGCCGTCGAACAGGTCAGCCATGGGTTCCGGTCCCCTCCCCGTTGCGGTCCAGCACAAATGTCTGTGTGCATTCCGCCATCGTCTCTGACGCCCGTGAAATCGGGTCCGTCATGTAAAAATTTTCAATCGGTGTGGCGAAGGCTGCTGTCTCCATCGGGCCGGGCGTGCCAAAATCTGCCCAGCTTGCCGTTTCCGGATCATCGATGCGCGCCAGATGCGGATGCGCCCCACGCATTGCCATACGCAATTCGTCGAAATTGATCCAGGGTAAAGGCTTACCTAGCGTTTCCGACAAGGCCCGCAGGATCGCCCAATCGTCTTTCGCCTCACCTGGTGGGAAGGCAGCGCGACGGGCCAACTGAACCCGCCCCTCTGTATTCACAAAGGTCGCATTCTTCTCGGTATAGGCAGCACCCGGGAAAATTACATCGGCGACATGAGCGCCCTTGTCCCCATGGTGACCGTGATAGACGACGAAGGCATCACTGTCTTTCAACGGTGCCAAATCCAATTCATCGGTGCCCAGCAGATAGACCAATTTAATCGAGCCCTTCTCAGCACCCGCAAGAATACCGTCCCTATCCGTCCCCTTGTCACCCGGCACGAAACCAACATCCAGCGCACCAACGCGGCTGGCCGCCGTGTGCAGGACGTTAAAGCCGTTCCAGTCCTCTTTGATCATGCCAAAGGTATCGGCGATTTTCTTTGCCGTGGCCAAAACTGCCGCACCATCTTTGCGGGTCAAAGCACCCTGCCCGACAATAATCATCGGACGCTCTGCTGACTTTAATACTTCCGCAAAGGGATGCGTGCCAGCAGCAACGTCACTCAGTGTTTCCGGCCCGGCCCCCAGATAATCGCTGTCATAGGTCGTTTTGATCTGTTCGCCAATCGTGGCAATCTTCATCGCGCCCGTCATCCAACGCTTACGAATGCGAGCATTTATGATTGGGGCTTCCCAACGAATATTGCATCCAACGATCAACAGCGCATCGGCTTGCTCTATTCCTGCGATGGTAGTGTTAAAGATGTAACTGGCCCGAACGCCAGCATCCAACTTCGCGCCATCCTGACGGCAATCCATATTGGGAGAGCCAATCAGATCCATCAGCTTTTTCAGGGAATAAACGCTCTCAACACAGGCTTGGTCGCCAGACAAAGCGGCAATCTGATTGCCCTTCAAACCACTGGCAGCCTTCGCAACAGCCGCCATAGCATCCTGCCAACTCGCTGGTTTCAGCTTGCCGTCCATGCCCCGGATATAGGGTTTATCCAAACGCTGGCGACGCAATCCGTCACAGGCATACCGTGTCTTGTCCGAAATCCATTCCTCGTTCACGTCTTCATTCAAACGCGGCAGCACCCGCAGGACTTCATTGCCACGCGTGTCGATGCGGATATTGGAGCCAACGGCGTCCATCACATCCACACTCTCTGTTTTTTTTAATTCCCAAGGGCGTGCGTTGAACGCATACGGCTTAGACGTCAGTGCACCAACAGGGCATAAGTCAATGACATTGGCTGATAATTCGCTGTCGACAGCCTTTTCCAGGCTGTAAATCTCGTCGTTTTCACCGCGGTTCAGCAAGCCAATATCTACAGCACCGGCGCCGTCGGCGACGAAACGTACACAGCGCGTACAATGAATACAGCGGGTCATGATCGTATTGATCAGCGGCCCCATATATTTGTCCTTCACCGCGCGCTTATTCTCGGTATAGCGAGACCCGTCACGGCCAAAGGCCATGGCCTGATCCTGCAGGTCGCATTCGCCACCCTGGTCACAGATCGGGC
>JARGPE010000299.1:2223-3521 GCA_029212835.1 Alphaproteobacteria bacterium | reverse complement strand
CACCGTCTGGCCCTGATGATGGCGGCTCTGGTCAATTGGAAAATTGATGACGGGTCGGATCATTTTGAACCCTCCGTCCTGTCGATCACCCAGGCCCTGGTGGATAATGAAGCAACCAATGTGATTCCAGCCCATGCGACCGCACGGTTCAACATCCGCTTCAATGATTTGCACAGTGGGGTCAGCCTGACGAAGAAACTGCAAATCTTGCTGAGCGAGGCTGCGGGCAAAGATGCAAAAGTCACATTGGATGTAGTGATTTCAGGAGAGAGTTTCCTGACGCCGCCGGGACTTCTATCAGACCTGCTGAGTGAAGCATGCGAATCTGTGACAGGACACAAGCCAGATTTAAGCACCACGGGAGGCACATCGGATTCCCGCTTCATTAAAGATTACTGCCCCGTTGTGGATTTTGGTCTTGTCGGTAAAACAATGCATCAGGTGGATGAGCGTGTTGCCGTGTCCGACATCACCGCCTTGTCCCAGATTTATGCGCGCGTGATCGATCGTTATTTCGCCAAGGTTTCAGCATGAAACCGATCAGCCTTGCCGAGATGGTGGGGCGACTGTCGGATGGTGCGCAGGTCTTCATCGCCCGCAAACCCGCCCTATGGACCTTCGGAGAAACGCGGGACGATTTCCTGAAAAGCTTCTGGTGTGCGGCGCTGCTGTTCCCCTTCTTTATGTGGGCGATCTATACGGGGGAAAGTGCACGATATGGCGACGCAGCCGTCTTTGTCCGCCTTATCAGCCATACGCTGTACTACATCATCGCCTGGACCTATTGGCCCCTGATCATGGCCTATGTATCGCAAACCACCGCCCATCCAGAAAACTGGATCCGCTATGTGGTCGCGGTCAATTGGATGATGGCGACACCGATCTTGTTGCAATGGATCATTATTGTAACACTGGCGGACAGCGATACGGTGATGGCAAACGGCCTGTTAACCGGCCTTAGACTATGGGCTCTGTTGGTGCATGGCTGGATACTGCAAACCCTGTTCAAAACCAAACTGGGCCTAACCATCGGCCTGGTCATGGCCGACTTTCTGATCAATCAATTCCTCAGCAAGATTGAGGATTTCATAATCCTCAGCAACGGTTAGACGTCGTAAGACACCCGTGTCAGATACAGGCCTTGTGGGGGGGCTGTGGGGCCGGCGACGGCGCGGTTTTTGGCATCCAGTATTTGGGTAACATCGTCCGGGGTCCATTTGCCGCGACCAACGCGTTCCAGGGTGCCTGCAAAATTTCGGATTTGGTGGTGTAGAAAACTGCGCGCCTCCGCAACAATA
>JARGPE010000299.1:0-2189 GCA_029212835.1 Alphaproteobacteria bacterium | reverse complement strand
TCCACCCGAAAAACATCCAGGCGGTCCAAGGTTTTGACTGGGCTTTTAGCCTGGCATTCTGCGGCTCGGAAGCTGGTGAAATCATGCAGGCCAATAAGCCGCTGGGCAGCCGCGTGCATCGCATCCACATCCAGTTCACGGGGCACCGGCCAGACGCGCCCGATATCCAGTGCAGCTGGCGCACGCCGGTTTAGAATACGATAAAGATAGGCGCGCCCTGTCGCGGAAAAACGGGCATGAAAATCCTCCGACACCGCCTCAACCTGCGTGACGGCAATGGGGTTTGGTTTCAGGTGCTGGTTAATTGCATCACGTACCGTCCGCGCCGTGGTGTCGCGTTCAATATCGACATGAGCGACCTGAGCCAGGGCATGAACGCCGGTATCCGTGCGCCCTGCCCCCTGAACGCCCGCTTCCTCCCCACAAAAGGCGAAGACCGCATCTTCCAGGGCGGCCTGAATGGTCGGACCGTTTGGTTGCCGTTGCCAGCCCACAAACGGCCCGCCATTGTATTCGATTGTCAGCTTCCAGCGTTGCATCCCTGCGATTTACTGGATTGCGGGGATTAAGGAAAGCATGACAAGTCCATCAGCGGTCTGACGGCTTACTGTTTCATCTTGCTGTGGTCCATCTCGCCCATCATGGCACCAGGTGCCAGAACAGGAATTTCCACATCAATCTTGCCTGCCTTCTCAAAGACCAGCGTCAATGGAAGCGTCTGTCCTTCGACCAGCGGAGCCTTCAAGCCCATCATCATCAAATGATTGCCACCCGGTTCCAGGGCGATCATGCCACCCGCTGGAATTTCCAGCCCGCCTTCAACTTCCTTCATGGTCATAACACCATTGGCCATCTCGGTCTTATGAATCTGAATCATAGAGGCGGCATCCCCTTCCACCCCAATCAAACGGTCCGCAGTGTCGCCTTTATTCATAATCGTAACATAAGCAGCACCGGATTTTGCCGCCGGAGAGGCACTGGCCCGGGCAAACGAGCTTTCGATATGGATCGGCCCCATGCTGTGAGCCAGGACGGGAGCATTGAATGCAAACAGAGCCACAAGGGCAAGCGAGGCTGCGACCACGCCATGGCGGATCGTCGTCAAAATCTTCATCATGTGATTGTACCTTCTCTAAACGCTGAATGGATATATCAAGATCACTCAGACTTCGAGAGGGGGCCCCCGCACCGGAGGACGGCGGGTAAGATAAACAGCGGTGACACCGTAATGAACCGGCTGCCAGACAACGCGATACACATTGGCCTGTACGGGCCGCAAAGTAACAGGTGGTGATTTTAGGGTAGGGGCGACGCAACAGCCCCCCGGCATGGCACAGCTGTGCCAAGGCACGGCAGGCTGTGTCTCCGGGTCCGTCTGCGGCGCACCGCCTAGACATTGGAAAACAATACCTACATTGGCTTTTGAATCAGACAGCCCCGCAGCAACCGCCACACCGAAAGGCACTGTGAACTGGATAAGGATCGCGAACAACGCGAGGTATCGGGCTAAATTACCCAGAGGTCTTAATCCGCGCCAATACCGCACTTTTGCGCTCCGCCCTGTCTAGACCGTACCGATTAAATTCACATCAAACGGCGTCGACTGATACATGTCGTTGATCCAATTGCCGATAAACAGATGTGCGTGACTGCGCCATGTATTCGCGGGATCCCGGCCTGGATCATTCTCTGGAAAATAATAGCGTGGAGGGTCAATTTTCAACCCTTCATCAACATCACGCTGATACTCATCCCGCAAAGTCCAAGCATCGTATTCAAGATGATTAAGCATGTATATGTGGCGACGGGCCGCATCATTGATCATGCACAAGCCCGCTTCCTCAGATTCGATCAGGACTTCCAGGCCGGGCACAGCCTTAACATCTTCCAGACGGGTTTCTGTATGTCGAGAGACAGGAACCGCCAATTCGTCCGAAAAGCCACGCAGCAAGCTGGACGTGCGATTGACGACGCGATGGGGAAATACCCCAAACATCTTTGCGCCCAGCTCGTGCTTGGGAATGCCATGCAGGTGATACATCGCTGCCTGGGCTCCCCAACAGATATCCAGGGTCGATTGCACATTGGTCTGGGTCCAATCGAGGATCTGTTCTAGTTCGGCCCAGTATTTGACCTGATTGAAAGGCAGCGTCTCCACCGGCGCACCGGTGATAATAAACCCATCAAAC
>JARGPE010000045.1:2303-22475 GCA_029212835.1 Alphaproteobacteria bacterium | reverse complement strand
GTTTCGTACCCATCCGGGCCTTGGTCAAATCGTGGTTGTGATTGGCGCGGGACAGGACGACCTATGTGCCGAAGCCTTGTTCGGTGTATCGGATATCCTGATCCAACAAGGGGGGCCAACACGACAAATAAGTGTTTTCAAAGGGTTAAAGGCATTATCTGAAGTGGTTTCACCAACGGATATTGTCTTGATCCACGATGCCGCACGCCCCTTTGTCTCTATTCCTCTGATTGATCGTGTGATTGCAGCAACGGAAAAAGAAAGCGCCGCCATTCCAGGACTGCCCGTGATCGATACATTGAAACTGGCCCCTGAAGGAGCACAAATTGAGGCAACGGTCTCGAGACAGGGCCTCTATCGCGCCCAAACGCCACAGGGATTTCGGCTGGAAACGATTCTTAACCTGCATTGCATCGCGCAAGATGGTACGGAAGCAACCGATGATGCAGCCCTAGTGGAACAGACGGGCGGATTGGTTCATCTGGTAGACGGGGACGGGGCCAATATAAAACTGACGACAGAGCAGGATTTTCAGGAGGCCGAATACCAAATGGCTGTGCGACAGGAAACCAGAACTGGGAGTGGATTTGACGTTCACCGGTTTGAGCCTGGGGATAGTGTGTGGCTGTGTGGTGTTAAAATCCCCCATACTCAGCAGCTAAAAGGCCACAGTGATGCCGATGTCGGTCTGCACGCAATTACCGATGCCTTGCTGGGGGCTGCAGCAAAAGGGGACATTGGTGATCACTTCCCCCCCAGTGACCCGCAATGGCAAGGTGCAGCGTCCGACCAGTTCCTTCGTCATGCTGCCGCCCTGATTACAAAGGATGGTGGGCGCATTCTGCATATTGATGCGACACTGATCTGTGAATCACCAAAGATAGGCCCTCACCGATTGGCTATGCGGGAACGGGTTGCCGCAATTCTCAACCTGTCCCTGGATCGTGTATCAATAAAGGCAACAACTACGGAGAAACTGGGATTCACAGGGCGGGGAGAAGGCATTGCCTGTCAAGCCGTTGCGACGATTTCTTTAACGCCATCGGAAGGTACTTTATGAGCCCTGCACTTTTGATTGCGACATGGTTTGGCAGCGGATTGCTGAAACCTGCCCCCGGCACTTGGGGCAGTCTGGCCGCCATTCCCTTTGCCTGGGTCATCGTGTATTTCGGGGAAAGCTGGTATTTGCTTCCAGCCGCCGCAATTCTGTTTCCCATCGGCGTCTGGGCCGCCAATGAATATGATAAGGCCAAAGGCTCCCATGATTCGTCTGAAATCGTGGTCGACGAAGTTGTGGCCGTCTGGATCACTCTGGCGTTTGTGCCTTTCACTTGGCAGCATGTTTTAGCCGGATTTTTGATGTTTCGTTTTTTCGATATTTTGAAACCTTGGCCTATTAGCTGGGCTGATCGCCAAGTTTCGGGTGGCTTCGGCGTGATGGTGGATGATGTCATTGCCAGTCTCTATGCCGTGGCTTGTCTTTTTGCCTTAGGCTATCTTTTAACCTGGATAACCACATTATGATCGATTCGAAACTATATGATATCGCAGAAGAAACGCTCTCCAATCTTCGCGCCAAATCACTCATGATCGCCACGGCGGAATCCTGCACTGGTGGTATGATCGGGGCTGCCTTGACGGCCGTTCCCGGATCATCGGATGTCGTGGATCGGGGATTCATCACCTATACCAACACGGCAAAGACGGAAATGTTAGGGGTAGATGCTGCGCTGCTGGGACCAGGAGGCCCTGGTGCTGTGTCAGAGCCCGTTGCAAGACAGATGGCTGAAGGTGCCCTCGCCCGCTCCTCTGCTCAGGTTGCCATCGCGGTCACAGGCGTTGCGGGTCCTGGTGCATCTGAACGAAAGCCTGCCGGTTTGGTCTTTATTGGATGTGCCGTTCAGGGCGCAGACACGGTCGTTGAGGAACATCATTTTACAGGGGGCCGGGCCGACGTTCGCCATGCAACAGTCATTGCCGCCCTTGCTTTGGCTGTCAGGCTGGCTTGTTAAGGGCCGGCACGGCGTGTCCCGGCCCAACCAGACGCACCAAATCCCCTAAAGGATGCCCTGTGCGGCTGCCATAGCGTTCCAGTTTATCATCCCAGTCATCAAATGTGTCTATCAGGGCCTTGGGATGCGCCAAGGGCCGCCAAGGGGCCTGGTTCAAGCGTTCCACCGCATCTGCCAGTGGGGCCAGTGTCGTATCTTCAATTGGCCGCTCCAACATTGAGAGCTTGTCACCATGCAAGGCAAAGGCTGCCAGCAGAATGCCAGAGGTTTCTGCTGCCCGTGATCCCGTGGTGAATGTGAAGCTGACCTGGTCAAACAACACGGTGCGCACGCGTCCCTCCATTAACAGGCACAGCTTTACCGCCTCGTCTCCATCCCGTAGGGCATGATCACGCCGAGTATAAAACAGAATGCGCTGAACTTTCAGCAGGCTGTCGCGCGACAGGCTCTCCAGGATACGTTGACTGGCATGATAGGTTTCATATGCACTTGGCCTGGCGAGGCGGTGAAGGCGCACAGTCTCTGTGCTGCCATCGGTTTCGGTTTCGACCCCCGCCTGAAACAGCGCTCGCTCCAGTGCTTCCAATGTGCTGGCGCGTGGATCACCGATACCGCGTTCGATATTATTCAGGGTCGCCAAAGAGACCCCCGCCGCCTTGGCAAGTTCGCTCTGTTTGATGTTCAACAGTGACCGACCGGCCCGGATCTGCGCCGTAGTGATCACCGGCATCCCTCCTACATCTCGCCAAAACTAGGGATTATCCCTAGTATACTGTGCATGAATTACATGACTCGGCGAAATGCTACAAGATGTCGAGTGTGGTTGGAAATTTTACAACAAGATCGATTCGGACAAAATTTATGATTCAAAACTGACATTACGCAGATGCCTACACTTGCAGTCAGACCAACATTCCACCCAAACTCAATCACCAAAAAAAACTGCAAACGTAGTCAGGCCTAAAGGACATGAAAAAATGCGGCCAACAAAAACTACAATTGTTGGCCGTAGAGATCATTCGCCCTGGACTCGAAAGCCGAAACCATGCGTCGCACTGCTTCGGTAAAAACCAGTCCTATCATTGCTTGCAATATTTTAGACCGAAACTCAAAATCGACATAAAATTCTACAGTACAGCCAGGAGAATCGGGATTCTCCATAAATTTCCAACTGTTATCGAGATACTTAAATGGACCATCTTCATAGGCGGTCCTAATCAACATGGAATCGTGATCCAAGGTTACGCGACTGGTAAAGCGTTCCGTAATCCCCTTGAATCCAATCACCAAATCCGCAATCAGCAATGTATCAGACTGGCTCCGAATACGCGCGGCGCGGCACCAGGGCAAAAATTCCGGATAGCGCCCCACATCCGCGACAAGGGCATACATATCTTCAGCACGATACGGCAAGCTGCGTTTCTCAGCATGTCTTGGCATAGGTCTAGCTGTACATTCTGCAGGGAATGAAATCGAGTGAATTGAGAATGACTAGATGCTCCCTATTCAGCGGCGTGAGGGTGCAGGCCGGCAACGCCCGCAAGCTTACGCTCCCTCGCTTCACGAAGCCGTTGAAAGTCATCCCCCGCATGATAGCTGGATCGCGTTAAGGGAGAGGATGAGACCATCAAGAACCCCTTGCCCCGCGCCATTGTGGCATAAGCGGCAAATTCGTCAGGAGTCACAAACCGATCCAATGCAGCATGTTTCAATGTTGGCTGCAGATATTGACCAATGGTCAGGAAATCCACATCGGCTGCGCGATAATCGTCCATCACCTGCTGCACCTCAATTTTGGTTTCCCCCAACCCCACCATCAGGCCTGATTTGGTAAAGATGGATGGATCTAATTCTTTCACCTCAGCCAACAACTGAAGCGACGTGAAATACCGCGCGCCAGGCCGAATGGTAGGATATAGCCGCGGAACAGTCTCAAGATTGTGATTGAACACATCAGGCCGTGCCTCAACCACAATCTCCAAAGCCCCCTTCTTGCCTTTAAAATCTGGGGTCAGGATCTCGATTGTCGTACTCGGAGTGCGCTCCCGAATGGCGCGGATGGTCTGCGCAAAGTGTTCAGCGCCACCGTCGGCCAAATCATCGCGGTCGACTGAGGTAATAACGACATGTTCCAATCCCAGTTTTTCAACAGCATCAGCCACACGATAGGGTTCAAAGGCATCCAGACTATTGGGCCGCCCAGTGCTGACATTACAGAAGGCGCAGGCTCGCGTGCAAATTTCCCCCATGATCATGAAGGTCGCATGCTTCTTGGCCCAGCATTCCCCAATATTTGGGCAGGAGGCTTCCTGACAGACCGTGACCAACTTATGGTCCTCAACGATCTTGCGAGTTGCCTGATATTCCTTGCTGACAGGGGCCTTTACCCGAATCCAATCCGGCTTGCGCTGAATGGGATTATCCGGGCGGTTGCGCTTTTCGGGATGGCGCAGGGCTGCAGCTGATTTCTCGCTTGGCTCACTCATGCGGGACACGCCTTTCTCAGCGGATCATGATGCCTCACAAACTGAGGATTCACACCGCTTGGGTCAAGCCTATGCCGCCATAAAAGACGCTATTTTCGTGTTTTTAATGGGTTTTATAGATTATTAGACCCATGGAGGGACACCATACAGTGCATTAAGGATTGCGGACCACTATTCCATGATAGCCGCTGTTATTTTCAATTGCTGAATTTGCCACCAATTGAATGATTTCGTTTAACGTTTTGGCATCATGTCCGGGGTCACTGGGGTCAAGCGAAAGGTCGGTGACAACGATCATTAAATGACGCCACCGATTGTTTTCATACACCAGTTCTCGACGAACTTCCGCGATGTGCGGATGCTCGGTGGGTTTCATCTCTCCCGCCCCTCTTCGCTCAACAATATCCATGATACAATGCATCCTTATGACTTAAATGTACACGTGCCACAGAACTGCGCAACAGAGAAGACAAAACGTTTAAAATTTTATCTAAATTTTATTTAATTCTATTTTTAATTTAGGAAGAATAGCACAATTCCTTATTCTTCATAAGAAACAAGAAGATGACGCTACATATGAATAACCTTCCCAAACGCGTCTAGAACAGATTCATGCATCATTTCGCTGAGTGTCGGATGCGGGAAAACGGTATGCATCAAGTCTTCTTCAGTCGTTTCCAGAGCCTTCGCAATGGAATATCCTTGAATTAACTCCGTAACCTCCGCCCCGATCATATGAGCCCCCAACAGCTCTCCTGTCTTGGCATCAAACACTGTCTTAACCAATCCTTCAGGCTCTCCTAGGGCAATAGCCTTACCATTCCCAATAAAGCTGAACCGCCCGACTTTCACGTCATGACCTGCCGCCTTGGCTTTCTCTTCCGTCAAACCAATTGAGGCAACTTGAGGATGACAATAAGTGCAGCCTGGAATCCGTTCCACGGCCAGGGGGTGGACGCCTTTCAGACCAGCAATCTTCTCGATACAGATCACCCCTTCATGTTCGGCTTTATGCGCCAACCAAGGCGGCCCTGTCAGATCGCCAATGGCGTAAACACCAGGTTCATCTGTTTCTGACCATTCATTGGTTTGAACATGGGTGCGATCCACCTTGATCTTGGTCCCTTCCAGGCCGATGTCTTCAACATTACCAACAATACCCACTGCGGAGATCACACGATCCACAGTAATTTCCTGGGTCTTGCCCTTCTGTTCGACAACACAAGTGACGGTATCCTTGCCACGCTTCAGTTCTTTAACTGAAGCGCCCGCCAGTATTTTCATTCCCTGCTTTTCAAAAGCCTTTTTGGCGAAGGCTGAAATTTCAGCATCTTCCACAGGAAGCACACGCTCCATAACTTCAACGACGGTAGTTTCTGCGCCAAGCGTGTTGAAGAAGCTGGCAAATTCGATTCCAATCGCACCAGAACCAATAACCAGCAACTTCTTCGGCATGGTATTAGGGACCAACGCATCCCGATAGGTCCAGACCAGCTTGTGATCTGCCTCCAGGCCCGGCAGTTCTCGGGCACGGGCACCGGTCGCCAGAATAACATGCTTACCCGTCAGTTCGGTAACAGGTTTACCATCCTTAGTGACCGCAACCTTGCGCGCGCCCTTGGATCCGCCTGCCAGTTTGCCCCAGCCATTAATCACGGTGACCTTGTTCTTTTTCAACAGATGGCCAACGCCCTGATTCAACTGCTTGGAAACACCCCGACTGCGTTTCACCACGGCATCAAGGTCAAAGCTGGGATTGTCACAGCTAAGCCCGTAATCCTTGGCCTTTTGCATATAATGGTAAATTTCCGCAGAACGCAGCAGCGCCTTGGTAGGAATACAGCCCCAATTAAGGCAGATCCCGCCCAGATGGGCGGCCTCCACCACGGCGGTTTTCATCCCCAACTGCGCCGCCCGGATCGCGGCGACATAGCCACCCGGCCCACCACCTACGATCACGACATCAAAATTCGTATCCGCCATCAGGGGCCTCCGTTTACAGCATCAACGCGATCGGGTCTTCGATCAGCGCTTTGAGTTCTTTCACCAAGGCCGCACCAGTCGCCCCATCAATACAGCGATGGTCAACCGCCAGGCTGAGCGACATCACAGTGGCCATGCCCAGCGCACCATCCTTCACGACAGCGCGTTGCTCCCCTGCCCCGACGGACAGGATGCCGCCTTGAGGTGGGTTGATGATGGAGGTGAAGCTTTTCACCCCAAACATGCCCAGATTGGAAATTGTGAACGTGCCCCCCTGATATTCCTCAGGGGTCAATTTACCGTCACGGGCCTTACCGGCCAAGGTTTTGGCTTCTTTGGAAATCGTTGCCAATCCCTTGGACGCGCAATCTTTAATGATGGGCGTGATCAGCCCACCGTCTATGGCGACCGCCATCGCCATATCGACCTTTTTGAACTTCAGGATCGCACTGTCGGTATAGGCGACATTGCAGTCCGGTACGCGGGTTAAGGCCAAGGCCGTCGCCTTGATGACGAAATCATTGACGGAAATCTTATAATCCGCCCCGTCCCGCTCATTCAGCTGTTTGCGCATGGCCAGCAGCTTGTCGATCTCCACGTCCACTTGAAGCGTGAAATGCGGAATATCACGGGCAGATTCCGTAAGACGTTTGGCGATGGTTTTGCGCATACCCGTATGTGGAATTGATTCCGACTCCGGCAGCATCTTGAAGATCGGATCGTCGACCGATGGAACAGACGCCGCGGCGGGGGCCGATGCCTTTGCCGCAGCAGGCGCAGCAGCTTTGGGGGCTTCGGACGGTGCTGACGCCTTTCCGGTCCCGGAAGACAGTGCTTCTTCTATATCGCGCTTCACGATACGGCCATGTGGTCCAGATCCTGACAATTTGGCCAGATCCAAACCTTCATTTTCCGCCATGCGACGGGCCAGGGGTGATGCGAAAATACGATCACCTGAGCCAGACGATTGCGCAGGCTTTTCTGCAGCAGCTGACGGCTGGCCGGGGGCTGCAGGTTTCGGTGCAGCAGGCTCAGACTTTGCAGCCTCAGGCTCTTTTGCAGCGGGTGCAGCAGATGCGTCAGACTCACCTGCAGAGGCTGCAGCCTTCGCAACATCCTCGCCCTCTTCGGCAAGAATCGCGATCGGGGTATTGACGGCTACCCCTTCTGTGCCGCCTTCAATCAGGATTTTCGCGATGATGCCCTCATCGACGGCTTCGAATTCCATCGTCGCCTTGTCGGTTTCGATTTCTGCCATCACGTCGCCAGAAGTAACGCTGTCACCTTCCTTCAGAAGCCACTTAGACAAAGTACCTTCGGTCATGGTCGGCGAGAGAGCCGGCATTAGGATCTTGATTGCCATGGTCGTATCCCCTTCCTGCCCTTAGCGGTAACAAACGGCGCGGGCCGCCTGAACGATGTGATCGGCTTGCGGCAAGGCCAATACTTCCAGATTGGCCGCATAGGGCATCGGTACATCCGCACCCGCGACCCGTGCCACCGGAGCATCCAAATAATCAAATGCCTGCTCCATCAGCATCATACCCAATTCAGAGCCAATCCCGGCAAAGGGCCAGCCTTCCTCTACAGAAACCAGACGGTTGGTTTTCTTAACGGACTCAATAACCGTGGCCGTATCCAGCGGGCGGATCGTGCGCAAGTCGATGACTTCCGCGCTGATTCCTGCCTCTGCCAAGGCTTCGGCTGCTTCCAGGGCTTTGCCGACCATAATGGAGAAGGCTGCGATGGTGACATCCGTTCCGGACCGAACAATCTTTGCCTTGCCGATCGGAACAGTCCAATCATCGGTATCCGGCACATCAAAGGTCTTACCGTACATGATCTCGTTTTCCAGGAAGATCACCGGATTCGGGTCACGGATCGCGGATTTCAGCAATCCCTTCGCATCGGCCGCACTATAGGGCGACACCACTTTCAGACCCGGACAATGGGCGTACCAGCTTGCATAACATTGCGAATGCTGGGCCCCGACCCGCGCCGCAGCCCCGTTCGGACCACGGAACACAATGGGCGCCCCCATCTGGCCGCCTGACATATACAAGGTCTTGGCGGCGGAGTTGATGATCTGATCCATCGCCTGCATGGCAAAGTTAAAGGTCATGAATTCGACAATTGGCCGCAAGCCGGTGAAGGCAGCCCCAACACCAAGCCCGGCAAAGCCATGTTCGGTGATCGGCGTATCAATCACGCGCTTGTCGCCAAATTCATCCAGCAGGCCCTGTGAAATCTTATAGGCCCCTTGATACTGGGCAACCTCTTCCCCCATCAGGAAAACCTTGCCATCGCGTCGCATTTCTTCGGCCATTGCATCGCGCAGGGCCTCACGAACGGTCTGGGATTTCATCGCCCCAGTCCATTCAGGCTCCGGCTCAGGCGCATTGGCTGATTTTGGCTGTGCAGGCGCTTTCTCAGAAGCCCCCTTATCCTTGCTCTTTGACTCGGCGGCTGGGGCGGCCTCTTCAGTGCCTTTCTCTGCGACTTCTTCTGCGGCGCTGGCGTCTTCGCCCTCTTCCAGCAAGATGGCGATCGGAGCATTGACCGCAACGCCTTCGGTTCCTTCAGGCACGAGGATCTTGCCGATCACGCCCTCATCGGTCGCTTCAAATTCCATCGTTGCCTTATCGGTTTCGATTTCCGCCATAACATCGCCAGCAGCGACGGTATCGCCTTCTTTTACAATCCATTTAGCCAGGGTGCCCTCGGTCATCGTGGGCGACAGCGCCGGCATCAGCAGTTGAATAGCCATTATCGTTTATCCTTATCTGTCAGCAGCGCCTATCAGGCTTCCAAAAGCACGTCGGTCCACAGTTCTTTCACATCCGGCTCTGGGCTGGATTGAGAGAAATCAGCAGCTTCCGACACGACCGCTTTGACCTGCTTGTCGATCTCTTTCAGATCTTCCTCTGTGGCATGGCCATCGTCGATCAAGGTCGCCTTTACACGATCAATCGGGTCAGAGGTTGAGCGCACCTTGTTGACCTCTTCTTTAGAGCGATACTTCGCCGGGTCAGACATGGAATGTCCGCGATAGCGATAGGTCTTCATCTCCAGGATATAGGGTCCCTTCCCGGCGCGGCAGTGTGCGACTGCCATTTCGGCGGCTTCATGCACAGCCACAACATCCATACCATCAACTTCATCGCCTGGAATACCATAGGCCTTGCCACGATCATGCAAATTGGCACCGGATGCAGAAATTCTCTCCACGGAGGTTCCCATGCCATATTTGTTGTTCTCAATGACATAGATTACCGGCAGCTTCCAAAGGGCGGCCATGTTAAAGGCCTCATAGACTTGGCCCTGATTCATTGCGCCATCGCCGGTATAGGCCAAGCAGACATTATCCGTCTCGTTATACTTCATGCTAAAGGCGATGCCTGTCCCCAATGGGATCTGCGCACCGACGATACCATGCCCGCCATAGAAGTTTTTCTCTTTCGAGAACATATGCATGGAGCCGCCCTTGCCTTTGGAATAGCCGCCCTCACGGCCCGTCAGCTCCGCCATAACGCCTTTGGGGTCCATCCCACAGGCCAGCATATGTCCATGATCCCGATAGGATGTGATGACGGCATCGCCTTCTTTGGTCGCGGCTTGCACACCCGTTACGACGGCCTCTTGCCCGATATAAAGGTGACAGAAACCACCGATCAGACCCATGCCGTATAACTGCCCTGCCTTCTCCTCAAAGCGGCGGATCAGCAGCATGTTCTTATAGTAATCCAACAGATTGGATTTGCTGACCTTCGCAGCCTTGGCTGGCGCTGCCTTCGCAGCCGATTTGCCAGCCGCGCGTTTCGCGGTTGCCTTTTTCGCCATCGGTCGTCCCCTCGTTCCGGTCCTTGTTTAGGATCCAAATGTACGGCGGGCTAACCAATCTATTGAACATTGAAAGCCCGACCAATTGTCCTGTTCCCGCAACACTTTTTGCTATGCAACAAGGCTGTGGGAACATCCACTTGAATCGGTACTTGGTTTTAAAGGGCAAATCAATAGCCTAGGCAAACAATTGATTTAGAACAGAAAAGTGATACTTAACTGAATTTAAGTTGAATTGATTGAAACACGCTTTTTTTGACGCAGTGCAGCATTACGCACACGTAAAGCGGATCAACAAAATGTCATAACTTTAGCTTTGGGGATTCAGGAAAATGACGACTTCATCCTCACGGATCTTCTGCAGGTCCAGACGCATCCGCTCCTCCAGCATATCCAGATCCAGGCTACGCCGATCCAATAAACCAACGCGATGTTCCAGTGTCAGCCGTTGGTCACGCAGTGCATTCAGCGCCGTCTGCGCACGCTCCACTTCATTGGATACGCGCATCAAGGATAACAGGCCGCGATCCCCCTGAATGGTATGATAGGCAAAGTAAACGAGAACGCACGCCCCCAAGGCTGGGAACGCGATATGGCGGAAGCGCCTATGAAGTTCATCGAATAGAGTCATAGCACACCCCTTGAATCACGGAACGGAGTCGCCGTCAATGGGTAATATTTTCAATGACTTAGTGGGAACTTTTTGCCGATATAAAGGGGCACATCTTGCCTAACGAGGCCATACCAAACTCAAGCAGTGGTATATGAGTCAGGATATGGTATGCCGCAGAAAATCAGGCGCTAGAGACAAATTTCTGACTCTGCTGTGAATTATGCCGATCCTAGGCAAATGATGCCAATACCCACAGAAGGATGGAATACGCCCCGCCTGCAAGGATGTCATGGCATTGTGTTCTGCACAAACCGAGTCGAAACCAACGAGGCATTATCAGGCGGGAAATGCCGGTTTGTAAGAGATGGGGTAATCAAAAAAAGCACTCTCACCCTGAGAAGCAACAGCGCCTCATCAGGGTGAGAAAGGTGTGGGTTTAGAGAATGTCATTCCCGCGAGGCGGCAATCCAGAGCGTCACGTCCCCACCCAGACTGCCGCCCTGGCCCCCGAATCAAGTCAGGGGTAACGAATTGAAGAGGCGCTCTTTTGTGATATCAGCGCTGAAACGCAGAGCCGTCATAGACGGCCGCCGTGTCCAGTTCCTCTTCGATGCGCAGCAACTGGTTATATTTTGCCAAACGGTCAGATCGGCTGAGGGAGCCGGTTTTGATCTGGCCGCAATTGGTGGCAACGGCCAAGTCTGCAATGGTTGAATCTTCTGTTTCGCCGGAGCGATGGGACATAACGGCTGTATATTTCGCCTTATGGGCGGTTTCCACGGCTTCCAGGGTTTCTGTCAAAGTGCCGATCTGATTCACCTTGATCAGGATAGAATTGGCCGTTCCCTTGGCAATGCCATCGCGCAGTCGTGCCGGGTTGGTCACGAACAGATCATCGCCGACTAATTGACAGGATTTACCAATCTTGTCAGTCAACAGAGCCCAGCCGTCCCAATCATCTTCGGCCATGCCGTCTTCAATCGACGCGATCGGATAATTCGCGACCAGATTGGCCAGATAGTCCACATGCTGGGCAGAGGACAGGTCCTTGCCCTCCCCAACCATCTTATACATGCCATCGGCATAGTATTCGGTAGACGCGCAATCAAGCGCCAGCACGACATCGCTGCCGACCTTATAGCCAGCGGCCTCAATCGCTTTCAGGATGAAATCCAGGGCCTCCGTTGTCGAAGACAGATTGGGGGCAAAGCCGCCTTCATCCCCAACATTCGTGTTGTGACCGGCTGATTTCAATTGCGCTTTCAGGCTCTGGAAAACCTCCGCACCACAGCGCAGGGCTTCTGCGAAGCTGTCCTGGCCGACCGGCATGATCATGAATTCCTGAATATCGATCGGATTGTCTGCATGGGCCCCGCCATTGATGATGTTCATCATCGGTACCGGCAAGCGGCTGGCAAAAGTACCCCCGACATAGCGATATAACGGCAGAGCGGCGGCAGCAGCGGCAGCCTTGGCTGTTGCCAGCGAGGCACCCAGGATCGCATTCGCGCCCATCCGGCTTTTCGTGGGGGAGCCATCCAGTTCAATCATCGCGCGGTCCAGCAGAACCTGTTCTTCGGCTTCCATGCCCATCATCATGTCATAGAGTTCGGTATTCACCGCCTCCAACGCCTGCAACACGCCCTTGCCGCCATAGCGGGAGCCACCATCGCGCAGCTCATGGGCCTCATGTGCGCCCGTGGAGGCACCAGAGGGCACAGCAGCGCGACCAAAGGACCCGTCTTCCAGCGTCACCTCAACTTCAACGGTCGGATTGCCCCGACTGTCCAAGATTTCGCGGCCATGTACGTCGATGATTGCGGTCATGCAGGTTTCCTCCAGAAGGGCTGTAAATTAAGTCGCGCGACTTATAGCGCCCAATCCCAAACGGGGCAATCGCCCGACTTGAACACAAAGACGCAGGATTAAAGAATATGCATCAGTGATTTGAAAAACAGATAAATGCCGAATATCAGAATCACGATCAGGAAAACTCTCCGAAATTTTTCCTCTGGAATACGACGGCGAATGCGCATGCCAAACGTCATGCCAATCAAGGCCGGTATTATTACGAATGCTGACGCGCTCGCAATGTTCAGAGTCAGGATATCATGATGCCCCAAGCCGATAACCAAACCGATATATGTCAATGAAAACAACAGGCCGAGTGATTGCACAAAGGTATCCCGTGGCAGGTTCAGGGACTGCAGATACATGACACCTGGCACAACGGCGGAACCGGTAATGCCGGTAACCAGGCCGGTTAACGCCCCTAAAATTGGAGAAATCCAAACATCATGACGGCCCGGCGGCGGTAAGCTGATCGCTCTTAACGACAACATCGCATATACAATCAGGATCGTGCCGAGAAAAATCGTCAAGGTGTTTGGGTCCACCAAAACAAATAACCCTGTTGCTAAGCCAGTTGCGATTGCTGCAATCAGCATGAAAAGCCATGTGCGGCGCAATACGTGTAGAAAATGCCCCCCAATAACAGCCTGATAGATATTGGTCAAAATCACCGGCAGCGTAGCAATCGCAATCGCCGTATCCAACCCGACAAAGATTGTCGCTAAGGATATGCCAATTGTTGGCAAACCAAGCCCGACTATGCCCTTAGAAAATCCGGCAAACAGGTAAATGACTACAATCGGCAGGATAACTTCGGGCGAAATACCAAACATACCGTCACGCCGACATATCAGCCTTCGTGATCCGATCATAGTTTTGCAGGGTCAGCAGGAGATCGCTCATCTGATCGATGGGCACCATATTCGGGCCATCAGATGGGGCATTGTCCGGGTCTTCATGAGTTTCCATGAACAGGGCCGCCACACCCACAGCCACCGCTGCACGGGCCAAGACCGGCACAAATTCACGCTGACCGCCGCTGGACGTGCCTTTTCCACCGGGCTGCATTACCGAATGGGTAGCGTCGAAGACGACGGGCATTCCGGTTTGTTCCGCCATGATGGGCAGACTGCGGAAATCGGTGACCAGCGTGTTATAACCAAAGCTGGCACCGCGTTCGGTCACCAGCACATTGGAATTGCCGCTCTCAACCAGTTTGGCGACGACGTTTTTCATGTCCCATGGGGCCAGGAACTGCCCCTTTTTGACATTCACCACCCGCCCGGTCTGCGCGGCAGCGATTAAAAGGTCGGTCTGGCGACACAGGAATGCCGGGATTTGCAGGACGTCCACCACGTCCGCCACGACGGCACAATGATCGCGCTCATGTACATCGGTCAGGACGGGAATTTTATAAGTGTCTTTAACTTCTTGAAATACCGCCAGAGCCTTATCCAGCCCCATGCCGCGCTGCCCCTTCAGAGAAGTGCGGTTCGCCTTGTCATAGCTGGTTTTGTAGATCAGTGAGATACCCAGCCCGTCGCAGATTTCCTTCAAACGGCCGCTCATATCAAGTGCATGATCGCGGCTTTCCATCTGGCAAGGACCGGCAATCAAGACGAAAGGCTTGTGATTGGCGATCTCGATATCGCCGAGTTTGACCGTATGCTGCTGCATCACATCAATCCTTGATTAAACGAGGCGACTTGTCTTGACCGCGGCCTCAATGAAGCCCGCAAATAGGGGATGCGGTTCGAAAGGCTTGGATTTCAGTTCTGGATGGAACTGAACACCGATGAACCAGGGATGGTCTTCCCGCTCCACGATTTCCGGTAAAATGCCATCTGGGGACATGCCCGTGAACTTCAAGCCAACCGCTTCTAATTTCTCACGATAGCCGACATTCACTTCATAACGATGACGGTGGCGCTCATAAATCTGACTTTCGCCATATATTTCCTCGGTCTTAGACCCCGGCTCTAAAAGGCAGGGATAGGCTCCCAAACGCATGGTGCCGCCCTTGTCGTCGTTTTCGCCCCGAACTTCAACGCGATTGCCTTTTTTCCATTCGGTCAGCAAGCCCACGACAGGATTATTAGCCGGTCCAAACTCCGTAGAGGATGCGTCATCGATCCCAGCCAAATTCCGGGCTGCCTCGATCACCGCCATTTGCATGCCAAAGCAGATCCCAAAATAAGGAATGTTGCGTTCCCGCGCGAAACGACAGGCCTGAATCTTACCTTCTGCCCCGCGTTCCCCAAATCCACCCGGCACCAGAATGCCATGGACATTCTCCAGATAGGGAACGGGATCGTCTGTCTCAAATATCTCGGATTCGACCCAATTCAGCTTCACCCGAACATTATTTGCGATGCCGCCATGCACCAAGGCTTCGGCAAGCGATTTATAGGCGTCCAGCAGAACGGTGTATTTGCCAACCACAGCAATCGTGACTTCGCCTTCCGGCGCGCGCACAGACCTTGTGATATCGGTCCAGCGTGTCAGATCAATCGCTTCTTCCTGACCTTCCTTCATCATGTTGAAATAGCTTAAAACTTCAACATCCAGGCCTTCCCGGTGATAGGTCAGGGGCACCGCATAGATCGTATCAACATCCAGGGCAGAGATGACCCGGCTTTCGCGCACGTTACAGAACAGCGCAATTTTGCGTTTCTCGCCCTGAGGGATGTCCCGTTCCGCCCGACACAGCAAAATATCGGGCTGGATACCGACTGAGAGCAACTCTTTCACAGAGTGCTGGGTCGGTTTGGTCTTCAATTCTCCCGCCGCACCGATATAAGGCAACAATGTGCAATGGATATAGCAGGCACGTTCCCGGCCTAATTCATTGCCCAATTGGCGAATGGCTTCCAAGAAAGGCAGGCCTTCAATATCACCGACGGTGCCACCGATCTCACACAATACAAAGTCTTCATCGGTGATGTCGGAGACGACAAAGTCACGAATCGCATCAGTGACATGGGGGATAACCTGAACTGTGCCGCCCAGATAATCGCCGCGCCGTTCCTTGGCGATAACATCGGAATAGATCCGACCTGTGGTCACGTTATCAGACTGACGGGCGGGAACGCCAGTAAAGCGCTCGTAATGGCCCAAATCCAAATCCGTCTCCGCCCCATCATCGGTGACATAGCATTCGCCATGCTGATAGGGGCTCATCGTACCGGGGTCGACATTGAGATAGGGATCAAGCTTACGCAGCCGAACCTTATAGCCACGCGCTTGCAACAGCGCGCCAAGTGCCGCCGAGGCCAAACCCTTACCCAGTGAGGAGACCACGCCGCCTGTTATGAAGATGTATCGTGCCGACATGGGAGATCACTCTATCCTTTGACATTGCTCTGACAAGCCTGATCCGCACGGATGCCAAATCCGACCCAAAGAAGAAGGCGGCAATTGCGCCGCCTTCGTTGAAATCATTGTGTTTTCGCCGATCACTCCGACGTGGGGACGGCGGGCGTTCCATCATCGACCGGGGCTGGTGCCGTGGTCTCAGTAGGGGCCGAATCAAAAATCGATTCGGTATTGCGATGACCACCGGCCATAATGGCCAGCGTCAGACTGGTTGCAATGAAGCAGGCCGCCAGAATGGCCGTCGTGCGGGTTAGCGCATTTGCTGCGCCGCGCGCTGAGAACATACCCCCGCCGCCGCCGCCGGAACCACCGCCCATGCCCAGTGCACCGCCTTCGGAACGCTGCATCAGAACAACAGCGATCAGCGCAATGGCAATCAGCAAATGAATGATCAGGACGATATTTTCCATCGTGGTCTAGGCCTCACTCAACAGCTTTGTTTGGGCATCCGATAAATCGACGCCTTGGAATTGAAGGGGTATGTAACGCGTCACTGCCTGAATTTAAAGCCCGAATATAACGCCCCCAAACAATCACGACACAGCAGCAGCAACGATACCGAGGAAATCCTCGGCTTTTAGGGCTGCGCCACCGATCAATCCACCATCGATATCGGGCTGAGCCAACAGATCGACTGCATTACCAGGTTTCATCGACCCGCCATACAGAATGCGCAAATCCGCAATGCCTTCTGTGCCCAAGCGTCCCCGCAAATGCGCCCGAATATGGGCATGAACTTGATTCGCTTCTTGCGCCGTTGGCGTGCGCCCAGTCCCAATTGCCCAGACAGGTTCATAGGCGATCACTGTATTTTCGGAGGTGGCTGAGTCAGGGACGGATCCATCCAATTGCGCGGATATGACCGACATCGTATCCCCGGCATCACGCTGTGCTTCCGTCTCTCCAACACAAATGAGGGCCATTAGACCGGCGTTATGGGCAGCAGCCGCTTTCAGAGCAACCTGGTTATCGGTTTCACCATGATCTGCCCGACGCTCAGAATGGCCCAAGATGACATGGCTGCATCCAATATCGACCAGCATTTGTGCAGAGATATCACCGGTATGAGCCCCACTTGCCTGCCAATGGCAATCCTGAGCGCCCAAATGCACAGTGGTACCAGCTAAGGCTTCCTTGATCGGTGCCAGCAGAGTGGCGGGTGGACAAATCAGGATATCGCAGGCCGCCCCCTTCGCACCCAGCGCCACAGCCTTCGCCAGGGTGGTACCATCGCTTAACAAGCCATTCATTTTCCAGTTTCCGGCAATCAGGGGTGTTCTGCTCATCGGCCTATAAGTTCCTTGCTGTTTTAGACGGTCTTCTTGCGCCGGAGTGTTACCACGCCCATCTAAGAACGCCAATTGTTACAAAACTGGCTGCCTTTAGAAAATGAACAGCGAATTCCCTTGGCAGATGGGCTGGCATTTGCGATTGCGGGGGTGGAAGCGTCCCCTTATGATCCCGGCGCGTTCAAAAAAGGGATATTGTCCCGTGCCTAAGCCGCTTTCCTGAAACTATTGCGACGAGTGAAATCATGTTACAACAGATGCGCAAATCCACCGGCTCTTGGATTGCCAAGGGCATTTTGGGCCTTTTGGTCTTGAGCTTTCTAGGATGGGGCGTCTCCTCCTATAGCGGGCTTGGCGGCAGCGGCGACGGGAACACGGTGGCAAAAGTTGGCGACCGGGACATTAGCTTCACAGAATTCTACATCGCTTATCAGCGCTTTATCCAGAATCAGCGACTGACCTCCATCGACAGCGATGTCGCAAAACAATTGCATCTGGCCGACAACGTCCTGCAAAATATGACCCTGCGCACGCTGTATGAGGCAGAGGCGGATCGCAAAGATCTGACCGCCAGTGACGAGATGGTGCGAACAGAAATTCAGTCCCGACCAACATTCCAAGGCACCGACGGCAAATTTGACCGTTTGCGCTTTGAAACAGCGCTGCAACAGAATGGTCTAACGGAACCGGCCATGGTGGAACAAGTTCGCCACGAAATCGCCCGCAGCCAGTTGTTGGGCGCAGTCACCGCCGGCAGCGCGGCACCGGAAGCGTTGGTTGATCGGATCTATCATTTCTTTGGTGAGCGCCGATCCGCAGAATATCTGACCTTGCCCATTGCATCGGTGGATGCGCCAAGCGATCCGGATGACGCAACGCTGCAAGCCTTCTATGACGAGCGTAAAGAAGATTTCCGCCGCCCGGAACTGCGCGGCCTGACCTATGTTTTGATCTCCCCAGAAGCCATCGCCAGCACAATGGACATTTCAGAGGGTGACATTAAAGCATCTTATGAAGCCCGCCTGGGTGAGTTAGGACAACCGGAACAACGCGATATCGGCCAGATTCTTTTCAATTCTGAAGAAGACGCAAAAGCCGCATCCGAGGCGCTGGCCGCCGTGCCCGTCGCGGACCTGAAGGCTAAAGTTGAAGAAATGGGCCTGCAACTCATTGAATTGGGTAAATTTAGTCGACAAGCCATTCCGAACGAATCCTTGGCCGAAGCAACCTTCTCCCTCGAAAAGCCTGGCGTAACAGGTGCCTTTGAAGGTGCCTTTGGTTGGTCAGTTGCCGTGGTTAACAGCATTACCGAGGGCTCAGAGCCATCTTTGGATGAAGTTCGGGATCAAATCACCCGCGATCTGGCATTGGACCGGGCCTATGACGCTGTATTCGACTATGGTAAAAAACTGGAAGACGCTTTCGCTCAGGGGATGACTCTGGAAGAGGCCGGGACCTCTATTGGAATTGAGGCACAAAAAATCGACGCGGTCGATGCCAATGGACGTGGCCCGGATGGAAAACCTTTGGCCGACCTGCCTGCCGGTTTGACCTTCCTGCAGAAAGCCTTCGCCCAGGATCTGAAAGCCGGCGATGTTGGTTTTCTGGAAACGACAGAATCCAATGCTATGTTCATGCTTCGGGTCGATAATATCACCCCGGCCGCAATTCCTGACTTCGCCACTGTGAAAGACGAGGTTAAAGCCGCCTGGGTCAAAGATGCACAATATAAAGCTGCAGAAACCCGTGCCCAAACGCTGGCTGCCCAGTTGGGTGCACAAGGCGATATCTCGCTGATCGCCACCACATTGGGCGTCGAACCCAGCAAGATTGAGAATTTCTCCCGCAATGGACAAGCCTCTGGTGGGGCTCGCATTCCAGATGCCCTGGCCAGTGAACTATTCGGGCTTGAGGTCGGCAAAGGTGCTTATGCTGTGCAAGACGATGCCTTCGTCATTGCCCGACTGACCAAGATCACCCCGGCGGATACAGCCGCAGAAACAGATTTCCGAAAGAACATTGTCGATGCCCTGTCAGTTGGTATGTCCAATGATCTGGTCGAGCAATTAGGCGTGGCCTTGCAGAAAGAAATTAAGACGACGACCTATCCTGAAGTTATAGACAGAGTGTATCGCTGATCATGGAATGCTTTCCCGATATAGAGAGCTTTAAGCGGCTCTACGATGCTGGAAAGCCGCAGGTTGTCTATACCCGTCTGGTCGCGGATTTGGAGACACCTGTCTCTGCCTATATGAAGCTGGCTGACGGACGGGCTGACGCCTTTCTGTTCGAATCTGTGGAAGGCGGTGCCATTCGGGGGCGCTATTCTTTCGTCGGAATGAAGCCGGATCTGATTTGGCGTTGTTTTGGAAATCAGGCCCAGGTAAACCGCCGCGCCCTGATTGATCCTGATGCTTTTGAGGCCCATTCCCTCCCCACCCTGGACTCGCTTCGCGCCCTGCATAAAGAGTGCGAAATGGATATGCCAGACTCCCTGCCGCCAATGGCAGCCGGGCTGGTGGGCTATATGGGGTATGATTGTGTGCGCCTTGTGGAGCCCTTTCCGGATGAGAACAAGGATGTGCTGGACGTTCCGGATGGTATTTTCATCCGACCGACCCTAGTGGCCGTATTCGACAGCATTGAGGACATCGTCACCTTTGTAACGCCGGTTCGGCCTGACCCGGAAATTGGGGCCTTTGCGGCCTATGAGAAAGCACTGG
>JARGPE010000045.1:0-2293 GCA_029212835.1 Alphaproteobacteria bacterium | reverse complement strand
ACAGCCTGGAACGCCCCCTGCCCTATGCCGTGGCTGGACGATCCGCTCAAGAGCCCGAGGTCGAACCCGTCGCCAATATGACGCCCGAGGCCTATCAGGCCATGGTCGCCAAAGCGAAGGAATACATCCTGGCTGGAGACATTTTCCAGGTCGTGCTGTCCCAGCGGTTTGAGATGCCTTTTGATCTGCCGCCCTTCTCGCTGTATCGCGCGTTGCGGCGAACGAATCCGTCTCCCTTCCTCTTTTTCCTCGCCTTCCGGCGCTTTGCTATTGTTGGGTCCAGCCCTGAAATCCTGGTGCGATTGCGCGACGGCAAGGTCACGATCCGCCCCATCGCCGGCACACGGCCCCGCGGTGCAGATCGCGCAGAAGATCAGAAGATGGAAGAAGACCTACTGGGCGATCCCAAGGAATGCGCCGAGCATCTGATGCTGTTGGATCTGGGGCGCAACGATGTTGGACGGGTCAGCAAGATTGGCTCCATAGAGGTCACCGACAAGTTTATTGTCGAACGCTACAGCCATGTGATGCACATCGTTTCCAATGTTGAGGGTAAGATTAAGGATGGCCTAGATGCACTGACCGCACTGATGGCGGGCTTTCCTGCCGGCACTGTTTCAGGTGCGCCCAAGGTGCGCGCGATGCAGATTATTGAAGAGCTGGAGCCGGACCGTCGGGGCATTTATGCGGGCTGTATCGGCTATTTTGGCGCAGACGGATCAATGGATACCTGCATCGTGCTGCGTACCGCCGTGGTCAAGGATGGCAAGATGATCGTCCAGGCCGGTGCGGGCATTGTTGCTGATAGCGACCCGGCTTCCGAACATCAAGAATGTGTGAACAAGGCCAAGGCCCTGGTGCGCGCCACGCAGGAGGCCGTGCGCTTTGCCTCCGGTCGGAACTAGAGCAAATCCCGAGCAAACGGAATCGTTTGCGACGACGTATTTGCTGAAAAAACAAGTCGTAAGAGCATCTTGTGTGAGCTCATGCGAGCGCATAATGCTCTAACGCCGAGCAGGAGAAATAGATGACGACTCCCGATCACACACTCAGCACAATTGAGGATCTGGAGGCGCTCTATGGGGTTCCCAAAGAAACCTCTCTGATCAAAGAAATAGACTATATCTCCGATCACTACCGAGCCTTTATCGAGGCCTCCCCCTTTGTCGTGCTTTCCACCGTTGGCCCGGAAGGCCTGGACAGCTCACCGCGGGGCGACCCAGCCGGATTCGTTCAGATCGCCGATGAGCGCACAGTTCTGATTCCCGACCGACGCGGCAACAATCGCATCGACTCACTGCGCAACATTGTACGCGACCCCAGAGTCTCGCTGTTGTTCCTGATCCCAGGCATTGGGGAGACACTTCGCATCAACGGTCGCGCCACGATCAGCGTTGATCCTGACCTGCTGCAACAATTCATCATGCAGGGCAAACCACCACGCAGTGTCCTTCAGGTCCATATCGACCGAGTCTATTTCCAATGCCAAAAGGCCCTGGCCCGGTCTGAACTATGGAATCCCGATACCAGACTGGATCGCAGCGCCCTACCCTCTGCTGGACAAATACTGAGCACGCTGAGTAAGGGCACATTCGATGGTAAATCCTATGACAGCGAGTATCCCGACCGCATGAAGCGTGAAATTTATTAAAGAATTTCAGATCAGACCCAGTGTATTTACGCCTTGGTGACAAAATACGTTACGCAGAATCAAAGAACTGACCCAATGGATCCCCAACAAGAAAATGCCTTCCTGACCAAACCAATTGGGCCGCTGCTTACACAAACAGCGATGCCCATCATTTTTGTATTGCTGATGTATGGCATGACAACCGTGATCGATATCATCCTGGTCGGAATGTATGTCGGGGCAGATGCCATTGGTGCCCTGACCTGTGTGTTTCCAATATTTATGGTTTTGCTGGCACTTTCGACACTTGTTGGAAACGGCATGGCAAGCCTGGTGGCGCGCAGTCTTGGTGCACAAGACTATGAGCGAGCAAATCACGTTTACATGTCTGCCCAAATCCTGGCCTTGGTCATTTCGGCTCTTATCATTGGTATTTTTCTGATATTTGGCGAAACCTTAGTCAATCGCGCGGCAAACGGATCTGCCGCCCTCATTCCAAATGCCTATTCTTACATTTCGATCATTCTCTTTTTCAGCCCTTTTCAGATGTTGCTGACAGCCAATTCGGATGCCTTGCGGTGCGAGGGAAAAGTCCAAATGATGGCCCTATTTAGCATCCTGATATCACTGGCGAATATTGCCTTTAGCTACAGTCTGATTGTA
>JARGPE010000298.1 GCA_029212835.1 Alphaproteobacteria bacterium | reverse complement strand
CGGGCTCTTCCTCATAATCCACCAACAGGGCTTCCATCGCTTCAATGGCGGAGGCTTCGGTTTTGGCAATGATGAAGGCAACGGGGTCACCAACGAATCGCACCGTTTCACGTGCCAAAAGCGGGCGGGTAGGGGACTGAAAGGGTGTGCCATCGCTGCTGGGATGGGCGGTTGTGCACGGCATCGGCTGACAGCCCAATTGGTCTAGATCGGCCCCCGTATAGATGGCCAGTACGCCTGGCATTTCTAAGGCATCCGAACAGTCCAGGCTGGTGATACGGCCATGGGCGATGGGGGATCGCAGAACCACGGCATGAGCAGTTTCAGGCAGTTGGATGTCCTCAACGAACCGGCCCTTGCCGGTCAGCAGTCGTTGATCTTCAACCCGATGTACTGATGTACCTGTAAACTGTGTCATTGCCTGTTCCTTTTGTTCGTTAATTAGATTTAGCAATGGATGCCGTTTGGGACAAACACCAAGTTTCTAAAAATATTTGAATGATCATTCCAGAAAACCATGTTAACTTGTTTCGGTTCGATATAAGGAGCATTACATATGGGCCGGTTGCGATCCTTTGACCCTGAATCTGTTCTGGAAAAGGCGATGCAGGCCTTTTGGGCATATGGATTTGAAGCAACCTCGATTGAGGACCTTGTCGCCAGTACTGGAATAAACCGGGCCAGTCTTTACGGTACATTTGGCGATAAGAGGGCGATATTCCTGAAAGCCTTTGACGCCTATATCCGCACTCAATTCATCGCCGGATTGGATCAGGCAACACAGAAGGGCAGTGTTCGCCCTGCCTTGCAGGCACAATTCGACCAATTAATTGCGCGGGCGGCGGATGGTCGCAGCATTGGATGCTTTATCACCAATACGATCGCGGAGTTTGGCAGTCGGGACGAGGCGGTTTTGGCTCAGGTTCGTATTGCCTTGGCTGGTGTTGAAAACGCATTGGACCGTTTGTTGCGGCGGGGCCAGCAGACAGGAGAAGTGCCTGCTGACGCTGATGCCCGGGCGCGGGCCAGATTGGTTCTGGCCGCCATGCAGGGATTGCAGGTGATCTCAAAGGTCAATCCAGATGTGCGAGCCCTGCGACAGATTGCAGACCAGGCGGTCTCCGCTGCCCTGGCCCCCGTTCCCTGATTTCTATCCTGATATCTGGTTCACTCAGGCGACCCGCATCAGGGCGTGTTTCTTTTTGCCCATGGACAGTTTTACCACGCTGTCGATGACATCTGCAGCACCCAGAATACGGCGGTCGTCATCAACTTTCTCGTCATTGACGCGCACCGCTCCCCCTTTGATCTGGCGTCGGGCATCACCGTTGCTTTGTGCCAGACCTGCACGGGTTAGAGCTTCCAGCACACCGATACCGGCCTCAATCTCAGTCGCGGAGACGTCAATGGTCGGCAGATCATCCCCAATTGTGCCCTGGGTGAAGGTCTTGTGCGCGGTTTCTTCGGCGGTGCGGGCTGCTTCGTCGCCATGGCACAGGCGTGTTGCCTCATTGGCCAGAATAACCTTCGCTGCATTTATTTCGGCCCCATCCAGAGCTTTCAAGCGGGCTATCTCATCCAGGGGCAGATTGGTAAACAGTTTCAGGAAGCGACCAACATCGGCGTCTTCCGTGTTGCGCCAATACTGCCAATAGTCATAGGCGCTCAACCGATCTGAATTCAGCCAGACAGCACCCGATGCTGTCTTGCCCATTTTCGCGCCGGACGCGGTGGTCAACAGGGGGACAGTCAGGCCATAAAGGGAACTGTCATTTGTGCGGCGTCCCAATTCCACTCCATTGACGATATTGCCCCATTGGTCTGACCCTCCCATTTGCAGGCAAACTTTATGGCGTCGATTAAGCTCAACAAAGTCATAGGCTTGCAGAATCATATAGTTGAATTCGAGGAAGCTCAGCGGCTGTTCCCGCTCCAGGCGCAGCGCGACACTGTCAAACTTCAGCATGCGATTGACGGAAAAGTGCCGACCATAATCACGCAGAAAGGCGATATAGTTGATGCTCGATAGCCAATCGTCATTGTTGACCATCACTGCGTCGGTTGGGCCATCACCAAAGGTCAGGAACTTTTGGAAAATCTTTTTAATACCGGCGATGTTGCGGTCAATATCCGCATCAGTCAGCATTTTGCGTGCTTCATCCTTGCCGCTGGGATCTCCGACCTTGGTCGTGCCACCGCCCATCAAGACAATGGGTTTGTGACCCGTCTGTTGCAGCAGGCGCAGCAGCATGATTGGCACCAGTGATCCAGCATGCAACGAATCGGCTGTTGCATCGAAGCCAATATAGGCTGGAATTGGACCCTCCATGGCGCGTGCATCCAGCGCGTCCATATCGGTGCATTGATGCAAAAAGCCCCGGTCACGGACGGCTTTCAGGAATTCTGAGCGTATTTGTGTCATAATGTGCAAACTGCTGTTTGTAGAAAATAGGAAGCGCGAGATAGCATGTCGGTCAGGGTCCGGCAACTAACCTGCAGTAACCTGGGCCTGGGAGGAATGTTAAAAAAAATGGCAAAAATCAGTCGTGCAATAGGATTGATGAGTGGCACAAGCCTGGATGGGATTGATGCTGCCCTGATCGAAACCGACGGGGATACGGTTCAGACATTCGGTCCGCATCTTACGCTGCCCTATGAACCCGGATTCCGGTCTCGGCTGCGCGCGGTTTTGGGCGCGGTGGAGCGCAATGCTGCGATTGATATTCTAGAGCGTGAACTAACAGATCTGCATGCCGTGGCCGTAAACAAATTGCTGGAAATTGCGGGGATGCCTGCCGAGTCTGTTGATTTGGTTGGGTTTCATGGTCAGACGATTAATCATCGTGTAGACCTTGGTTGGACCTGGCAATTGGGGCTGGGGGGGCGACTGGCTAAGGCTGTCGGGATTAACACGGTCTATGATTTCCGTCGCGCCGATGTGGCTGCGGGTGGGCAGGGGGCCCCCTTGGCTCCGGTCTATCATCGAGCCCTGGCAAAATCTTTGGTCATGCCTGTTGCCATTCTTAACTTGGGCGGCGTGGGCAATATCACCTTTTTGGAAAGTTCAGAGAAAGATCCCGTTGCCTTCGACACTGGCCCCGCCAGCGCCCTGCTGGATGACTGGATCAGTCAACAGGGGGCGGGCAGTATGGACCAGGATGGCCGAATTTCTGGATCAGGCGCAGTGAATAAAGATGCGTTGGATCTGTTGATGGCCAATCCCTATTTTGACCAGCCTTATCCAAAATCCCTGGATCGCAATGCGTTTGATCCCGCCCCCGTGGCAGGCCTGTCTTTGGAGGATGGTGCTGCGACGCTTGCCGCCTTTACTGTTGAAAGCGTGGCGCGGGGCATTGAATTACTGCCGGTGCAACCCGTGCGAATACTGGTTGCAGGGGGCGGGCGTCATAACCCAACCTTTATGACAGGAATGGCAAAAGGGCTTGCCCTGTCGGTTGAACCTGTTGAGGCGGTTGGTTGGAACGGCGATGCGCTGGAGGCCCAGGCATTCGCCTATATGGCAGTGCGCAGCAGCCTGGGGCTGCCGC
>JARGPE010000044.1:8485-22560 GCA_029212835.1 Alphaproteobacteria bacterium | reverse complement strand
GCTTGAAAAAAAACGTGGGGACCCGTCCATTGCTTGTTCTCGATAGGCACAGGCGCGTCGGCTACACAGTCTGCAACTGGGGCCGACCGGCACTTCCAACCCGTCCGCATTTAGATCCAGCCCATCAGCATAGATGGTACGATCTGCATATAATACGTCACAGGCAATCATAACACTGACCAGATGGCGGGGTGCATTGAAGCGGCTCTGTGCCTTTCCCTGGGCGCGAGCGATGAACAGGAATCGCTCACTGTTGGGAAATTCTGCGATCTGGCGGCACACGGCACCGGGTGTCTGGAAAGCATTATAGACCGCCCATAGGGGGCAGGCATTGCCATAGCGCGGCAGCGGCAGGCGTGGCAGGGGCATGCGCTTGGTAATAAACCCCGCTGGGTCGGTGCGCATGAAGGCAAACGGAACCCCCTCCGCTCCAGGGCGTTGCAGCGATACAAGGCGGTGGCAAATCTGCTCATAGCTGGCACCGTATTTGCGGGCCAGATATTCAATGTCGTAACGGGCGCGTTCTGCATCCTCCAGGAACATCTGGTAGGGCATCAAAAGGCAGGCGGCCGCATAGGAGGCTAATGCCCCTTCCGCCCGGCCGCGTGCCTCGTCGCTGCGTAACAGGGGGGATCTCTCGGACAGGGCGGCGATCTGTTTACGCAGGGCCAGCCGACAGATCAGCCGGGCAACCTGTAGGCGGTAGCCTGTCGCGGGTGCGCTTTCTTCTATCTGGAAAGTCTTGGATGGTTCATCGAACTCAACATTGTTCCATGTCCGCTCCGGGTCCATTTCATCGCGGGCCACAAATCGGACGGAGACACCAAAGCGGCGTGTAAGAAAGTCGATCATCTTCGAATCGACAGGAATGGCAAAGGCATCGATTTCCCGCCTCAAGGCCTCAGCCGCCTGTTCTATTTCCGGGAAATGGTTATTACGGTCCAGAATGAAATCATCGACTTCTTCCAGGGGCGTCATGGCGGCTGTTTCCGTATCGGCAGTATCGAAAAACTGAGCAATTCCCTCTGCGATACCAGACAGGTTGGTGCTTTCTGTTGCCAGCATTGATTGGAACCGTTGGCGTTCCACGTCATCCAAATCTGCGATCGTATCCAGAATCTCGGCGGTGGACCGAATCGTAGTGATCTTAGTCAGCATCTTGTGGATAGCCTCCCCCAGAAATGGATCCTGGTTCAGGCGATCAGACAAGGCGGCGACGGCTTCGTTGCGGTTGATATAGGCACGGTAGATCGCGACGATGGCGGTTGCCCATTCCGGGCTGCGCGCCACCAAATCCGCGGCTGAGCTTTCTCCCAGGCCAAATTCCCGAAGCAAGGGATCTGTTGCCAGTTCATGCAGTTCCTGAACCAGACGTCGCTCTGCTTCTCCATCCAACCATTCGACGTCCACATTCAACTGATCCGCCAGCCCGATCAGCAGGCGCGAGGCGATGTTCCGTTTGTTGCGCTCAATCAGGTTCAGATAAGACGCAGAGATGCCCAGACGGTGCGCCAGTTCCGTTTGGGAAATCCCAAGTTTCAACCGACGGTCTCTGATTTTTAAGCCGATCGCTGATTGCGCCATGGTTTTGATCCTCGTTGCTTGGACAAAATCAGATGAGAAAAGATTGCTCAAAGTCCTGCTAAATCGTTCGAAAGTTTCATTTTTGTGCAGTGCAGGGTAAAATTTTGACAACCCTTGCGGTAAATTTTGTCTATCTTTGACAAAAAAATCATTACAAGTCAATGAGTTATTGAATTTTTGACAAAATTGATTTACAGATACGCCTGCGTCGCGGAAATCCATCACCCAAACGGGGATGCGGCCGCACGTCGGCCGCTCTGGCGTTAAGAAAAAAGGGGCGGATGCGCAAACGAGATTTGAACATTAGGAGGAAACAAAACATGGGTGATTTCATTTCAAAGGTAAACCGTCGTACCCTGCTTAAGGGCTCGGCTGCTTTGGGGGCGGCTGCATTTGCGTCTCCTTATTTCTTCACAAAAAGCGCCAGCGCTTATGTGAATGACCCGTCAAACAAGTCCAGTGTCATTCTTGGTTTTAACGTCCCTCAGACCGGTGCCTATGCCGATGAAGGCGCCGACGAGCTGCGTGCCTATCAATTGGCTGTTGAGCACCTGAATGGTGAAGGCGACGGTGGTATGATGAACACCTTCAAGCCGATGGCCCTTAAGGGTAACGGCGTGTTGGGCAAGAAAGTTGAATTTACCACGGGTGATACGCAGACCAAATCTGACGCTGCCCGCGCGTCTGCCAAGCGCATGATCGAAAAAGATGGTGCCATTATGATCACCGGTGGGTCTTCCTCTGGTGTGGCTATTGCGGTTCAGTCGCTGTGCCAAGAAGCCGGCGTTATCTTCATGGCGGGCCTGACGCATTCCAACGATACGACGGGTAAAGATCGTCGTCGCAATGGTTTCCGTCACTTCTTTAATACGGAAATGACCGGCGCTGGTCTGGCCCCTGTGTTGAAGAGCAACTACGGCACCGAGCGTAAGGCCTATCACCTGACCGCTGACTATACCTGGGGCTGGTCTCAGGAAGGGTCGATCAAGAAGTATACCGAAGCCATGGGCTGGGAAACGGTCAATGCCGTTCGTACCCCGCTTGGTGCTGGTGACTTCTCTCAGTATATCACCCCAGTTCTGAACTCGGGCGCTGACGTGTTGGTGCTGAACCATTATGGCAAGGACATGGTCAACAGCCTGACCCAGGCCGTTCAGTTCGGCCTGCGTGACAAGATGGTCAACGGCAAGCAGTTCGAAGTCATCGTTCCGCTGTATTCCCGTCTGATGGCACAGGGTGCTGGTGATGCTGTTAAGGGCATCTTCGGGTCCACCGGTTGGCATTGGTCGCTGCAGGATGAAGGCTCTAAGGCTTTCGTGAAATCCTTTGGCGCGAAATACGGCTTCCCGCCCTCACAGGCAGCTCATACCTGCTACGTTCAGACTCTACTGTATGCTGATGCTGCTGAGCGCGCTGGTACGTTCAATCCTTGTGGCATCGTTGACGCCCTGGAAGGTTTTGAATTCGATGGCATGGGCAATGGTCCGACACTGTATCGCGCCGATGACCACCAGTGCTTCAAAACCGTGCTGGTCGTGAAGGGTAAAGAAAACCCAAGCTCTCAGTTCGATTTGCTGGAAGTTGTTGAAGAAGTGCCAGCAGAGAAGGTCATCTATGACCCGAATGGCGACGAGTTCAAGGGTGACCTCGGTGCCTGCAACGCAGGTTAATCCGACCATCTGATCCGACTTCGGATAAGGCAGCCGTCCTTTCAGGGGCGGCTGCCGACCGAGTCTGCAGAGTGACAGAGTTTCATTTTTCTTTAAAAAAAGGGGAGGGCGGTCGCCATGGATGCGATACTCCTGCAGGTTCTAAACGGACTCGATAAGGGGGCGGCCTACGCATTGATTGCGTTGGGTCTTACCTTGATCTTCGGGACCTTGGGGGTCGTGAATTTTGCGCATGGCGCCTTGTTCATGTTGGGCGCGTTTTGCGCGGTCACGATTAACAAGGTGTTGTCTCTGCAAAAGGTTGTTTTATCCCAGACTGAAACCACAGCCTGGGGAACACCGCTGGAGATCCGCACACCCTTTGCACAGGAATGGTTTGGTGATTTTGGCCTAACCATCATTGATTACTCTGTTCCGCTATCCATTCTGCTGGCGATCCCGTTCATGTTGATCGTTGGTGTGGTTATGGAACGAGGGCTGATCCGCTACTTCTATAAGCGGCCTCATGCAGAACAGATTCTGGTCACCTTTGGTCTGGCCATTGTATTGCAGGAAATCATCAAGGCATTCTTTGGTGCCAATCCGATTCAGCAGAACGCGCCGGAATTATTGCAGGGTGCGATTGATTTTGGCGCGATGTTCGGGGATCCCGGCGCGTTGGTCTACCCATTATGGCGTATGGTTTATCTGGGCTTCTCCGTTGTGGTGATCCTATCGGTCTTCGCCTTTTTGCAGTTCACTACCTTCGGGATGGTGGTCCGTGCCGGGATGGCCGATCGGGAAACCGTTGGCCTGTTGGGGATCGATATCGACCGGCGTTTCACCATTGTTTTTGGGATCGCAGCGGTGGTCGCGGGAACGGCGGGTGTGATGTACACGCCCATTCTGCCGCCAGATTATCATATGGGAATGGAATTCCTGGTTCTGTCCTTCGTCGTCGTTGTTGTCGGCGGTATGGGCAGCCTTGGCGGGGCGGTGTCTGCCGGGTTCTTGCTGGGTATTTTGCAATCCTTCGCATCCATGACGGAAATTCGCGATCTTTTGGCAAAGGTCGGCATCGTCGGCCTGGATCAGATCATCATTTACTTAATCGCAATCGTCATCTTGTTGGTCCGCCCGCGTGGCCTGATGGGACGCAAAGGCGTGATGGAGTAGGGCCATGTTAACACTGTTCACAAAATCCTCTGAAAAGAGCGACCTTCTTCTCCTCGCGCTGTTTGCCATTGTGGTATTTGCTATGCCGATCTGGTTGGCTCCTTTTGGGGCGGCCTATCCGGATTTGATGCAACGCTTTGCAATTTTCGGCATATTTGCGACTGGGTTTAACATTCTATTTGGTCTGACGGGCTATCTGTCCTTTGGTCACGCCGCCTTTCTGGGGGTTGGGTCCTATACGGCGGTCTGGACCTTCAAACTGTTGGGTATGAACCCAATTCCGGCGATTATCTCGGCCGTCGTCGTGGCTGGTCTGTTCGCGCTGGTCATTGGATTTATCAGCCTGCGCCGCTCGGGGATTTACTTCTCTATTCTGACGCTCGCCTTTGCCCAGATGTGTTACAATCTGGCCTATTCGGTTCTAACACCAATCACCAATGGTGAAACTGGTCTGCGCGTCCTGCAAGACGACATACGTTTGTTCGATGCACCGACTGTGGGTGAAGGAGCTCCCCTGATCTCTCATATCGGCGGTATTGAGATGCAGGGCATGCCTGGTTTCTATTTCTGTGCGGTGTTGTTGATTGTAATGGTTGGGGTGGCGATGCGGATTTTCCGCTCCCCCTTTGGTATGATGCTAAAGGCCGTTAAAACGAACCAAACCCGCCTGAACTATACCGGTGTTAACACACGGCCCTATACATTGGCTGCCTTCGTTATTTCCGGCATGTATGCTGGTCTGGCTGGGTCCTTGATGTGCGTGATTGATCCCTTGGCAGGGGCGGAACGGATGCAGTGGACAGCCTCTGGTGAGGTTGTACTGATGACCATCCTGGGGGGCGTTGGCACAATTATCGGACCGATTATCGGTGCGGCGCTGATCAAGTATTTCGAAAACATTTTCTCTGCCTTCAACGACCAAACTCTGGACGGTATCTTCAGCTTCTTACCGGAGCCGTTAAAAGAAGGTGTGGTCAATGTGACGTCCCTGTTTGTGGGGGATGGCTGGAACCTCAGCTTGGGTATCTTGTTCGTGCTGATCGTGGTGTTCCTGCCAGGCGGTGTGACAGAAGGTCTGAACCGAACCGGGAAATTTATTCTTCGGCGATTTGGGATAGGGCGTGATCCAGAGAATGAGGAAAAAACCTCACCGGCACCGGGAGAATAGTCATGGGCATTCTTGAAGTCAGAGATGTGAATAAGAATTTCGGGGGCCTGAAGGCACTGCAAAACGTCAATCTGGATGTGCAGGAAGGCAGTGTTCACGCGATCATCGGTCCAAACGGTGCGGGTAAATCCACCTTGTTGAACTGCTTTATTGGGCGATTAACGCCCGATACAGGGTCGGTGATGTTCAACGGATCAACGCTTTTGGGCTTGAAGCCGCATGAAATCAATCAGGCCGGTGTGGTTCGGGTGTTCCAGACGCCAGAGATCTTCTCCGAACTTTCCTTGCTGGAAAACGTGATGATCCCGGCTTTTGCCAAACGGGATGGGTCGTTCAAGCTCAATGCCTGGTCAGATGTCGGTAGCCATAAGGCGATCCGGGAAAAGGCCGAGCATATGCTGGAGGAAGTGGGACTGGCAGACGACCGCGATAAAACCTCATCCAGCATGTCGCGCGGGGACAAGCGTCGCTTGGAACTGGCAATGTGTTTGGTGCAGGACCCGGTCCTATTGCTGTTGGATGAACCAACGGCGGGGATGAGCCGTGCCGATACCAATGCGACGATCGACCTTTTAAAGAAAATCGGCGGTCGGGGCATCACTAAGATCGTGATTGAACACGACATGCATGTTGTCTTCTCTCTGGCGGATCGAATTTCCGTTCTGGCGCAGGGAACAGTGATTGTTGAAGATATTCCCTCCAAAATTAAAGGGAATGAAAAAGTTCAGGAAGCCTATCTGGGGGGAGCGCATCTATGAGCGGGACACAAAGAGCAGCGCGCATTCAACCGGCGGCTACCTCGGGCGGCGATACGGCCTATTTCGCCGTTCACAATCTTCATGCCTATTACGGTGAAAGCTATATCGTCCAAGGCGTCAGCTTTTCCATTAAGGAAGGCGAGATTCTGGCTCTACTGGGGCGGAATGGTGCAGGCAAGACATCGACCTTGCGAACCTTGGCGCGGGTTGCCTCGCCCCAATTACGACAGGGGGAGATATGGCTGGATCACGAACCCCTGCACAAGATGGAGGCGCATCAGGCGGCGCGCACCGGCATTGGTCTGGTGCCAGAAGACCGTCGCATCATCCAGGGATTAACTGTGCATGAGAATTTGCAATTGGCCCAGATCGCCCCACCGGTAGGATGGCCGATTGAACGCTTGTATGAATTGTTTCCACGTCTGGGAGAACGTCGTAGTCAGGAAGGGACAACCCTGTCGGGGGGAGAGCAGCAGATGCTGGCTGTCGCCCGGGCCCTGGCGCGGGATGTGAAACTATTGTTGTTGGACGAGCCCTATGAAGGTCTGGCCCCGGTGATCGTGCAAGAAATTGAACGAACATTGGAAGAAATCAAAAAACTGGGCATGACGACCATCATCGTTGAACAAAACGCCATTGCAGCCCTGCATCTGGCTGATCGTGCCATTATCCTGGACATGGGCCAGGTGGTGTTTGATGGCACCGCCAAGGAAGTTCTGGATAACGCTGAACTGCGTCAGGAATATTTGGCGATTTAAAGTCTTTACGCAGATACTGTCAGGACCTTAACGTCCCGGAGGATTCGTTCCTCCGGGACGTTTTGTCTTAAGACTTGTGCCCTTTCACCTGTGCGATTGGATTGAGGCATCGGGGTTTCAGCGCTAAAGTAATCAAAATAGTTAGATGTCGAAGAATAATTTAGGGAGGGCTTAAGGATGTCATCATCCTCTGATCCAAGTGATCGCTATACACAGGGTATGGCCGTGCGACGCAGTGTTCTGGGCGACAAACATGTAGACCGGGCCGAAGCCAACAAGACCGATTTTGATATACCGTTCCAGAATTTTATCACGGAAGGGGCCTGGGGTACTGTTTGGGCCGGTGATCATTTCACAAAGCGGGAACGCAGTTTGGTAACCCTTGCCCTATTGGCAGGCCTTGGTCACTACGACGAGGTTGCGATGCATGTTCGGGCCAGCCGCAATACCGGCGCGACACCTGAAGATATTCGTGAGGTAATGATGCATGTCGCCGTTTATGCCGGTGTGCCCGCCGCGAATAATGCCATTAAATATGTTAAAAATGAACTGGCCGCTATGGCTGCCGAAGATCAAGCAGGAGAGTGAGTGCTATGACCGATTCCTTATCGCCCCGCGATTGGGCCAGCCATCCCGCCTATATCGATCCAGGATATAAATCCACGGGATTGCGGGGCCCCAAACAGCCCCTGATCAAGCTGCCATTGGGTCTTGGTGAAACCTTAGGGCCGCGTTTTGGCCGCGAGCATGTATTCGAGAAGGATGCTGATCTGACCCTTAACGGGCGTGTGAATGGCGAACCTCAGGGGGAGCGTATTATTGTTACCGGACGTGTGCTGGATGAAGATGGCCGTGCCGTTCCCAATACGCTGGTGGAAATTTGGCAGGCCAATGCGGCCGGGCGCTATGTCCATAGTAAGGATCAGCATGATGCGCCGCTGGATCCAAACTTCTTTGGCGCTGGGCGTTGTGCGACCGATGATCAGGGTGTTTATCGGTTTATGACGATTAAGCCCGGTGCCTATCCCTGGCCCAATCATTTTAATGCCTGGCGACCCAATCACATTCATTTGTCGCTGTTCGGTCCAAGTTTTGGCACGCGGCTGGTGACACAGATGTATTTCCCCGGCGATCCGTTGTTGCCGCTGGATCCGATCTTTTTGGCGACACCTGAGGTTGCGCGCGATCGTCTTGTCGCCGATTTCGCAATTGATGTGACGCAAGAGGCCTATGCGCTGGGATATCGTTTCGATATCGTTCTGCGTGGTCGTAATGCCACCCCTATGGAGGATTGAGCCAATGTCCAAGCTGGGTCAAACCCCTTCACAAACTGTAGGTCCGTATTTCGCCTATGGCCTGACGCCAACACAATATGGTTATCCGTTGAAAAGTGCCGCTGGTCCGGAAGTGGAAGGTCTGGCGCAAGCTGGTGGTCCGCGCATCCGCCTGGAAGGCTGTGTGCTGGACGGGCAAGGTGCGGTCATCGAAGATGCCATGCTGGAAATCTGGCAAGCGGATGCCCAGGGCCGTTATCCCGGTGCGCCAAGTGGGGCAAACAGCAGTTTTTCAGGATTTGCGCGGTGTGGAACCGGCACAGCACCAGACAAGTCCTACCGATTTGAGACTGTGAAGCCAGGATCGACTCAGGCCGAGTCAGCGCCCCATATCAACATGATCGTGTTTTCCAGGGGGCTGTTATCTCATGCCTATACGCGAGTCTATTTTGAGGATGAGGCTGTGGCAAATGAGAGCGATCCTGTACTGGCCTTGGTGCCAGAGGCACGCCGCCATACTTTGATTGCCAAGCGTATGGAAACAGATCAAGGGATCGTCTATCGCTTTGATATTAAAATGCAAGGTGACAGTGAAACGGTGTTCTTTGATGTCTGATCTTTAGGGCCATCTAGGGGCGGGGGCTCGACCGTTCCTTCCGTCCGAGATAGAGTCTGACAAATAATTTTAAATGAGGAGATGACAATATGACTGCTGCAATCGTTGGTTGGGCCCATACAAAATTTGGCAAGTTGGAAGACGAGGATGTGGAATCCCTGATCGGCCGCGTTGCCCAACAGGCTCTGAATGATGCCGGGGTTGCTGCAGAAGATGTCGATGCGATCTATCTGGGTTGGTACAACGGCGGCTTCTCCAAGCAGGATTTTGGTTCCTCTCTGGTTATGAATTCGATTGAGGGTTTGCGGTTCAAGCCTTCGACACGCTTGGAAAATGCTTGCGCGACAGGGTCAGCTGCGGTGCATGAAGGGGCGAATTTCCTGGAAGCCAAGCAGGGGCGCATTGTGCTGGTCATTGGCGTTGAGAAGATGACCTCCACGCCCGGCCCGGAAATTGGCGGTATCCTGCTTCAGGCCTCCTATCTGAAGGAAGAAAGCGGCGTAGAGGGTGGATTTGCAGGTGTCTTCGGTCAGATCTGTAATGGCTATTTCCAAAAGCACGGGGATCAGTCCGACGCTTTGGCGACGATTGCTGCCAAGAACCATAAGAATGGCTGTGAAAACCCCTATGCTCAAATTCGCAAAGATCTGGGATTTGAATTCTGTCGCACCGTATCGGATAAAAACCCGATTGTTGCGGGTCCTTTGAAACGCACTGATTGTTCATTGGTTTCTGATGGTGCCGCTGCGGTGGTGATGGCTGATATGGACACTGCCCTTGGTATGAAAAAGGCCGTGGCCTTTCGTGCCCGCGCGCATGTGAACGATTTTCTGCCCTTGTCACGGCGCGACATGACCTATCTGGATGGCTGTGCCCGGGCCTGGGATCAGGCCTTCACGAAATCTGGTCTGACGCTGGATGATCTGGACTTTGTTGAAACCCATGATTGCTTCACCATTGCCGAATTGATGCAATATGAAGCCATGGGCCTTGCCAAGCGCGGCGAGGGGGCAAAGGTTGCGCTGGACGGTATCACCCAGAAAGACGGTAAATTGCCGGTGAATGCGTCTGGAGGCCTGAAAGCAAAAGGCCACCCGATTGGGGCCAGTGGTGTTTCCATGCATGTCTTGACGGCGATGCAGACCCGGGGTGATGCCGAGGGTATTCAGGTCAAGGATGCCAAGCTGGGCGGTATTTTCAACATGGGCGGGGCGGCGGTCGCCAACTATGTCTCGATCCTGGAAGCGGTGAAATAGAAACCTGTTGGTCCGCCCGATTTATCTAACAGTGTTTAGGGACAAGAGGGATGGGGCCTAACAAGCCAAGAGTAATTGTGGTCGGCGCAGGAATTGTTGGGGCGTCGATTGCCTATCATCTGACCCGCAATGGCGCGGCTGTCACTCTGATGGATCAAGGCGATCCCGGATACGGCGTCACACAGCATGCATTTGCATGGTTGACGTTGTCCCAGGGAGCCAATGATGCCTATCGTCGGCTGCGCCATGATTCCTTGCTTGATTGCCGCCGATTGAATGGGGAATTGGGGGACATCTTGCCAGTAAGCTGGACAGGGTCCATCACCTGGGGTGAGCGAACGGATGAATCTGAGCAGTTTGTGCGGGACTCTGCACAAGCCGGCTATGACGTGCGGTTGGTAGAGCGGGCCGAAATTCAGAGGTTGGAGCCCGGCTTGAAAAACCCGCCCTCTGTTGCCGCCTATGCTGCACAGGAAGGGGCCGTTGATCCGGTCGTGATGACACAAATCTTGGTCCGCGCGGCAAAAGATGCGGGGGCACGGGTCTTAACCTCACACCCTGTCACAGGCCTGGTCACATCTGATGCTAAGATCACGGGCGTTCGATATGCGGAGACCATGCTAGAGGCGGATTGTGTTGTTCTGGCCGCGGGTGTTTCGACACAGAACTTGCTGGCATCAATAGGCGTTGCCGTTCCGATAGAGTCCTCTCCATCGATCCTGGCGCGGTTCACCAGTCAAACAGCCCTGATGCGACGCATTTTGTGCGGACCGGAATTTGAAGCACGCCAAACCAGCGAAACCGAAATAATCGCGGCGGAAGAGTATATCGCTGCCGATGGGGCGGACTCCCCTGAGAATATCGCCCTTAGAACCCTTGATGCCATTCGCACGGGCTTGCAGGGTGGAGAAAGCGTGACCCTGAAAAGTGTTAACGTTGGATGGCGTCCTATTCCGAAAGATGGGTTCCCCGTTGTGGGATTTACGGCGCCGGGGTCGGGCCTGTATGTTGCCGTCACGCATGCTGGAATTATGTTGAGTCCGGTCATTGGCCGACTGGCGGCGACAGAGATATGCGATGGGATCACCGTTGACCTGTTGCGGGAGTTCCGCCCGGACCGGTTCGCCTAAAAGGTATATTGGGCTGACAACGGGTTGTTAGTCGGACACAGAGAAGCATCGTCTGCGGTATAAGCACAAAGGAAATTCAATGGCTGGCCATCATCACCATCATCACCACGTTGACCCAGAGGCCGGGGATGCGAAGGTGTTCTGGGCTGTGTTTGTGAATATGGCTCTGACCGTGGTGCAGATCGTCGGCGGTGTGCTGTCGGGCAGTTTGGCCTTGATCGCGGATGCGCTGCATAATTTTTCGGACGCAATATCCCTGATCATTGCTTTTGCCGCCCGTAAGATTGCCCGGCGACCAGCCGATGAGGATATGACCTTTGGCTATGGTCGGGCAGAAGTGGTCGCGGCATTGGTAAACTATACGACGTTGATCGTGATCGGTTTGTATCTGGTCTATGAGGCGGTGATACGGTTTTTTCAGCCAGAGCCAGTTGCGGGGTGGATGGTTGTCATCATTGCTGCCGTCGCCCTGGCGGTGGATCTGGTCACCGCCCTGCTGACCTATTCCATGTCCAAGGACAGTATGAATATCCGTGCGGCCTTTTTGCATAATCTGGCCGATGCGATGGGATCGGTTGCGGTTATCGTGGCGGGCAGTCTGGTGATCCTGTTTGACTGGTGGCTGGTCGATCCTTTGGTGACGCTGCTGATCGCGGGCTATATTCTTTATATGGCCTTCAGTGAGATTGGGCCTGCCATTCGTATCCTGATGTTGGGAAACGCGCCCGGACTGGATACTCAATCCGTGCTGGCTGATATTCGTGCCGTGCCTGGGGTCGACAATGTGCATCATGTCCATTTGTGGCAGATGCAGGAACACGAAAACGCCCTGGACGCCCATATCGTGATTACAGAGGGGAAATGGGCCCAGGCCGACGCGATCAAGCACGCGATCAAGGACCGTTTAGCCTCCCACTTCCACATCCATCACGCCACATTGGAACTGGAATGCACAAACCACGCCTGTCCGGAACCTCAAACGATCGGGCACGCAGCGGAAGACACTCCCACAACCAAACATGCTCATCATCACCACTGAGGTATGATTTAAGCCCGATACTGTTCCAGCGCGTCCAGGTCGAAGGTAAATCCTGTGCCGGGACGGGTGGGGATGTCCAGGGTGCCGTCTGGATTGATCGTTACCTTTTCGCGGAACAGAGGGGCGAACCAGGGCATGTATTCGATGAACAGGCAGTCGCTGGTGACCAGGGACAGGCTGTGTTCGGTGAATAGGTGAGGGGAGAAGGGGATGCTGGCGGCTGCCATTTGGCCGATCACCCGCCGAAATTCCGTATAACCGCCCATGCGCTGAAGATCAGGCATCAGGATGTCGGCTGATTTCTGCTCAATCATATCCCGGATGCCATAGCGCAGATATTCGGTTTCGCCAGAGGCCAGGGCCATGGGGACTGCGGTTCGGATTTCGGCATGACCAGCGCGGTCCCAGGTTGGCACAGGCTCTTCAAACCAGGTCAGATCATAGGGTTCCAGGGCGCGGCCAAGCTGGATCGCTTCAGGGACGGAGAGGCCCTGATTGGCATCGGCCATCAGCTTGATATCCGGCCCGATGGTATCGCGTACTGCCTCAACCCTTGCGATGTTCTGGGACAAAGGCAGCTTGCCCAACCGGACCTTCATCGCTTTGAATCCCTGTTTCAGGAAATCCTGGGCCTCTTGCGCCAGGTCTTCCGGGCTTGCGGCCAGCCACATGCCGCCGCTGGCATAGGTCGGGATGCGCTGGCGACTGCCGCCGAACAGATGATGCAACGGCTGGCCCGTAGCCTTGCCGACAATGTCCCAACAGGCGATATCAATCGGTGTCATGGCCATGACCGATACCCCGGCCTGACCCATGAAGTTAGAGCCTTGAAACATATCGGCCCATAAGGCTTCGGTCATGAAGGGGTCGCGGTCCAGAACCATAGGGACCAGAGCCTGAACCATGGCCTCCAGCACGCGCAGTTTCTCAAGACCAAAGGCGAAAATGTGACCTTCACCGTCAATGCCTGCATCCGTCTTCAGCGTGACCAGCAAGCATGATACCGAGTCAATCCGGTGAATAGAGGTGCGTAACGGTTGCTCTAAAGGCAAGTCAACGCGTCTAAGTGTGACGTCGGTAATTCGCATGGCATTTCCACCCAAATATGATTGTCATTTTCCGTCACAATGACTGTGTTTGACGGGCCAATCAATCAGGCTTAATGCGGCTTTGCCTCTGAACCAGCGGCAATGGGTTCAGAAATTGGCGAGTCTGACCGGGAAACGGGGATCGGATTGATCGCTGAGGCAGGCGTTTTTGGCGGCATTTCACCACTGTCCGTTTTGTGGGACGACTTTACTGAGGGTTTGGGTAAGGCTTTTTCAGTGATATGGCTGTAATTGCCTTCGATTTTGGCTCCAGCGGCGACTTCAATCACTTCATGGCGAACATCGCCGATCATCGTTGCCGTAACATTCAGTTTTACAATCTTGGCTTCGATGCTGCCGGAAATAGATCCGTTTATAATCGCTTCCTGGGATTTAATCTGGCCCAATAACTCGCCCGTTTTTCCGACTGTGACAGATCGGCAGCGAAGGTTCCCTTCCAGTTTTCCATCCAGCAAAAGGTCTATGTCGCCATCAATATCACCCTTCACGGACATGCCTTCAGCGATATGGGATCGTTGTGCTGTTCGTGTCTCGGCGACCGGTTGAGGGCCCTCTCGA
>JARGPE010000044.1:0-8475 GCA_029212835.1 Alphaproteobacteria bacterium | reverse complement strand
CTTGGAACCAAACATGTGGTGCTCCCCTTCCCCTCAAGAAACCAGATATAGATTGTCTTAACTACTTGTTAATCAATGTAGATTAGCAAGCGACAAGGTTCAACTGTCGCGTTATGAATTTTCTATATCAGAGATATTAAAGAGAAGCGGCGCGATTATTCAGCAGCTTGAGAGCCCGTTTCTGATTCCAACTCCGCGACAAATTTCTCCGCCTCCAAGGCTGCCATACAGCCCATACCAGCAGCGGTGACGGCCTGTCGATAGACCTTGTCTTTCACGTCGCCGGCGGCAAAAACGCCGGGGCGATTGGTTGCGGTCGAGTCCGGGGCCGTGATCAAGTAGCCTTCGTCATCCATTTCCAGATGACCCTTGAAGACAGACGTTGCGGGATCATGTCCGATCGCAACGAATATACCGTCGACATCAATCGCGCTCTGGTCACCCGTTTTAACATTCCTCAGTTTCAATGCCTCAACACTCGGAGGATTTTTGGACCCGCAAATCTCTTCAACAACAGTATCCCAGATAACGGTCACTTTGGGATGTTTGATCAGGCGGTCTTGCAGGATCTTTTCTGCACGTAGGGAATCGCGGCGATGGATCAGGGTTACCGTTTTGGCATGGTTGGTCAGATACAGCGCCTCTTCAACAGCGGTGTTACCGCCACCAACAACGGCAACATCCTTGCCCCGGAAGAAAAAGCCGTCACAGGTCGCACAGGCAGAAACTCCGCCCCCCATAAAGGTTTGCTCGCTGGGCAGGCCTAGCCAGCGGGCCTGGGCCCCTGTTGCAACGATGATGCTGTCGGCCAGATAGACCGTACCGCCATCGCCAATGGCCTTCATCGGGCGGCTGGAGAAATCGACATCCATGATCAGGTCGTAATGGATTCTGGTACCGACTTTCTCAGCCTGCTTTTGCATCTGATCCATCAGCCAGGGCCCCTGGATCACATCTTCATAGCCTGGGTAATTCTCTACATCTGTGGTGATCATCAATTGTCCACCAGGCTGTAACCCTGCGACCAGCATCGGTTCCAAATTGGCGCGCGCCGCATATATGGCCGCCGTATAACCGGCAGGTCCAGCGCCAATGATCAGGACTTTAGTGTGATGCTGTTCGGCCATGGGTGGTCCTTTGTTGGGTCGTGGTAATGCCGATCAGGGCGGCGTTATGGCTGTTGGTCTTTCCCCAAGATAATCACCCCGCCCGCAACCGCAACCGCTTCCTTGATATTATTGCCGGGTCAGCAATACGAAAGAATAATCAGGTGCACTGACGGCTGGATCTGAGGGGCGCGGTCCGGCTTCTCGCCAGGTCTCCTGCCATTGGCTGCGGTCAAAATCTGGGAAGAATGTATCGGCCTTTGGATCTGCATCAACCTCTGTAATATAGAGGCGTGTAGCGACAGGCAGGGTTTGGCGATAGATTTCCGCCCCACCGATGATGCTGACTTCATCAACACCCATGTCCCGCGCCAAGTCGCGACCTCGGTTCAATGCTTCATCGATATGGGAAAAGACTTCGGCCCCATCTGCCTTGTAGTCCGTATCTCGGGTGACAATCAGATTGGGGCGACCCGGCAGAGGCTTGCGGGGCAGGGACTCCCAAGTCTTGCGCCCCATCAGGATAGGTTTTCCCATCGTTGTGCGCTTGAAAAAGGCGAGATCTCCCGGCAGACGCCAGGGCAGTCCGCCTTCAATACCAATCGCCCCATTGCGGGCGATGGCGACAACGAAGGCAATATGGATATCGGTCATGGTTTCGCTTTACCCTTTTTTGCCCGACTGGTCTTAGCTGGGGTCTTTTTTGCTCTGGCCTTGCGGGCAGCTTTTTTCAGTGCCGCGCGCCGCCCCGCCTCCAGGCCCAACCGCGCCCAGTCCAGCAGTAGATCATCCTCGTCAAAGGCATCGTCTGGACAGCGGCGCAGGGCGGTGACGATTGTGGTGCCGGTTTTCTTTTCGTAACTAAAGGGGGCACAGTCAGCTGCGTCGAATTGGGCGGCTGTCAGGTCATCGCTTTTCCAATACAGCGTGTCATCCAACACGATTGCGAACATGGCACCGTCTATGAACAGGCCCGCCCCGCTGAACATTCGGCGTGGAGCAATAGGACCAAGTGGCTCTAGACGTTCACACAGCCAATCCAGATAGTCTTTGTTGACCGCCATGTGCCGCCCCTAGACTGCGATAGGGGCTTTGATGGTGGGGTGCGGATTATACTCAGTCAGGGTGAAATCATCGTATTGGAAACCAAAAAGATCATGAACGCGCGGATTCAGCGTCATTTTTGGCAAGGGGCTGGGGCTGCGGGTGAGTTGCAGATCCGCCTGCTCCAGATGATTCATATACAAATGTGCATCGCCCAATGTGTGGACGAAATCACCGGGCTCCAATCGACAGGCTTGAGCCACCATCATCGTTAACAAAGCATAAGAGGCGATGTTGAACGGCACGCCCAGAAAAATATCGGCACTGCGCTGATAGAGCTGGCAACTCAAGCGTCCCTCGGCGACATAGAACTGGAACAGGCAGTGACAGGGGGGCAGGGCCATGGAGTCGATATCGGCTGGGTTCCAGGCGCTGAGCATATGACGACGGCTGTCCGGGTTGGTCTTGATGCTCTCCAACAGGTCACTCATCTGGTCGATGATGCATCCGTCCGGTGCTGCCCAGGACCGCCATTGTTTGCCATAGACCGGTCCAAGGTCGCCGTTCTCATCAGCCCATTCGTCCCAGATTGAAACGCCATGTTCCTTCAGATAGGCGATGTTCGTGTCGCCCTTCAGGAACCACAGCAATTCATGGATGATGGAGCGCAGATGCAGCTTTTTTGTCGTCAACAGCGGGAAGCCTTCGCTGAGGTCAAAGCGCATCTGGCGTCCGAAAACAGAGAGCGTTCCCGTTCCGGTTCGGTCGGTTTTTTCGGTGCCGTTGTTACGGACATCCTGCAGTAGATCTAGATATTGCTTCATGGCGACACTATTAGAGAGGATTCTTAGGGGTTCTGAAAACCCCTTTCATTCACTCGGGTAACTCCCTATATATATTTTGTCGAGCAATCGACTATGGCGCTAGAGGGCGCTGCGGAATAAGCGTAGTGGACCCGGGGGCAGTACCCGGCGCCTCCACCAATTTCGCCGACTGGGCCTGATGGCCTTTCGGCACCTCCTTTGAAATATAGGGAGGGACTATGGGGGCGAAATAGGATCGACACGCGTGGTAAAGGCAGATGTCTGCGTCCGGCATGGTACCGCCGTATCGGGCCAAATCGCTAAATGCGAACGATAACGACGAGATGGTTGCTGTCGCTGCGTAAGCAGTCTCGGTAACAAAGTCGTAATTCCTAGCGGACTCATCCTCTTCTAGGTGGGGCCTGGGGGGGCCTAGCAACAGAACCCCCCGCTTTCTCCCTAACCCATTGAAAATGCATCCTTGAGAGCAACGCGTTTTGTTGTTTGTGTCTTGATTCTGGACCAAGCACGCTAAAAGGTTGCTCGGAAAGAAGAATTAGGATCATGCGGATAATGAATCCGCCTGGAGTTACAATGTTGTCCAGAATTTGTGGCAAATTAGGTGGCAGATTACGAGGACGATAAAATGTTGGAAGACAAAGGAGTATGCAGGCGTTATGACATTCCGTCACAATTTCCCAACTATCATTGGGGGAAGTCTAATTCCTGATTAATACAGAAAACCTGAATATGTTTAGGAATGTTCTGTCGAATGTTTAAGTACAAATTTCGTGGAAAGAATGATTTATACTTAAAGCATCCTTCTATAAAGATAGATATATCAGTTTAAAGATTTGATTCTAAAAGTGATTATTCTATAAGCTGACGTGGAAGTAGATTTATCTTACAGTTTTCACTGGTATTAAAATATGTTTGTTTGGTGTGATGGTATTTTTGTGCAATAGTTTTTTAGGCGATTATATAGTTTACAAACCCACATAGACTCTCGCTGCATCCGGTGGTAGATTTCTTTGAAATCAAACCGAGGCGGGAGAGGTAGTATGGCCGTTTACTGGATATCGTTCAGAGTAGGACACGAAGATGATTATCAGGCTCGGTATACAAGTCTCGTGGATGGACTAAAAAGCATCTCATTGAAATATTGGGAAGAGACCACGTCATTCCTTGTAATTGAAACGGATCAGGACATAGACAGCATTGCATCTATTGCGAATGACGCCGTAGACAGAACAACGGACTTGGTTCTAGTGCGGGCAATGGATTCGAAAAATGCTCGTTTGATCGGGATTGAGGGTGATGACGACATTTTCAAATTAATGCCCTATCTAAAATATGCCTGATGTATCGCGATGGGCACCCGCAGGATCTTCGCCATTTGAACCACTACGTCACACCGAAGTCTTTTGAATCGTTTCATTGTTTGCTCCTAACGAAAAATCCCGGATCATTTGTCCGGGGCTTTCTTCTCTGGGGTTTTTCCCGTGATGCGTTTAAGCTTTTCCTCAAACGCACTCTCGTCCTCATCAACGCCTAACTCTTTCGCCTTGTCGATGAACTTGTCTATCTGGGATTGATCTACGCTCTGTGTCATGGATTCATTGTCTTTCCGTTTGCTCACTGGACACTCCTTATGCCAACAACCGGTTATATCGCATACATAGACGAGGCAGGCGACTTCGGTCTCAAAAATGTTGCTCCTGTAGACCCACAAGGAGCATCTGAGTGGTTCTGCATGGGCGGAATCCTTATCCGTAAATCCAATGAAACCAAAATCAACAATTGGCTTAAAGATGTTCGTCTTAGCGCTAAAAACACCCAATCAAATGACCTTCACTTCCGTAAACTGAGTGATCGACAGAAAACTATAGTTTGCCAAGAAACTGCCAAACTAAATATCCGCGCGTTTGTCGTCCTATCAAACAAGAGAAACATGCGACGATACCACAATCCGCGCGCCAGCAAGGTAACGAGCCACAAGCATTGGTTCTATCTATGGCTTACCCGCTTGCTGCTTGAACGTATGACGGAGTATTGCGCTCACAGAAATCGTATAGATGGGACTCCGGGCCACAGGCTCCAACTTGAGTTCTCCCGCAGGAAGGACATTAAGCGCTCGTCTTTTACGGACTACTTTTCAAAACTTTGGGCGCAGCAGTCCGACCCATACCTAGCCAAAAGAACCATCAATTGGGATGTGTTCAATTTTGAAGATATTCACTTCTTTGACCACCAAACCCGCGCGGGGCTCCAGTTCGCGGACGTGATTGCAAGCTCATTCTTCCAATCAGTAAACACCGTTCCGCACGGGATCTGTAAACCTGAGTTTGCCAAACTCCTTATGCCTCGCGTCGCTCGCGGACCTACAAATCAAAACTATCACGATGAAGGGGTCGCGATTCAGCCGATGAACCTTTCCTCAGCCAAACTTACCGATGCTCAAAAAGACATTTTTCGATTTTATGGGTTCCCAGAAAATCGCTTAGGGCGGCGGTGACCTGGGGCCAATCGCCTGTGCGTCAATAGCCCGCCTTTCTAGCGGCGAGCGTCACACAGTGTGCCGTGAAAATACGGCGGGCTACCCAGCGTCACCAACTAAAATATACACGATTCCTCTATTTAGATCAATACCTTGGTAAGCTATTGATCAGACTCGCATTTCCGCTTCTTGACTGCGATCAGTGCCCATGTAGGTCAATCGCTTGCCAAGGATACCCTGCAACATAAGTTCCGAACGCTCACTATCCGATACGCCTCTTGCGTTGTGGCGGAAGTCAAATTCAGCGAGATACCGCTTCAAGTGCTGCTGGCTTACATGGTGATAGGCACCATGCAAACCGCGTTTGAGCAACGAGAAGAAGCTTTCCACCGTGTTCGTGTGCATGAACGCGCCATGCCGCACATATTCATCAATCGAATGGTTTACTGTGCCATGACCGGAGAATTCTTCACCCGTCTTGATGTAAACCCGTGACTCGTCCGTCATTAGGTAGGACTTGCGGTCGATCTGCGTTACCAAAATCTTCCGCACTGTCTTAGCGGTCACGGTCTTTAGGTGGAACGACTTCACCCGACCATCACGCTCTACCAATGCAACGACCGCCTCTTTCTTGGGCGGCTCCTTGAATGCGCGGTTCTTAGCCTTACCGCCTACATAGGTCTCGTCGGCTTCTACAACCTTGTTCTGACCGCCCAGAGCGCCAGCAGGATCGCTGTTATCCCGCATTGCTTCCCGCACCATGCGCTCTTGTACGTAATCTCTAGCGTCCGGTGAAGCTGATGAGCGCTGATGCCCTTCTTACTGGACGCCATGAGGTAAGCCGCCTGGAACCACTTGTGCAGCGGGATATGGGACGACTCGAAAACCGTACCAACGCGCACCGTGAACTGCTTGCGACACTCACCACACTTCTTCAATCCACGACGGGCGCTCTTGCCGTTGATCTGGTAGATCCGCTTGGCGCTTCCACAGTGAGGGCAAACCGGACCATTGGGCCACACGGTTTCCTCTAACTTTGCGAAAGCTGCGTCTTCGTCGTGAAAGTAGGGTTTGCTTAGAACGCTCATCGGACTTCTACCTGATTTTGTTGACACTTATCAGGTAGTAACCCGATTCGGGTTTTTCAAGTATATAATCGCCGTTTTTTAACGTTATCTTAACGCATTGGTGGTTTTCTAGTGGACTGGTTGGGCGTGATGGGTCGTTTGAGGGCATAGTCCAGAACTCGAACTGTAAGTCTTTATTGGGCGCACCTGAGAGGTACTCATGGATCATGAATCGAAAGTTTTAGGCGTGGATGTCTCTTTCGACCGAGACAGTTTTATGCAGAAGATGCTGCGCGATTTGGCGGGAGTACTACAGGATTCAATTGGTGTTCGGGAGGCGCGAGGATTCGTATCCATTGTTGGTGCGCGGATGGGGGATGCCTTAAATGACATGTATCGAAAGGCGTTGGGACAAAGCACCCTGAATGGGGATCAGGTTGTCGATGTGATGATTGATTTAAAACATCGGATCGGCGGAGATTTTTATGTCATTTCGCAGGATTCAGACCAAATCGTATTGGGCAATCGCAAATGCCCGTTCGGCGCAAATGTTGAAGGTCGTCCAGCCATGTGCATGATGACGTCTAATGTCTTTGGACGCATCGCGGCTGAAAATTTGGGCTATGCCTGTGTCAGCGTCGAAGAGTCATTTGCAAATGGAAATGATCATTGTCTGGTGCGATTGACCCTGGACCCCAACTCACCCAAAAAGCCTCTCGATAACAGCAGAGAATATTTTCGTATAGGTGAGACAGTGGCCGATGGAAAACTTGACATCTAAGGATGAGGCCGCGCGCGCCATCGCGGAAGCAATTCCAGAGCCAATTTTGCTTGTAGGTGCCGATTGTTCAATTCTCACCGCGAATGATCGTTTCGCGGTCGCATTTGGATTTTCCAGCACCGAGTTGGTTCCAAAGAAACTAACGGATATGTTCACAGAATCTGTGAGTGTCTTGCAAGAAGCCGTTCGAGACTGGCTGGGTACCAGCGAACCTCTCCCCAGAATGCTCCATCGACACGGTGCGGATGATAGCTCCTCAGCAATTCGTGTTGAAGGATGGCGTACTGTTTATAATAAACGCGCTGCCGTCATAGTTCGTTTCTTTATAGATCATTCCAGTGTGGATCGGTTTATCGAGCTATCATCGCTTGTCGATAATTTGAATCGGGAATGTGCCGCCCGGGCCCGGATAGAGAAAGAATTGCGTCAGTTGTTGGGCCAATTGAATGCGACAAACAATATGCGGGATCTCATCATGGCGCAAATGAGCCATGATCTCAGGACGCCGCTGAATGCTGTACTTGGAATGTCAGAATTTATGCTTACGGAGCCCTTTGGGCCTATTGAGGCGCATTATCATGAGTATATTGGCGATATCAGACATAGTGGTGAGGTCCTGTTGGAACTCATGAACTCCGTTCTTGAATTCACCGATGACACTGATTTTATGGAGCGCGCTAAGGACTTACTGGTAGATTTGTCGGCGTGCCTGGAAAGTTGTCATCGCGTTGTGGCGCCAATGGCTGCACGACGTGGCATCAGTTTGCTTGTGCCAATGAATGTCAGGGCCCCGCATATTCGGGCGGAAAAGACGATGGTTAAGCAAATTCTTATGAACCTGATTGGAAATGCGACAAAACACATCAATTCCGGGGGCCATATAAAGGTAGAAGTCGATTGGGGTCGGGGCAAAGACATGAATGTCAGTGTTGTTGATGATGGCCCAGGAATTGAGTCCGATAAACTTGATAGTCTTCTGAATGCCTCGATGCGTGATCCCTATTCAACAAATAAAGTAGGGTTTGGGATGGGGCTGTTTTTAACAAAGCGTTCTGCCGAGGCGATTGGTATTCAAGTCAAAATTGATAGCATTCTTGGCAAAGGCACGACGGCAACGATGACCATTCCCTCAACCATGCTGGATTATTCCCGGCTTTAGAAACACTGGTGAGATTTC
>JARGPE010000297.1 GCA_029212835.1 Alphaproteobacteria bacterium | reverse complement strand
CACATTGACCGTCGTCAATCCGCAAAACCGGGCATGTGGATGACGAGGAAGTGACTTTGGTCAGAGAAATTGGTGCGGCACACAATGCATATTGCAGTGTGGAATTTATCGGGAACTCATGAAGGGGCGCGTCCACGAACTGACCTTTGTTATAAGACTGCGCCAAAACAGCATATCTATCAATAAAATGGCTTTCCACACCGGCAATCAGTGTCTCAGCTGTTCCATTGCAGTCCAAGTCAATCACGACGGTCGTATCTTTATGCCATTCTGTCGTCTTTGGCAGCATTAAATCACCACCAATTACCGCCTCTTCCAAATCAGCTATCCGTTCCTGCGTCATTGTTACGGCACAAGAAACGCCGACAACACGCCATATTGTGCCCTGATAATACCCATAGGTTCCGCATCGCATGTCTCTATAGGTATTAAATGCGCTTTGCGATGACTGTAACTGATTAAGCAGCGCTGCGTCCTGATCCTTGGCCGCCGTTATCACGCGGTTATAAGTCCAGTCCAATAGGTCATCCCAATATCGAAAAATCTGCCCTTCACAACGTAGCATTGCCATGGTTGTCCAATTTCCTCGTGCCTCACAAGCATCGCGAAAGCCCGTCTCACACAACGATTTATCTGACGTGCATTTTTTCATCTCATTGAGCAGATTTTGCCATTCGACCTCGTCCTGGGCCAAGACCGGAAGCGCCCAAAGAGTGAGAACCAAGACAAAGGAAATCCCATTCTTAAGCATTCATATTACCCTTGATGCCTTAACTTGCTGCAAAACGTCATAGAGCCCGACAAAAAACCACATAAAAGAGACTCGCCATCCTAACAATTTTGATCAAACTCAACACCGTATGTTGTAGAGAGATTAAATCTATGCACAACAAATTGATAAGTAAAAGTTTTTATTCCAATGCTTTTGCATAACAGAATTTAGATTTACTGAATCTATATTGATTTACATGCCTTTCTTTGCTTAAGTTTCGTTTGGAGCGCACAAATTCTTTACAGTATTTCCGAAGTGTCATCAGCGCTGGGGCTGCAGTTTGATCGATGCGACAACATTATGTGCAAGTCTGTTTCTGATTTGCAGCAGGGGGAAGTAAGCGATGCCAATAGTGAAGATGGAGAAATCCATGAAGCCTGTCGACTCTGGAAATTCCGCAAGTCGGGGCGATCTGCTGCAAATGACGGCTGGTGTCGTTTCCGCCTATGTCGGAAACAATGCAGTTGAGAAAGCTGATATCAGCAATGTGATCGGCGAAGTTTTCACGAAGTTTGCATCACTAAGCAACATGCCGCCACGTACACCGTCTCGCCCCCTGCGCCCAAAGGCGTCCGTTGCGCCCAAGAACTCCATCACGCCTGATTATCTGATTTGCCTTGAGGATGGAAAGCGCCTGAAAATGCTGAAACGGCATCTGCGCACTGCCTATAATCTAACGCCCGAACAATATCGCTCAAAATGGGGGTTGCCGTCAGACTACCCAATGGTCGCGCCAAACTATGCCGCACAACGCTCTGATTTTGCTAAGAAAATTGGTTTGGGCAAAACCACTGGCCGGGGTGGACGTTAAAGGTCCCAACCGCTGGGCGTTTCGGGGCGCCGGGCGCGGGAAATGACGCGGTCCTGATCCTTCTCTCGCACATTCTTATCGAATTTGCTTTTATAAACCATACGTTCAAGCTTACGCATTGCCTGGATCGACAACATGTGTTCGCCTGCCGTTATGTCGCCAATAATCGACACTTCAATATAGGTCACAGGATCTACCGCACAGACCTTTACATAGCGTCCCTGGGGCACAAATTCTATCAGTGCACCCTGCGGCAGGACGGTACTGTTTCCAGGCATCATTTTGCGGCTCATTAAATCAATTTACTGCTGCTTCGCGTAACCGCCAAGCATTTGCTTAGATAACAATTATTTTAAGCTTAAAATAAAACTTTACTCTAGGTATGGACGCAGCTAGCACTTCTCAATAGATTACCGCCGAAACTGTTCACAAAGACCAAAGGAACCCGACATGAGCGATCGCAAAATCCGCGCCCCTTTCGATTGGCAAGATCCCTTTCTATTGGAAGGTCAATTGACTGAAGAAGAGCGGATGATCCGTGATACGGCAAAAGATTATTGCCAAGAAAAATTGATGCCCCGTGTCCTGATGGCCAACCGTCATGAAAAGTTTGACCGCGAAATTTTCAATGAAATGGGTGCATTGGGCCTGCTGGGCATGACTGTAGACCCTGAATATGGCGGGGCTGGCGTCAACTACACGTCCTATGGTCTGGTTGCGCGCGAAGTCGAACGGGTTGATAGCGGCTATCGCTCAGCAATGTCTGTGCAGAGCTCCCTGGTCATGCATCCAATCAACGCCTATGGCTCCGAAGAACAACGCCGCAAATACCTCCCAAAACTCGCCAGTGGTGAATGGGTTGGTTGCTTTGGTCTGACCGAACCGGATCATGGTTCTGATCCAGGCTCGATGGTTACCCGAGCGAAAAAGGTCGATGGTGGTTACAGCCTGTCTGGTTCAAAAAACTGGATCACCAATTCCCCCATCGCCGATATTGCCGTGGTATGGGCAAAAACGGAAGATGGCGTCATTCGCGGCTTTATTGTTGAACGCGGCATGAAAGGCTTCGAAACACCAAAGATCGAAGGAAAATTCAGCCTGCGTGCCTCCGTCACCGGCATGATCATGCTGGATGAATGCGTTGTTCCAGAAGAAAATCTACTGCCAAACATCAGCGGCCTTGGTGGTCCTTTCGGCTGTCTGAACAATGCCCGTTACGGCATTGCCTGGGGTGCCTTGGGTGCTGCAGAATACTGTTGGATGCAGGCCCATAGCTATGTCATGGACCGCAAGCAATTCGGTCGCCCCCTCGCCGCCAATCAGCTGATCCAAAAGAAGCTGGCCGATATGCAAACCGAAATTTCACTGGGTTTACAGGGATGCCTGCAAGCGGGTCGCGTAAAAGATGAAGATCGCTGTCCGGTGGAACTCATCTCACTGATCAAGCGCAACAGCTGTGGCAAGGCCTTGGACATCGCGCGTGTCGCCCGTGATATGCATGGTGGTAACGGTGTTTCGGATGAATACCACGTAATCCGACATGTGATGAATCTGGAGGCCGTGAATACCTATGAAGGCACCCATGACGTCCATGCGCTTATCCTTGGGCGCGCCCAGACTGGAATTCAGGCCTTCATGTGAGTAATGAAGCAGAAAGTAAGTTTGGGACTCTGAAGGGCAGAGAATCTGAAGGACTGACTCCGGATTCTCTGACCTCCACATTGCCCAAAGGTGTTGAGGCTTCGCCTAAGCGAACGGGCAAGATTCCAACCCAGGCCTGGATTCTATTGATTGCTCTGATGTTTTGCTGGGGGGCGATGTGGCCCCTGATCAAGGTCGCGACGGCAGAAGTCCCCGTATTGTCCTTGCGGGGCCTCTCCGCCCTCATAGCGGCGATCGCGCTTCTGGCGACAGCGACGGTCACACGCAAGAGACTGCTACCCTTGAAGGGCGAGTGGAAACGGATCGCAATCTG
>JARGPE010000296.1 GCA_029212835.1 Alphaproteobacteria bacterium | reverse complement strand
CCGGAAGGGGTTCTGGCCTGTGCTGCACTGCGCTGCATCGGGGACAGTTTCAGGGCCGTCTGATGTTCCGCAATGATGAAGAAAAGGGCCGCGCCGATCGTATCGGGATCAAGGACCTGAACCGTAAATATGATATGATGGAACTGGCCGCTGGCGACGTTATCTTTGCCGCGACCGGCGTTACCGATGGGAATCTTTTGCATGGTGTGAAGATGACCGAGGGCGGGGCACGCACCCAGTCTCTGGTCATGCGTTCCTCCACCGGGACCGTTCGTAAGATCGAAACGGTGCATGATTTTTCTCGCAAAGACTGGATCAAGATTTAACCGCGTTTAAGCTGAAAAGGATAAAGACACCCGATGCAGGCCGAAGCACTGCCGACAGATCAACAATCTGGCTATTTGGGTGTCTCCCTTTCCGCTTCCGGCAAGCGTTGGGAGGCTCGCGCAGATGAGCCACGGCTGACGGCTGCCTTGGCCCAGCGGTTTGACCTGCCAGAGCCTGTTGCCCGTGCCCTGGCGGCCCGTGGCATTGGTCTTGAAGGGGCCGAGGCCTTCCTGGATCCGAAACTGTCCCGGGACTTGCCTGATCCCATGCATCTGCTGGATATGGACAAGGCCGCCCGCCGCATTGCCGATGCGATCAAGGCGGGGGAGTTGGTCGCTGTCTTTGGCGATTATGATGTCGATGGCGCAACCTCGTCGGCCTTGTTGATCCGTTTTGTTCAGGCTGCGGGCGGCAGGATCATCAGCTATATTCCAGATCGCATTGCAGAAGGCTATGGCCCGAACCTTCCGGCGCTGGTCGCCCTGAAGGAAAAGGGGGCCTCGGTCGTGATTACGGTTGATTGCGGCATCACGGCCTTTGATGTGCTCAGCGCGGCCGCTCAGCAGGGCGTGCAGACCATTGTCATTGATCACCATGTCGCGGAACCTCGCCTGCCGGATGCTCTGGCCGTGGTCAATCCCAACCGGTTGGATGAAGACAGTCCCCATGGTCATATGGCGGCTGTTGGAGTCACCTTTCTGTTGATCGTTGCCGTCAATCGGCTGTTGCGGGACGATGGTTGGTTCAAGTCTCGTCCTGCGCCCGATCTTATGTCCTACTTGGACCTTGTTGCATTGGGCACGGTCTGTGATGTCGTACCACTGGTTGGTGTGAACCGAGCCCTGGTCTCGCAAGGCCTGAAAGTTATGGGGCTGCGCGGCAATATCGGCTTGAATGCCCTGGCTGATGTTGCGCGGATGAATGAGGCTCCAGGCACCTATCACGCTGGCTTCCTGATGGGCCCAAGGGTCAATGCAGGGGGCCGTGTGGGCGAGGCTGCGCTGGGCACAGAATTGCTGTCGACGGAGGATGCAATCCGCGCTCAGGTAATTGCCCAGCGTCTGGATGCCTATAACGAAGAACGCCGTGAAATTGAAAAAGTCTGCCTGGATGAAGCCATCGCCCAGGTCGAGGCCGCCGGTGACACCGATGCCCCGATAATTCTGGTGGCCGCCCAAGGATGGCATCCAGGTGTGATTGGCATTGTCGCGGGGCGATTGAAAGAACGCTATAACCGCCCCGCCTGCGTCATCGCGCTGGATGAAAATGGCATTGGCAAGGGGTCGGGCCGCTCTATCCCTGGCATTGATTTGGGATCTGCCATTATTGCCGCACGTCAAAGCGATCTGTTGATCAATGGCGGGGGACACAAAATGGCAGCGGGTTTCACCGTCGCAGCCTCCGGCCTGGCAGATCTTCAGGCCTTCCTGCAGGACCGTGTGCATAAGGAAGCCGGGCAGGGCGGTCTGGTTCCTGTTCTGCGCCTGGATGGCACGGTCAGTGTTGGCGGGGCCTCCCTGGCGCTTGTCGAGGCGCTTGAACGCCTGCAGCCCTTTGGTCAGGGCAATGCCGAGCCGCGTTTTGCCATTCCCGATGCGCGCCTGTATCAGGCCGATATCGTTGGGGAAGACCATGTGAAGCTGTTGATTGGTGATGCAATGGGCGGGCGCCTCAAAGGGATTGCCTTCCGCTGTGCTGATACCCCGATGGGACAGGCCTTGTTGCGGGCCAGGGGCGATCGTGCAGTGCATCTGGTTGGACGCCTGCGCAAGGACAGCTGGCAGGGCGTTGATCGGGTCCAGATCATGGTTGATGACGTCGCAGAGGCGCATTAGGCCTTGCGGCCAGAATTTCCATCCCAATGGTGAGACACGCGGGATGAAGATCTAACCTTTGAATCAAGCGGAATTGGATCAAAGCCGAATGGCCGTTTCTTCTTTCCCTGTCCGAATGATCATCATGGTGACGAAACGTGCGACATTGTCCTGATCGCGAAACAGCCTATCGCACAGAGAATCGAACTCTTCCATATCCCGCAACCGCAACATCAAAACGACATCGATTTCACCTGTGACAGCATAGGCATGTGAAACGGCCTCTTCGGCAATGGCACTGTTTAGAAAACGGCGCATGTGCTGGTCACCATGCAATTTCAGTTCGACCGTGACCAAGGCTTTGATCGCTCTTTCGGTTTTCGCTGGGTTCAGGATGGCGACTATTCGATCGATCACACCGGATTTATGGAGTCGCTGTACACGTCGCAGACAGCTGGAGGGTGACAATCCAACTTCTTCAGACATGTCGACATTTGTGCGCGACGCATCGCGCTGCATCAGGTTCAAAAGTTTTCGGTCGATCCGATCCATTCTTAAAATATAGTCGCTAATTGGTCGTGTGCAATAAAATTGCAAATGACTGCAATCTTTGACCGCATATGCGAAACCTTTCATGTTAACAGAATGGGGAAATCTTACGGGAGGCCCCTATGTCATTCGTCACTGCCATTTTGCATAAAACCAAGGAAACACTCCAAATTTACTGGATGCTTGCGCGGATTATGGTTCCAATCATGATTTTGGCAGAACTGCTGTCGAGGATGGGAGTTATTAAAGCAATTGCGCCCGGTTTTGCACCGGTTATGAAGCTCATTGGCTTGCCCCCGGAGTTGGGGTTGGCTTGGCTTACGGGAATGCTCATAGGGATATGGGGGGCAGTTCCGCTGATCTTTACGCTCGTTCCAGCATCCTCATTGAGCGTTGCGGACATTACGGTCTTCTGCTCCCTGATCCTGTTTGCACATAGCCTGCCTATTGAGCAAAAGATCATCCAGAAAGCAGGCCCAAATATGGTCGTGACAACGATTTTACGCATTGTCGGGGGATTGGTTTATGCCGTTCTGCTACATCATTTTCTGAAAGCAACAAATTGGTTGTCGGAACCGGTTGATCCCACCTGGATTCCGATGAATGCCACAGTCGATTTGTTTGAATATGCCTATGGTCTTGGTGAAACCATGATCACGATGCTTGTTTTCCTCATCGTACTGTTCTGGGGGCTCGAAATCCTGAAAGTGACTGGTGTGCTGGGATTTGTGATGAAAGGTCTTTCACCGGTATTGCGCCTTGCCGGCCTTCGCGGTGAGGTCGGGCATCTCACTTTGGTTGGGTTGTTTTTGGGAATTTCCTACGGTGCCGGCCTTTTGATACGGGAGGCACGATCCGGCACATTACC
>JARGPE010000295.1 GCA_029212835.1 Alphaproteobacteria bacterium | reverse complement strand
AATTGCTGCAGTGCACCATTTTCGCTGAAACAGCGAAATTCACTGCTGAACGAAGCACCGGAGGGTCCGGGGCTTCCCGTAGACCCCCAGAACGGCCAATAGGCCCCGGAAACTTCTAAAGGAGAGTATTATGACGACCGCTAAGAAAACCACCACGACGATCGACACCAAGCCGATGGATGATGCTGTTGCTGCTGGCAAACAGTCTGTTGAACAGGCCGTTGCTGCAACCAAGGAACAAGTTGAAAAGGTGTCAACCGCCACGCTGAAAAGCTATGATGACTTTGCATCCTACAACAAGGAAGCCGTTGACGCCTATGTTAAGGCCGGCAATGTGATGTCAAAAGGTATGGAAGACTTGGGCAAGACCATGTTTGCCTTCGCCCAAAGCCAGGCCGAGTCCAATGTCAGCGCTGCTAAGGAGATGATGTCTGCAAAGACACTCAATGACCTCGTTGAAATCCAGTCTGATCTGGCCCGTTCTCAATTCGATGCCTTTGTTGCTGAAAGCACCAAAGTTTCGGAAATGAGCTTGAAAGTGACCAACGAAGCTGTTGAGCCGATTAAGGCACAGTTCACTGTTGTCGTCGAAAAGATGATGAAGCCGATGGCCGCCTAATCAGCGCCAATCTGCCTCCCCAACCAATCATGGGGACAATTGCCTAAAGAAACGGGGTACCTCTAACGGGGTGCCCCGTTTGACTTTTTAATGTTCCACAAGATTACAGGCTTCACTTGAATTGAATACGTTTCGCAAGCTTGAGCGGAATTTCCTTTGCGTCCTTGCGACACGATTGTTATAAGCCCGGTGAATTCCTGACACGCGTGGGGTACTTGGTTCTCGGTCTAAGGTTACCGAGACTGGGCAATGACACGGCCCCGCCGTCTAAAGACCATGGAGCACACAGACGATATGGTGAAGCTTTTGATGCCCAAGGCCACTGCGGTCTGGCTAATTGATAACAGCGGATTAACATTTGAACAGATCGGTGATTTCTGCGGTCTGCACGAATTGGAAGTGCAAGCCATTGCCGATGGCGAAGTTGCACCTGGCATGCACGGGATCAACCCAGTCCAAAGCGGTCAGTTGGCTGCTGAAGAGCTGAAACGCTGTGAAGCCGATCCAGATGCCCGCCTGCAGGTCGCCAAAAGCGATATTCCTCAGCCGGTCATTCGTCACAAGGGCCCGCGTTACACGCCGGTTTCCAAACGCGCTGACAAGCCAGATGGCATTGCGTGGTTGGTAAAGCATCACCCGGAATTGGCGGATGCCCAGATCAATCGCCTGATTGGCACGACCAAGCCAACCGTTTCCGCGGTGCGTGATCGCAGCCATTGGAACTCCTCCAACATTCGCCCGCGGTCTCCTGTCGAAATCGGCCTCTGCTCTCAGCAGGATTTGGCGATTGAAATCGACAAGGCAATCCGTGCCGGTCGCAAGCCTTTGGATCAGCCGATCATGGAACCCGTCACCGACGATCCGGATGCAGGCGGCTGGGAAGGCCTGGAATAAGCTTTTCAGTTTTGTCTGAGTTTATGCGAAGCCCAATTGTCTAATAAGGACAGTTGGGCTTTCCGCAATTAGAGACCCCAGTCACAGAAACAAATGACCCGCATGTTGGGCAGGCTTCAGTATCTTCGATTTTGCCTGTGTCTCTGGATTTGTTGCTGGTTTTGTCGCGCATAGACTTTGCCAACCTCTCGCCGAAGCTGCGCTCTCCCGCACGGCGATTGCCGTTTGCAACACGGTCTCGCCGCTCAAGATAGCGGAAGCCGAACCATATGGCGGCAACAATGGCGACAAGGATGATGGTTTTTAAGAACATGGTTCTGTCTAAGCAGCGTTGGCGACACGGTCAAGTCTGACGCTTTGTCGCTGCTGTCACCTATAGCCCAAGGCGCTGCCAGTGCATTTGATCCTCCAAACGATCCAGGGAGGCGTCTGCAACCCCTGCACCTATGGTCGTTCCCATGCCCAGCAAGCGCTGAAGACGGCTTTTGGGGCGCACTGTTTGAACAAAGCGCACCTTATCACCAAACTGTTCCCGCATTACCGAACGACGGTTTCCCAATGCATCCACCAATCCCAGGTCAACTGCTTCGCGCCCCGTCCAAAAGGCGCCGGTGAAGAGGTCTTTTTTCTCGTCCAGACGAGACCCACGACGCTGTTTAACCCAGCCCGTGAACTGGTCATGCAAGTCCGCCTGAATGCGTTTCAGAATTTTGATATCTTCAGCTTTTTCCGGCTGAAATGGGTCCAGGATCGCCTTTTCCTTGCCCGCGGTATGAACCCGACGTTCCACGCCCAGTTTTGCAATCGCATCCACGAAGCCAAACCCAGACGACACAACACCAATGGACCCGACGATGGACCCCGGCATCGCGTAAATCTTGTCCGCCGCAAAAGCCAACAAACCCCCACCACACGCGGCCGCGTCCTCACAAAAGGCATAGACAGGAATTTTCTTCTCGTCTGCCATTTCACGAATACGCCCAGCGATAAGGTCACTTTGCACCGGAGAGCCGCCAGGGGAGTTGATCTCTAACACGACCGCAGCACAGCGTTTGATAGAAAAAGCACGCTGTATGGCACTTTCCAGCGCCTCAAGGGTCAGGCCACGCCGACCGACGCCGCCCTGCCCGATTACACCGGCCAATCGGATCACAGCCACAATCGGGCCTTTGCGTCCTAGAAAGGGAATACGCGACAGAATACTGTCGGCAGAGCGTGGGGGCTGCGTATCAGCAGCAATGTCATTCAATTGATCTGTCATGCCGCGTTAAATGAGGATGGTACCATCCTGTGACAAGTGAAAATTCACCAAAGGCAAAAATAGAGCGCTCAGTCACATCACGCGGGCATCTTCCGCCGGATCATGATCGTCAATAATATGACGCAGGATTTGTAACGCTTGCTCCAAACGTGTCTCCGAACTGGGTGGGCCCAGACAGATCCGTACAGCAAATGGCGGCCTGGCACGCCCAATGGAAAAGGAATGCGCCGCAGACAAAATGACACCCTCTTCCTTCGCATGGGAGACAAATTGGCTGGCATGCCAGGGATCAGGCAATTGCAGCCAGACATGGAGTGATCCATCCGGCATTGAATAATCCAACCCATCAAAATGACGGTGCGCGATGTCACACCGGGCACGATCCACCTTTCGTCGCCGTGTCAGGATTTCTTTTGCCGTGCCATCCAATATCCAGCGCGACGCAAGTTCCACCATCAAAGGTACCGCCATCCATGTACTGGCGCGGACGGCTGCAGCGACCTGATCACGGGCCTTAGGTGGGCATTTTACAAAGCCGACCCGCAATCCCGGAGCCAATGTCTTAGACAGCGATGTCACATAAAAACCCAACGTAGGAAGGCGCGCGGTCAACGGTTTAGGGGCGTGATGAGGTAACAGTCCAAAAAGGTCATCTTCCACCACAGGCACATCAAATTCCGTCAAGACCGCCGCAATCGCTTCGCGGCGTTCTTCCGACTGTGTGGCATTTGTCGGGTTTTGCAGAGTGGGCACTGTATAGACCGCATCAATTCCCCCCGCAGCCAAAAC
>JARGPE010000043.1 GCA_029212835.1 Alphaproteobacteria bacterium | reverse complement strand
ATATCGACCACCGCCAACCGCGTATCCCTTCCATATCTCACAATGTCAAATAACCAAACTTTCCACTCATTCCGACGCATTCGCCAAAAAAGAGGCCGAAGTTTCCCTCACCCACCCGATTCGGGTCGGCGCAAGATTTCAGCTTAATCCTTGATCTGCTACGCTTCAATCAAATTCGACGATTAAAGTCGAGAGACCGAAGCGCCGGGTCCGCGTCGCCACCGGGTTGGACCCCGCTGTCTCGCTGACGGACGGTGTATAGGCCCCAGCGCCGGACCGTGCAAGCATAAATTACGAAAATAAGTCGGTTTTTTTTGTTTTTTTTTTAACATTACTTTGCCGCGATTATTGGCCCATTTTACCACGCACCCAGGGCCCGCAATTCCGCGGCAAGGGAGGCAGGCAGCGCATCGTTTTCCACACCGGCCTTCAAATCTGGCGGCGCTTCTTCGGGTTTTAAATAGCGCCAACCCTGAAAAGGACGATGTGGCCAGGGGTCTGTTGGCACCAGGTCGGGAGAGAGCACCATACGGCAATAGGGGCGTTCGTCTGGATCATCACTCTGGGATTCTGGCTCGAATCCCAGGATGACCTGTCGAACGGACATCTGACCTTTGATGATCCAGTAAAGCGACCCTCCCCCCTGCAGTATCTCGTCGAAACGCCGGGGCCATGTTCGGGTTGTATGCCATATCTTGCCCCCGTTCTGGCGCAAGCGACCGCTTTGCCAATTCTGGAGATCCTCAATACTGTCCGCGCCGACGCAAAGTTTTCGTATATGCAGGGCCATTGATAGTCTTCTCTTATCTTTAATAGATTGAAAAGAAAGCCTAGGGGATTTTAGGGCCAGGACAATCCCCACACTGGGGCAACAGGTGCCACGTATTAAGCATAGTCCTTACTGTATTTCGATAAAGGCTGCTGTATCCATCTTTTGGTTCGCAATCCGACGTTCTCGCCCAACCCAAAAAATTGTGCGTCGTCGGCGATCTGGCCCAAAATAGTCCTTTGACCGGACAAATTCCCGGGGATGCCCAATTATCTGCATGATGCGCCCATAGAGGGAGGGACCCGAAACGGGTTTTGCAATGATCTCTGTCGCCCCGGCATCCCTGGCGTCTGTAACGCGGCGCATATCTGAATTGCCCACCATCATAATGATCGGAAGATACGGATTGATGCTGTCAGGTGACTGGCGAATAAAGCGGGTGATCTCAATCCCATCCAGCGGTTCCAGATCAACATCCAAAATTACGATGTCTGGCAAAGCATCATGAAACATCTGCAGGGCGTATGTTCCATTGTCGATATCCGCACCCTGTGCAATGCCATAGGACACCAGAATCCGCCGCACCAATTTGCGCATGAACGGGCTGTTATCGACAATGCTTATCTTTAAGCTCGATAAATCACTGCTCACGCAGAATCTTCCCTTCCCAAGATTATAAAGGGTGTCCCGCCGCCCCACCGGCATCGTGACGCCTTGTATGATCTAGCGGTCGCTCGCTGTGGGAGGCAAGGTCTCTTGAGAGCTAAGCAGCCCGTTTTATGAGCAACGCGCGCCCGACACGGGAAGACACATCACGCCGCACCATTTCTGCCGCGAATGCGACCGCATCGAGCAGTCTATCCATATCAATACCGGTCTCAATCCCACTGTGCATCAGGCTGTAGACGACATCCTCTGTCGCAACATTGCCTGTGGCCCCCTTGGCATAGGGACAGCCCCCCAGGCCAGCCACCGAAGCATCGAATGTCCGGACCCCACAGTCCAGTGCCGCCCATATATTGGCCAAAGCCTGTCCATAGGTGTCATGAAAATGACCCGCGATCTGATCCATCGGAACGATCTTGGAAACCGCCTTAATCAGGGCCTTGGTTTCCATAGGCGTCCCGGTTCCTATCGTATCCCCAAGAGAGATTTCATAACATCCCAGCTGGTGCAATCGCTCTGCAACCGACGCGACGGCCACTGGCGCAATAGCCCCTTCATAAGGACAGCCCAGAACACAGGAGATATAGCCACGCACCTTTAAGCCTGCCGCCAGCGCGCTCTCACAAACCGGAACAAAACGATCAATAGACTCAGCAATGGAGCAATTGATGTTGCGCTGAGAAAAACTCTCCGACGCCGCAGCAAAGACAGCAATTTCCTGAACGCCATGAGCCAAGGCTACTTCCAGCCCCTTCATATTCGGCGTCAACATCGGATAGGAAACACCAGGCAGCTTTTCGATCCGATCAAAGACCGCCCCAGAATCCGCCATTTTTGGAACCCATTTTGGGGAAACGAAGCTGCCAACCTCAATTGAAGGCAAGCCGGTGCGGTTGAGCAGATGAATCAGCTGAATCTTATCCTCGGTCGAAACCTCAGCTTTTTCATTCTGCAGCCCGTCCCGCGGGCCCATTTCCACGATCCGGACAGGGGAAAACATTATGCAGCCTCCGGCTCTTCAAAGGTAATCAGGATGGCGCTGTCGGGAACTTGATCACCAACCGCAAAGGGCAATGTTGCAACGACCCCTTCTGCCGGGGCCTTGATCGTATGTTCCATCTTCATTGCCTCCAGGATCATCAGCGATTGACCCATCTTCACGGTTTCGCCCGCGGAGACAAAGACGGCTGTCACTTTACCGGGCATCGGCGCCGTCAGCGCATGGTCCAATTGTTCCGTCCCTGCCGCCATGGCAAAGGGATCGACCTGTGCCAGGCCAACCGTTTGATCCCCCAGAAACAGTGTCAGGCGGTCGCCGGTTTGGGTATAGCCGATGTCGTGGCGGGCACCGTCAATCCGCGCGATAAGCCGATCAGCAGTTCTGTCGATCAAAACTGCATTATGGCTTTCCCCGGAGTCGAGGCGACAGGTCCAATACCCGTCTTTATAGATGGCCGTGATTGGACAGGCCCCTTCCGCGTCCTGAAAGATCAGGTCCACCGGCGCAGCATCACTTAGACGCCAGCCATCGGCCCGTGCCCAGGGGCTATTGGCATCTGACCCGGCAGCAGTGGTATCACGCGCGATCACAGCCTGCTTATCAAGCATCAACAGGCTGGCCAGCGTGAGTGCGACGGCGCTGGCACGCGCCCTGCCCGGCAGCAGGATTTCTTCTTTATCTGCGATAAAGCCCGTATCCAATGCCCCCGATTTGAAATCAGGATGAGAGAGAACACGGATCAGGAAATCGCGGTTGGTGGAAATTCCAGCAACCTCCGTTTCCCGCAGCGCCTGAATCAAGGTGGCAATGGCCTGATCCCGATCATCCCCCTGGGCAATGATCTTGGCGATCATCGGATCATAGTAAGGAGAAATCATATCCCCCTGACGCACACCGGTATCTATACGCACCCCACCAATTTCTTCCGGGAAGCGCAGATGGGTCAATGTGCCGATGGAAGGCAGGAAACCACCATCAGGGTCTTCCGCATAGAGGCGCACTTCTACCGCATGGCCAAAGGCAAAGATCTCCGCCTGATCCATCGGCAGCCTTTCACCCGAGGCGACGCGCAATTGCCATTCGACCAGATCCTGGCCGGTCACAGCCTCCGTCACCGGATGTTCAACCTGCAGGCGGGTATTCATCTCCATAAAGAAAAAGTCGCCGGGTGTGCCGTCGGGTTTCGTCTCGGCAATGAATTCGACTGTTCCGGCCCCCTGATAGCCAACAGCCTTGGCCGCGGCAACGGCGGCATCACCCATCTTGGCACGCAGATCTTCGGGCATGCCGGGCGCTGTTGCTTCCTCCACAACTTTTTGATGGCGACGCTGGATGGAGCAATCCCGCTCAAACAGATGCACGGCATTGCCGTGTGCATCCGCGAAAACCTGCATTTCGATATGGCGCGGGCGGGTGACGAATCGTTCCACAAGAACCCTGTCATCGCCAAAGCTAGAGGCCGCCTCGCGTTTACACGATGCCAGCGCTTCCTGAAAATCCTGCGCCTGTTCGATAAGGCGCATGCCCTTCCCACCGCCTCCGGCAGAGGCCTTGATCAGGACGGGATAGCCAATCTCATCTGCGGCAGATTGCAAATGATCCGGGTCTTGATCGGCGCCGTGATAACCGGGCGTTAAGGGAACACCGGCCTTACCCATCAGGGCCTTTGCTTCGGATTTGGAGCCCATGGCACGGATCGCACTGGCCGGCGGGCCAATGAAAACAATACCAGCCTGTTCGCAGGCTTCGGCAAAATCCGCATTCTCAGACAGGAACCCATAGCCGGGATGAATCGCCTCCGCCCCGGTATCCTGAGCTGCCTTAAGGATGACATCACCCAGCAGATAGCTTTCCCGTGCCGGGGCCGGGCCGATATGAACCGCCTGATCCGCCAGCGCGACATGCAGAGCATCGGCATCTGCGTCAGAATAGACCGCGACCGTCTCCACTCCCAAATGACGGGCTGTTGCGATCACCCGGCAGGCGATCTCTCCACGATTTGCGATCAATATCCGCTTGAACATAGCCTCACCCCTTAAAAAATTATTCTGCCGCAGCCAAATGGCGGGTTACATCAGGCATTTCGGCCATCCATTGTTGAGCATTGGGAATGGCATCCTGTAAATGCTGATCGCGCCAGTCCTCAAAAGACCAGGGCTGAAAATCGATGGATCCGTGCAACCGATGGATTGCCTCCACATCGGGCACAAAGGCCTGTGCCTGTTGACCGTCACTGAGCGTGAATCGACCAAGTTTATATTCATCCCATTCGTACCATGCGACACGCAGGATTTCTTCCGCAGACAAATCCCGGATCAAAAGACAGTCCAACAGGGTTTCTTCCTGTGTTGGGAAAATACCCGGAAAGCCGTCACCGGCAATGATCCGCGCCAATTCATAATTAGGTAGGGTTACTGGATGAATATCAGCACTGTCCATTGGTCGCCCGACGACGACCTCAAATACAGGGGATGCCCGCAAAGAGCCGTAGAATAGGCTGGGAAGCCCCATACTGTGAGTAGACTGCGCCAGAAAGCTCGCCCGCTCTCGTTCAACCGTTGCAAAGACGTCTACTTTTTCCATGCGGGACTCCGTTTCTCAAAAAAGGCCGCCATGCCTTCCTTCGCTTCCGATGTGGCGCGCAGGCGGGCAATGCGATGAACAGTATCGTCGATAACCTCTGACGTAATCGGGCGATCAACAGCAAAAACCAGATCTTTGGCTTCCTTGGCGGCGATAGGGCCGACAGCCAGGATTGATTGGACCACTGCGCCAACGGCGGCGTCCAGGCCATCTTCCTCAACCACCTCATGCAACAAGCCAAGGCGCAGTGCCGTTGGCGCATCAAAGCGTTCGGCAGTTTGGAAATAGCGCCGGGCAGCGCGCGCACCAATCGCATCGACCACATAGGGACTGATCGCAGAGGGGATAATGCCCAGCTTCACTTCCGACAGGCAGAAGCTGGCGCGGCTGGACCCAATGGCGATATCGCAACAGGCAACCAGACCAACACCGCCGCCAAAGGCAGCCCCTTGCACCCGGGCAATTACCGGCTTGGGCAGGAAATTGATAACCCGCAGCATTTCTGCCAAGGCCCCCGCATCGGCCAGATTCTCATCAAAGGAATAACCCGCGACGCGCTGCATCCAGGTCAGATCGGCCCCTGCAGAGAAGCTTTTCCCTTCCGCCATCAGGATAATCGCGCGGATATCAGGCTCTTCCCCCAGCGCTATGAACGCTTCTGTAAGACCCAGAATCAAATCATCATCAAAAGCATTGTGCCGATCCGGATTGGTCAGGCATAGGCGTGCGACTGGGCCATCCCGCAGGATAGTAAATTTCTGATCGGACATCGGGTCTCTCCTACATCCGGAACAGGCCAAAGTGCGTCTGCTCAATCGGCGCATTCATCGCCGCCGACAGACCAAGGCCTAAAACCATGCGTGTATCTTTCGGATCAATAATGCCGTCATCCCAAATTCGGGCGGTGGCATAATAGGGATGACCCTGATCCTCGTATTGCTGGCGGATGGGATCCATAAAGGCCGCCTTTTCTTCCGCAGACCACGAGGTGCCCTTCTTGGCCATATTATCCTCTTTCACTGTGGCCAAAACACTGGCTGCCTGCTCTCCGCCCATAACGGAGATGCGTGCATTAGGCCACATCCACACAAACCGAGGGGAAAACCCGCGCCCGCACATGCCATAATTGCCCGCCCCGAAACTGCCGCCCAGAATGACGGTGAATTTTGGAACCTTGGTCGTAGCAACGGCGGTTACCAGCTTGGCCCCATCCTTGGCAATGCCGCCAGATTCATATTTGGAGCCAACCATAAAGCCAGTGATGTTTTGCAGGAAGACCAGGGGAATATTCCGCTTTGAGCACAGTTCAATAAAATGCGCCCCTTTCAGGGCGGATTCCGAAAACAGAATGCCATTATTGGCGATGATGCCCACCGGATAGCCCCAGATATGGGCAAAACCGCAGATCAAGGTCGTGCCATAGAGTTTCTTGAATTCGTCAAAGTCTGATCCATCGATGATGCGACCGATGACTTCGCGTACATCATAAGGTTTCTTCAGGTCGGTTGGGACGACACCATAAAGATCATCCGGGTTCAGCACAGGCTCACGCGGCGGCTGGGTTTTCACACCCATCGGCTTGGTACGGTTTAAATTGCTAACGATCTTGCGGGCGATGGAGAGTGCATGGGTATCATTTTCTGCAATGTGATCCGTGACACCCGAAACGCGGGAATGCACCTCTGCCCCACCCAAATCTTCTGCGGACACTTCTTCACCCGTCGCCGCCTTCACCAGAGGAGGGCCCCCCAGAAAGATCGTGCCCTGATTGCGCACGATGATGCTTTCTTCCGACATGGCGGGGACATAAGCACCGCCTGCGGTGCAAGACCCCATGACGACGGCAATCTGGGCAATGCCCTGGGCGGACATATTGGCCTGATTGTAGAAGATGCGCCCGAAATGGTCGCGATCGGGAAAAACCTCATCCTGATTGGGCAAGTTGGCACCACCAGAATCCACCAGATAGATACAGGGCAAGTTGTTCTGTTGGGCGATTTCCTGAGCGCGGACATGCTTCTTCACAGTCAGCGGATAGTAGGTTCCCCCCTTCACCGTCGCATCATTGGCGACAATGACGCATTCCTGACCGGCGATGCGACCAATCCCGGTTATGATCCCAGCCCCGGAAATCGTATCGTCATACATGCCGTAGGCTGCCAGTTGAGACAGTTCCAAGAACGGTGAGCCCGGGTCCAGCAAAGTGCGCACCCGATCATGCGGCAACAGCTTACCGCGAGATAGATGCCGTTCTCGCGCGACCTCGCCCCCGCCTAGTTTAACTGCAGCAAGCTTTGCCTTCAGATCCTCAACAAGCGCCGTCATTGCCTCCGTATTGGCAATCGCCTCTTCCGATTTGGGATCATATGCACTGGTCAATTGGGTCATACTGCGTCCTTTAAGTCCTATAAATGTCAGCGGTGCCTGTATTTGAGGATTACCATCCGCCCCGTGTCATCCATGCATCCATCATATCCATCCGATCAACACCCCAAAATCTCTCACCATCGATAAAGAAGAAAGGCGAACCAAACACGCCCCGATCCATCGCCGCCTGTGTTTCTGTCTTCAACAAGTCTTTCATCGGCTGTGATCGGATAACTTTCGACACGTCATCGGGATCTAGCCCAATGGACTCTGCTGCTTCTATAACAGTCGCGACTTGCCCAACATCAGCCCCCTCCGAAAAAGCCTTTCGATAGATCGCATGGATCAATGGCACAGCCATATCGGGATGTTGCTGCTGTACCCACAGCGTCGCCCGGGCGGCATTGACGGTCAAAACGGGGAAGACCGATGGCCATTGGAAAGGAATGCTGTAGAAGCCAGAGCACCGTTCGATATCATGCTTGGAATAGGGGCCTTTCATCGGATAGCTGATTAAGGACTGCGTCCCTTCCTGCTTAAAGATGATCCCCAACAGGAATGGTTTCCAAACCACAACACGGCCATGCTTTTCCGCCAAGGCTTCCACCATTTCCGATGCGAAATAGCCATAGGGGGAAGAATAGTCGAAATAGAAATCGAGAGTTTTCTGGGCCATCACCCTACCCTATTCTTCGCTTAAGCGGCCAAGGATCGGGCGATCAGCATGCGTTGAATATCGCTGGTGCCCTCGTAAATTTTGGTCACCCGGACGTCGCGGGCCATACGTTCCAGTGGGAAATCTTTCATAAAGCCATAGCCGCCCAAGGTTTGCAGTGCATCGGAAACTACAATTTCCGCCATTTCGGTGGCAAAGAGCTTCGCCATGGAGGCTTCGGTCAGGCACGGCTGGCCCGCATCCTTCATAGCCGCTGCATGCAGAATCATCTGACGCGCCGCATGCAATTTGGTCGCCCCATCGGCCAGACGGAATCCGACGGCCTGGTGCTGCATGATCGGTTGGCCCATCGACGTGCGTTCCTTGGCATAGCCAACCGCATAATCCAGAGCAGCCCGCGCAATGCCCAGGGCCTGGGCGGCAATTCCAATGCGCCCGCCTTCCAGGTTAGACAGCGCGATTTTATAGCCCTGGCCTTCTTCGCCCAACATCAGGTCTGGCGTCACCTCCACCCCTTCAAACCGCAGGGCGCAGGTATCAGACGCATTCAGGCCCATTTTCTTTTCGATCCGCTCTACGACATACCCCTTGCTGTCGGTCGGAACCAGAAAGGCAGAAATTCCCCGCTTACCAGCCTCCGGGTCGGTCACGGCAAAAACCAGGGCCACGCCTGCGGTTGATCCATTGGTGATGAATTGCTTGGACCCGTCGATCACCCATTTATTACCATCTTTGCGCGCCTTGGTTTTGATCGCGGACGCATCGGACCCGGCATGAGCCTCGGTCAGGCAAAAGGCACCGATCATCTCGCCCCGCGCCAAGGGCTTCAGGAAGCGCTCCTTCTGATCGTCGGTGCCATACCGAAGGATCGGCATACAGCCGACAGAATTATGCACGCTCATAATCGTAGAAACAGAACCATCCCCTGCCGCGATTTCCTCCAATGCCATGGCATAGGAAACCGTATCGGTGCCAGCCCCATCCCATTCGGGCGGCACCATCATGCCCATCATCCCAAGTTCCGCCATCGCGTTGATCGCTTCCTTGGGGAAACGGCATTCACGGTCCCATGCCTCTGAATTCGGTGCCAATTGCTCGGTCGCAAATTCCCGCGCCATATCGCGGATCATGGTCTGTTCTTCGGTCAAAATCATGGTCGTTTCTCCCTATTGGTCAGCCTTGTTATGCCAACTCTATTTCCCGCCGATTACGTCCGGCACACTCTCAACGATGCTGAACTGGCCCGTGCGGGGGTCATGGGCCAGCATGTTGCCGGTATCGATGTCGAACCACCATCCATGTAGCCGCAATGTGCCTTCTTCCACCCGGCTCAAAACCCAAGGGAAGCTTTTCAGATTTCGGATAGAGGTCTTGATTGTTGCCATCTCAACCGTAGCGTCCGACCCTGGATCATCCGCGCCATGCGTTGAGCAGGCATCTTCCGCCAGCGCCATCCAGGCACCGATAAACTCTCGATCCTCTAACGCATTACCGGCATGGATAGAGCGCATGGCCTGCACACCGCCACATTTGTGATGGCCCAGAATGACGATTTCCCGAACGCCCAAATCCTTTACGGCAAATTCAATGGCAGACGATGTCCCATGATGCGAAGAATCGGGACTGTAGGGCGGAACCAAAGCAGCGACATTCCGAACCACAAAGATTTCACCTGGATCCGCATTGAACAAGATTGCAGGATCAACGCGGCTGTCAGAACAGGCAATAACCATGATTTCTGGCTTTTGCCCTTCTTCAGCCAATAGGCGTGTCATCTCTCCACGCTTTTCGTGATAGAGCGCGCGATAGCTGCGATAACCCGCAAGAAGACGATTGACTGGATTCACCAAGGCAACTCCTTACCATCATAATTTCTGAACTGCCCCGATTGAGCCTCTGTCAGCCCATCGACAACGGATTTCATGCCGGATGCCGATGTATTCGTATCAATATCCGCCCCGCTGCCCCCCATATCCGTTTGCACCCATCCTGGATGTAGCATCACGGTTTTGATCCCCTGCGCCGTCACGTCCTGGGTCAGACAGGATATGGCCATATTCAGTGCCGCCTTGGAAGATCGATAGGCATAACCTCCGCCCGAATTCAAAGCGATTGAGCCCATTTTGCTGGTCGTGAAGGCAAATGTCTTACGCTTGGACGCGGCAACATTGGCCCGCAATGTCTCACACAGCCGGATCGGGGCGATACTGTTGATCCAGAAGGTTTGCGCCCAGGCATCCCAATCCATCTTGGACAGTGGCATATTCTTATCCAGATACACACCAGCATTGTTCCACAGAACATCAATCTCGCGGCCTGCCAATGTTTGGGCGGCGGCAGCAACGCTGTCACTGTCACCAACATCCAATGCCAGTTTTTCGCCCGGCGCAGCAGAGGCAGCCGGATCGCGACACGCGGCAATCACCGTCCATCCCTCTGCATCGTACAATTCCGCCAGGCGCTTTCCGATCCCGCGATTGGATCCAGTGATCAGGATTGTTGGCATATCTAATCTACCTCTTTCATTTACGACAGGCGTTTCACGGCCAGAGCTGTTGCCTCGCCACCACCGATACATAGGGATGCAACACCCGTCTGCAGATCATATTTCTGCAGGGCATTGAGTAATGTCACCAGAATGCGCGCGCCTGACGCCCCGATCGGATGGCCCAGAGCACAGGCACCGCCATGGATGTTCACTTTATCCTGGGGCAGGTCAAGGTCATGCATCGCCGCCATGGCCACAACGGCAAAAGCCTCATTGACCTCATACAAGTCAACCGCGTCTTTCGACCAACCGGCCTTTTCCAGACATTTCCGGATCGCCTCGACCGGGGCGGTCGTGAACCAGGCCGGAGCCTGCGCATGGGTGGCATGAGACACAATTTCCCCCAGCGGAGTCAGGCCGCGACGCTCCGCCTCGGACCGACGCATCAGCACCAGGGCCGCCGCGCCATCTGAAATAGAGGATGAATTCGCGGGCGTCACCGTGCCATCCTTCGCAAAGGCAGGTTTCAGCGTTGGGATCTTGTCCGGATTGGCGGTACGGGGTTGTTCGTCCAGGCTGACCGTTATGTTCCCTTTGCGGGTTTTCAGCGTGATCGGTGCGATCTCTGCATCGAAAGTGCCATCAACCTGTGCTTTCTGAGCACGGGTCAGACTTTCAATGGCAAAAGCATCCTGGGCATCGCGGGTGAACTGGTAATGGGTCGCGGTTTCTTCTGCAAAAGCCCCCATCAGGCGGCCTTTGTCATAGGCATCTTCCAGCCCGTCCAGGAACATATGATCAATTACCTGACCATGGCCCAACCGCATGCCCCCCCGCGCCTTGGGCAGCAGATAGGGCGCATTGGTCATACTCTCCATCCCGCCCGCAACCATCACATCGGCACTGCCAGCGATCAGCAGATCATGGGCCAACATCGTCGCCTTCATGCCGGAACCACACATCTTATTGATCGTTGTACAACCCACCGCCTGAGGCACGCCCGCGCCCAGGCTGGCCTGACGCGCCGGGGCCTGCCCCAGACCAGCGGGCAGCACATTGCCAAAAATCACTTCGCCGACATCGTCTCCAGATACACCGGCGCGAGACAGTGCCTCACGGATCGCCACAGAGCCGAGCTCAGGGGCGGTCGCCTCTTTCAAATCCCCTTGAAAGCTGCCCATGGGCGTGCGCGCAGCACCGACAATAACGATTGGGTCTTGCTGGGTCATACCCGTTCCTTTGCTTAGACTGTCTCGTTGAACAATTCGCGGCCGATCAGCATGCGGCGGATTTCAGAGGTCCCCGCCCCGATCTCATACAGTTTGGCGTCTCGCAACAGGCGGCCTGTCGGGCTGTCATTGATATAGCCCATGCCACCCAGCACCTGGATCGCCTCCAGCGTCATCCAGGTTGCCTTTTCCGCGGCATACAGGATCGCGCCCGCTGCATCCTTGCGGGTTGTCTGGCCTCGATCACAGGCTTTGACCACCGCATAGACATAGGCCTTGCAGGCATTCATTGTGGTGTACATATCGGCCAGCTTTCCCTGCATTAACTGAAATTCGCCGATGGCTTGCCCGAACTGTTTGCGTTCATGCAGATAAGGCAGCACCACATCCATGCAGGCCTGCATGATGCCCAGCGGACCAGCGGCCAGCACGGCGCGCTCATAATCCAGCCCGCTCATCAAGACCTTAACACCCTTGTTCAGGCCGCCCAGAATATTCTCTTCCGGCACTTCACAATCTTCGAATACCAGTTCCCCGGTATGGGACCCGCGCATCCCCAGCTTGTCGAGCTTTTGCGCGACGGAGAATCCTTTGAAATCTTTTTGCACCAGAAAGGCGGTGATGCCCTTGGACCCAGCGTCTGGGTCGGTCTTGGCATAGATCACCATCGTATCGGCATCGGGGCCGTTGGTGATCCACATCTTGCTGCCATTCAGCACATAGCGATCCCCCTTTTTGTCGGCCCGCAGCTTCATGCTGACAACATCGGAACCCGCACCGGGTTCGGACATGGCCAGCGCGCCAACATGATCCCCGGAAATCAGTTTCGGCAAATAGCGCTGTTTCTGCTCTTCGGTCCCATTGCGACGGATCTGATTAACGCACAGATTGGAATGCGCGCCATAGCTGAGGCCCACAGAGGCAGAGGCGCGACTGATTTCCTCCATCGCAATGGCATGTTCCAGATAGCCCATGCCAGCGCCGCCATATTCTTCCTCAACCGTGATGCCCAACAGGCCCATATCGCCGAACTTCTTCCACATATCCATTGGGAATTGGTCGGTCTTATCAATCTCCGCCGCGCGGGGGGCCAGTTCGTCAGACACGAAGCTCGACACGCTATCGCGCAGCATCTCTGCCGTTTCCCCCAGATCAAAGTCCAGCGTCGGATAGGAATTGGAAATCATGATTTCGCTCCCTCAAATATGTTTGAATTTACCGCTCTTTTAATCAGGCGGCTTTCTCGTCGGACATGCCGTCCATTGTCATTAAGGTGCACAGGGCGGTGGCGCAAAGTTTGCGCTTGCCAGCTATCTCCCCATAAATCCGTGCCTCACAGATAGTCAGGCGGCGACCAGGTTTCAGGACTTTGCCTGTGGCAATCAGGAACTCGCCCTTGCCGGGAGAGACGATGTTGATCTTGTATTCCACCGTCAGGATCGAATCTTCCGGCGCCAACAATGTGAAGGCGCAATACCCTCCCGCATTATCGGCCATCGTGCCGATCACGCCGCCATGGAAATAGCCGTGCTGTTGGCTTAGTTCCGCGCGATAGGGCAGCTGTATCTCAACATGACCTGGGGAGACAGCGGTAAGCTGCGCACCCAATGTCGCCATGAACCCCTGGCGGGCAAAGCTGTCGCGGGTCCGGCTTTCGAAATCTGGGTCATGGACTTGAAACGCGCTCATTCTGCTGCCTCCTTTGACCCAGGACGAGCCAATTCTAACAGGTGTTGGCGGCAGGTCCGGTCAACCTCTTCCAACTCCTTAAGGGTTAACTCAATATCTTTGCGCTTTTGTTCCAGATCAGCGCGCCGTTCCTGAATCTTGTCCAGAAAGTACTGCAACTGCCCCAACTCCCCAGGGGCAGCATGATACAGATCTATAATTTCGCGAATTTCCGCCAGGGTGAAACCCAACCGCTTACCCCGCAGGATCAGCTTTAATCGAACCCTGTCGCGTGGATGATACAGCCGCTGTTGCCCCTGACGTTCCGGCGTCAGCATGCCTTCCGCTTCATAGAAACGAATGGTTCTGGCGGTAACGCCAAAATCGCGCACCAAATCAGCGATGGTATGAACCTTGTTCCCTGGCATCGACTGTCCTTCAAAAAGGTTCAACGGTGGCAAGTCCGAACAAGCGGTTAGCCCGCTTTCCTATTGAAGGACGCACCGTAGTTAACGTTTACGTAAACGTCAATTTCTAATCTTGCGTTATGCCGAAACCAATCCGGCTTCATATCTGAAGATTAGGCGAGGATCAGACAGGCAAAGCCTTTAATCCTTGGGCGGGCCCTGTACTGGATCTGGAAGGGTTAGCGCTGGATTCAGCAGGGCTCGCGGTTTCTTTCCCCAGTAGGATTCGCGATACAGGATGTAAAGGCCCGCCCCGACGATGATTCCAGCGCCAATCAAGGTCCATTGGCTCGGTACTTCCGCTAGGAATATCCAACCCGCCAAAGTGCCCCACAACACACCGCTATATTCAAACGGCGCGACGATAGATGGTGATGTGCGCGCATAAGCGCTGGTCAGCATGATAAAGCAAAAGGAAGCAATCAGCGCTGTCAGGGCAATCAGTCCAAAATCGTTCCAATCAGGAAAGATCCAAGGTCGCAACATGAATTGAATGCTAAGGTGATCTGTGGGGTCGTAGAATCCCCCATTCCCCAGAAACAGGGCCAATAGGATACTGCCAACGATAAAGGACAGCATCTGATAAAAGGCAATGCTGGCCCCCGCCATTTGAGTACTGAGCTTGCGCGTCAGGATTGACATTGTGGCATAGGTCACAGCACTCAACACCGCAAAGCCAGCGGCCGGGTCCAGGAAATTACCAGATGGCCCGACCACAACGATTACCCCCATAAAACCCACAAAGATCGCCGCCCATCGTCGCCATCCAACGGATTCACCCAGCATGAAAACCGACAGTAGGCTGATAATAATGGGGCTGGAATAGGTGATCGTCACTGTTGCTGCCAAAGTGAGCTTCGCCAAAGACAGATAGTAGCTCATAAAACAAATCATGCCGCAGGTGCCCCGCAGCAGAATGATCTCCGGCCGAACAATGCGGAAGCCAGACCAGCCATAGCGCCAATAGACGTAAACCCCCATCAACCAGATGGCCAAGGCACCGCGTATAAAAATCAATTCATGAACCGGATAATGGGGGCTGAGCCTGCGCACGATGACGTCTTGCAGGGTGAAGATAAACAACCCGCCACTCAGCAGAAATATCGACAGAACCGTGGACGGCTCCGCCGCAGGAACCGGGGGCTCATTCAAAGGGGCAGAAACTGAGCGCATAAAGGTCCTGTCGATAAAGAATCAGCCATTTTCATTTATCGTCTGAAATGGCCCCCCCTGCGGATCAAACTGCGGCGCAGATTGCCGTGCGCGCGACACGCCCATAGAGTGTACACATAATTAAATAATGCGACCTTTACGATTTTGCACTTCTCGAAACACGCGATTGGTGTTAATTATTTTTTGTGGACGTCTTCAAATTGTGTTCACACATTCCCTCCCCGACGCTACCGCTCAGGCCCCATCCTGAGCGGTAGTCTTTTTGGGCGCATTGTTTTAGGCGCTAAACAAGGCAATTGCGGAGGCAGGTAAGCTCATTAAGTCGGTCATTGCCCCAAATGGGCCAAAGCCCCCGCCGGTCTTTCTGTCATCTGTCCGATCGCGCGCACTGTCCATTTGGGCATAGAGGGTTTGTTCTGCTTGTAACAAACGCAATTGACCCAGAACCGCCTTCGCGCCACGTAAAGCGCGGGGGTCTGCGTCATTCTCACTGAGATATTGGATCTGCTCTTCCTGCTGGCGGATCAGATCCAGAGTGCGGTTGGCAGCAGAACTGCTCCCCTGTCCCATTGCCCGCGCAAAAGCAGCAACGGGGGAGGTTGAAAAAACACTGTCCTGACCGAAGGGAAGTGCCTGCATATTGTATTTCATCAAATCAGCCGAAGACGTATCCAGCCGCCCCGCCGTTTTCAAATCATCGGCCAAAGACAAAATCTCTTCAATCGACAAGGCGGAAAGATCATAGCGTTTTGCAATGTCCATATCCGCCGTTTCGGTATTATCAGATTTACCATATGCCTGGGCGGCGTCCGTTGCCCCGGACAGGACGCTACCCGGCAATCCATAGCGACCCGCCAACGCATCAAAAAACCGTGCGCGCCCTATTTCCTTTGTTGCCTGAGCCGCATCAGGAACCACAGTCTGAGACTGCTTTGCCGCCTCATAGGCGGTGGCGACGCGATAAATGCTGGAATTATTGGTCGGTAACATAATGAGCGGCCTTATGCTGCAGAAAATTCATCTGCAAAGCATAAAGCAAGCGCCGTGCCTGTTTAGATGAGGACCAGTGTCGCCAGGCCCAAAAACACGAAAAACCCAACGACATCAGTGATCGTGGTCAGAAACACTGTCGAGGCGATGGCAGGATCTTGACCGATCCGCTCAATTGCCAAGGGGATCAAAACGCCGCTGAAGCCCGCAATGATCAGATTAAGCACCATCGCAAAGGCAATCACCGCGCCCAACATCGGATCACTGAACCACAACCAGGCAATCACGCCCATAATGGCGGCAAACAGGAATCCATTGGCACAGCCCACAAGGACTTCCTTGGTCATGATCCGAACCGCATTGCGCGCCGTCAATTCATTGGTCGCCAAGGCACGCACCGCAACGGTCAGCGTCTGGGTGCCCGCATTACCGCCCATAGAGGCGACTATCGGCATCAATACCGCCAAGGCTACGATCTTGCCTAAAGCATCCTCGAACAAGGCAATCACCAAAGAGGCAACAATCGCCGTGCCCAAATTCACCAACAACCAGGAAAAGCGCAGCCGCGTGGTTTCATAGAAATCAGAATAGAAGTCATCCTCGCTCACGCCCCCCAGCTTCAGAATATCGTCCTCATGTTCCTCGTCCATGACGTCAACGATATCATCGATGGTCACGACCCCGACCAGACGCCCCTCTGCATCCACAACGGGCGCTTCGACCAATCCATATTGCCGGAACAGAAAGGCCATATCCTCCTGATCCATATCAGCAGGCATGACCTTCAGGTCGGTCTCCATAATGGCAGAAACCGGCACCACCCGCTTGGTCCGCAGCAATTTTGAAAGCTGCACCATAGCAATTGGCTTATGGGCGGTTGTCACAACGATGATGTTGTAAAAATCATCAGGCAGGTCCGTGTCTTCGCCGCGCATGAAATCGATGGTCTGTCCCACGGTCCAGAAATCCGGAATGGTGACCGTTTCCCGTCGCATCAAGCGCCCGGCGGAATATTCCGGATAGCTTAACCCCTGTTCATAGAGAACCCGGTCTTCAGCAGAGACCGTGTCGAGGATTTCACGCTGATCCTCCTCGTCCAGATCCTCCAGAAAGTCGATAACGTCATCGGAATCCAGATCGCGGACAATGTTTGCCAGAACAGAATTCGGCAATTCATCAACGATATCTTCCCGAACCGATTCATCGATATAGGAAAAGACGTCTGAATCCAGCTCATCGCCCAGAGCATGGACAACAGACAGGCGATCATCAGGCGACAAGCGTTCCAGCAAATCCGCCAAATCGGCGGCATGCAACGGCACCACCAATTCCCGAATAGTATCGGGAGGCGCGCCTTCGTCGACGGCAGCTTCAACGGCCTCTACGGTCTCATTCGAAAGACCATAAAGTTCGTCGAAGGCGTCACCGTCTTCGCTGTCCGCTTTCTCAAACGCCTCCGACATATGTCAGAATCCCTGTTTCGATACTCTAAGCCCTCTTTCCTGAGGGTCGTGTTTCCATTTGGGCATCCACCACGGCAACAGCGGTCATGTTCACAATCCCCCGTGCCGTCAGCGATGTTGTCAGGATGTGAACCGGGCGGGCAGAACCGATCATAATCGGCCCAACCGACAGGCCATCTCCCAACATTTTCACCGCGTTATACGCAATATTCGCCGAATCCAGAGTTGGCATGATCATCAAGTTTGCCGACCCTGAAAGCTTGTTTTCAGGCATCAATGTCGCACGCAATGTTTCATCCAGCGCGGTATCAGCATGCATCTCACCTTCTACCTCTAAATCGGTCTCGCGCTGCAGAATGGCAACCGCTTGGCGCATTTTAATTGAAGAGGGAGAATCTGAACTGCCAAAATTGGCATGGGACAGCATGGCGATTTTGGGCTCAATCCCAAAACGGCGCACTTCTTCCGCCGCCAGGATTGCCATTTCAACCAGTTCCTCAACCGACGGATCAAAGCTGACATGCGTATCGCAGAAAAAGAAAATCCCCTTGTTCAGGATCAACATGTTCAGCGTGGAGAAATCGCGCGCCCCACTGCGCACACCAATCACACGACGGACATGCTTCAGGTGGTCGCGGAATCGTCCCATCGTGCCACAGATCAGGGCATCGGCCTGCCCCAGACGCACCATCAACGATCCGATCACTGTGGTCCGCGTGCGCACCACCTCCCGAGCAAGCTCCGGTGACACACCCTGACGCCCGGTCAGTTCATGATACAACGTCCAATATTCTTTATAGCGGGGATCATCTTCGGGATCGCATAGCTCAAAATCCCGATCAATCACCAGACGCAACCCCAGGCGTTCAATCCGTTGTTCGATGACCTTGCGGCGACCAATCAGGATCGGAACGGCAATACCATCATCGACGACGATCTGAACCGCGCGCAAAACGCGTTCCTCTTCGCCTTCGGCATAAACAACGCGGCGAGGATCAGCCACAGCACGATCAATAATCGGCTTCATCACGGTACCGGACCGATAGACAAAGGATTCCAGCCGCGCATTATAGGCCTCAAAATCCTCAATCGGGCGTGTTGCCACACCAGAGTCCATTGCCGCCCGTGCAACAGCCGGTGCAATTTCCAGAATCAGCCGTGGATCAAATGGCTTGGGGATCAGATGATCCCGACCAAAACCGCCGGAGCTACCATAGGCCTTAGCCACAACTTCGGAGACTTCACGGCGCGCCAGGGCAGCAATTGCCTTGACCGCAGCAACCTTCATTTCCTCATTGATCGTGGTTGCCCCAACATCCAATGCCCCCCGAAAGATAAAGGGAAAGCACAGTACATTATTAACCTGATTGGGATAATCGGACCGGCCTGTCGCGACGATGGCGTCCGGGCGTGCCTCAATCGCATCTTCTGGCAGGATTTCTGGATTCGGATTGGCCAGCGCCAGGATGATCGGCGCCTTGCCCATGCGTTTGACCATTTCGGGTTTCAGCACATTGGGGGCTGACAGGCCCAGAAACACATCTGCCCCGTCGATCACATCATCCAGGGTCCGCATATTGGTCTGCTTGGCATAGATGCCCTTATATTCGTCCATCTGCTCCCGGCCTTCATAGACCAGGCCATCAATGTCCGTGACCCAGATGTTTTCCCGCTTCGCGCCCATCGCGACCAACATCGACAAACAGGCCAGCGCCGCAGCCCCAGCGCCGGAGGTCACAATTTTGATATCTTCAAACTTCTCGCCCAGCAGTTCCAATCCGTTTAGAACTGCGGCGGCGACAATGATCGCGGTCCCATGCTGGTCGTCATGGAAGACTGGAATTTTCATTTTCGCACGCAGACGCTTTTCAATTTCAAAGCATTCCGGGGCCTTTATGTCTTCCAGATTGATGCCGCCAAAGGTTGGTTCCAGTGCGGACACAACAGCGCAAAACTTGTCTGGATCTGTCTCATCAACCTCGATATCAAACACATCAATCCCAGCGAATTTCTTAAACAGGACGGCCTTGCCCTCCATCACCGGTTTCGACGCTAAAGCGCCAATCGCGCCCAGACCCAGCACAGCCGTCCCATTGGTGATCACGCCCACCAGATTGGCGCGCGCCGTCAGATAGGCCGCCTCAACGGGGTCGCGCTCAATCTCGCGACAGGCAGCGGCCACGCCGGGGGAATAGGCCAAGCTGAGATCGCGCTGTGTTGCCAGCGGCTTGGTTGCAACAACCGCCAGTTTCCCAGCAGGCGCCATGCGATGATATGCCAACGCCTCCTGGTCGAAATTTTTCGCCATGAGTATGTATCCCCTTGAATGCGTGATTGAACTGTGCAGAACACAGTCCTAGACACCGGCCACTCCGCTATATTGCGGTTGATGCCAGCATCTTATCCGAATTTACAGGAGGGGAAAGGGGCTGCGTTGAAAAACTCTTTTAACAGAGACGCTCAGAAACCCTTCAAACAAGACATGGTGCGGTCGAGAAGACTCGAACTTCCACCCGTGTTACCGGACAGCGACCTCAACGCTGCGCGTCTACCAATTCCGCCACGACCGCACACCATGCCATGCTCGGGGGCTTTTGCCCGCGAGTGGGCGATGGTATAGCCAATCACTGCCCCCCAATCAAGCGGGGCGATGGCTCTATCTATAGGAATTCGACCTGCAATGAATTTAAGCGCTGCTCCTGAGAAATCCTGTTCCCCGGATCGGTGGTCAGAAACGGCACGACCAGATTGGCGCGTGAGTGCAGAACCCGTCGCCTATGACGTCGCCGTGGCGGCCATGGAAGCCCGTGTCGCCGCCATTCATGCCGGCACCGCGCCAGAGGAAATCTGGCTGTTGGAGCATCCATCGCTTTATACGGCGGGCACCAGTGCAAAAGCCCAGGACTTACTGACGCCCGCCCGCTTTCCAGTGCATAAAACCGGCCGGGGTGGGCAATATACCTATCATGGGCCAGGCCAGCGCATCGCCTATGCCATGTTGAACCTGAAAGAGCGCGGCGCGGATGTACGGTGCTATGTACGCGATCTGGAAGAATGGGTGATCCGCGCCCTGGCGCAATTCAATGTCGTTGGGGAACGCCGCGAGGGGCGAGTCGGAATTTGGGTGGATCGGGGTAAAGGACGCGAAGACAAAATTGCCGCCATCGGTGTGCGCGTGCGCCATTGGGTCACCTTCCACGGAATCTCAATTAATGTGGAACCAGACCTCAGTCATTTTGATGGCATTGTTCCCTGTGGCATTGCAGAGCAAAATCTGGGCGTCACATCGCTGGTAGATTTAGGCTTGCCAGTAGGGTTGCACGAATTGGACATCGCGCTGGAAACCGCCTTTGCGGAGGTCTTTGGACCGATTGGAACGCGCCTCTAAGCGGCCCATCCGATCCCGAACGTCTCAATCAGTCGGATGTGGCCCTTTGCAGGGGTGATCCTGATTTTGTTTTGGTTCATCGCTCATCGCATCGACCTTCCCAATGATACCAGCCCCATTCGGGGTCATTCGGTTAATGGCCGTTCTGGGCGATGACCCTGCACCTGCAGACCCTCGCACAGGACTCAAGAGTAAGATTAAAACAAAGGCAGGTAAAAATTATCTGATTCACGACACTTTTACGACGTTTGTCGCCGATATATGTGAATATCATCGTGTATATTGCGGTGCACACCAACAATTACTGCAGTGCAAACATAAAACCATCAAAACTTCTTTGATCACATAGATAATAATTTAAGGATTATTGATATTTTATCTATTCAATATGATATCCACAGTAATCACCGACAATCACCCATCTTCACGCACCTGAAACCCAGTTTCCACAGACGCATCGACAGACTGAGGCATCACCGATGTCACCCGTGCATTTGGCGGCCCCTCGTGACAGGCGATCAGCATTTGATCGACAGCATCGGCTGAGCCACTAAACAGAGCCTCGACACTACCATCCGGTCGATTACGCACCCAGCCATTCAAGCCCAGCGCAACCGCCTGCTTTTCGGTCCAGGCGCGATACCACACACCTTGGACCTTGCCTTCAATACGGACTTGAACAGATTTGCTCACGACCTCTCCTATCCTTCTTGGGCCAGGGACGACAATTCACGGATTACCGTCACGAACCGTTGCAACGTGTCGGAAATTGCGCCTCGTGGCAACATCACCTCAACCAGTTGGAACTGGCTCTCATCCTGATACGCGGCCTCCAGCGCAGCGGCCAGTTCTGCGCGGGTGGTCGCCCGATGCCCTCGCCCGCCCAGGCCATCGGCCAGGGTCGCATAATGCCAATCGGGCAGATCATGATAAGCAGGGCCGGGTTGAAACACCCGCAGCATTTCCCAACTGGTATTGTTGAACAGCACGACAATCGGATTCCAGCCATACTTGCGGCAATTCCCGATTTCCCAACCGGTCATCTGAAACGCCCCATCGCCAACCAGGATCAAGGGCCGCCGACCGGTCGCGGCCTGCACCCCCAATCCCCCCGGCACACCAAACCCCATACTGGCGTAATAGCCAGGCGCTGCCAGTTCGGTATTATCAATATCCATCGCGGTGAACAGGCAGTCCCCCATATCCGACGTCATTGGCATCGCCCCGTAACGGGCAAAAAGTTCGTTAATGCCCCGGGCAATATCCATCGGATGGATTGGTTTCCCATCCATCTGCAACGCGCCAAGACTGGACGAGTCCACACGATGCTCTGCATTCCCCAATGGCTTTGCTTCTGCGATCAGCGCGTCTAGAAATTCTTCCAGCAAGACCTCTGGATAAAAGTGCAGACCAACCCGGACCTGACCATCAAACGCATGAATGGCATTTCTCATATTGATCTTGCCGCCAGAGACTCCGAAATTCGTGTCGCTGACAATAACACCCAGCATCAGCAGACAGTCTGATCCTTCGACCAGGGCGCTGACCTCCGGCTTTCCCGCCGCCCCCAGATACGTGCCGACCAGCGGGACGCTTTTCCCGGCCAACAACCCCCGGCTCATGAAACTTGTAGTCACTGGAATGCACAGCTTCTGTGCGAGTGCCGTGACCTGAGCTTCCAGGCCATAACGCTTTGCCTCAACCCCAACCATCAGCACCGGACTTTCAGCCGCCGCCAGCCGCGCCAGAACTTCCTGAGCAGCCGATTGCGCGGCCTCTGGATTGCCCTGGGCAGGGCTGAAGGCAGGAACCGCCCCAATCTCGGTCAGGACCATATCGCGGGGAATTTCCAAATAG
>JARGPE010000042.1:18362-22867 GCA_029212835.1 Alphaproteobacteria bacterium | reverse complement strand
AAAAGGGTAGGGTTCGCAGGATGCCGGAATACAGCGTTCCCAAAAGGTCATCTGTGAAGGCCGCAGTGATCAAGCCGCCTAAAATCAGCACAACACCAACGCTTTTTTGAATAATCGGGATGCGTGAAAATTCCAGCACAAGCAGCAATAGAACCGACAGGACGGCAGCATCCCTGAACCAGTCAATCGCCGACAGTTCCCCAGCCACCGTAAAGACGGCGATGCACAGAAATAATATGGTCGATACCCGATCCCGCATCATGCTCTAAAATCGCCGACTCTACCGCAATGCGAAAGCCTAGAATCACGCTGGCTTAATACCGGATGGAAAAGGTCTCTTCCTCAATAAACCTTATATACGCGGCGGATCGCGTCTATTTGGTTTGGACGGCCAGCTCAATTCACTTTAGGCACCGCCCGTACCAGAGGGGATAGATCCGCCGCAATCGCGTCGCTCAACGCAGTCATAAGACGCCGACGGGGCGTTGCGTGGCGAAAGACCAGACGCACCCTGCGCGATGCCATATCACCGCCTTCTGAAAGATCAAATGGACGAGCCATCACACCAGTTTCTGCCAACCGTCCCCCACGGGTTACCAATGCCGGAACCAACGTGACCCCTGCCCCGGCCGCAACCAGATTCAGGATTGTTTCCATACTGGTGGCCCGCGTTCCAGGCATTGCCGTATTCTGAACCAATGCGTGACGACAAACGCTTAAAGCCTGATCACGAAAGCAATGCCCCTCGCTCAACAATAGCAATTCCCCAGGATCAACATCCAATGCTGCCAAATGCGCTTTCGTTTCAAGACGGTGCCCTTTTGGGAAGGCGACCCAGAACGGTTCATCATACAGCGAGATTTCAGTCAGGGTCGGATGATCGGGATTTGTCGCTAAAATGGCAGCATCCAATGTGCCTGACTTAAGCATGTCCAAAAGGGGATCTGTCATATCTTCGACAAACGAGAGATGAAGGTTAGGAAACGCCTGAGCCGTCATTGATAACAAGCTGGGTATAATCATCGGGGCGATGGTCGGAATGATCCCTAGTCTGACCTTGCCGGCCAAGGGGTCCCGATGCGCGGTGGCCGTTCTGCGGATGTCTGCCGCCCCTTGTTCTATGCGCTGGGCGATAGACACTATCTCCTGTCCCACAGGAGTCAGGCGAACGGACTTATTGGTGCGTTCAAAAAGAGTGACACCCAGTTCATCCTCCAGCTTCCGTATTTGAGCAGATAGTGTTGGCTGGCTGACATTGCAGTGTTCCGCTGCCTGACCAAAATGCCTGGTCTGTGCAACGGCGCATAAATAGGTGAGATCGCGCAAATTCATGGAAACCCCAATTAATAGATGAAATCTATCGATATCATATAAACAATCAATTTCACAGCAGTTTATAATTCCTCTAAAGTCTCCGCATTGGATAGAGAAACAGCCTACCCCAACCCACCAAGAGGAGAGTAAGACCATGAAAAATGATGCGAGCAAAGGCCAATGCCCGGTTATGACAACAACCGCTGGCGCCCCAATCGCTGACAATCAGAACAGCATGACGGCCGGTGCCCGCGGCCCAGTTTTAATGCAGGATTATCAGCTGATTGAGAAACTGGCGCATCAAAATCGCGAACGTATTCCGGAACGGACCGTTCATGCGAAAGGCTGGGGTGCCCATGGCACCTTCACAGTGACCCATGACATCACAAAATATACCCGCGCGAAGCTTTTCTCTGAAATCGGGAAACAGACAGACATTATCTCCCGGTTTTCAACGGTTGCTGGGGAAGCCGGCGCAGCGGATGCAGAACGCGACGTGCGCGGATTTTCGCTGAAATTCTATACCGAAGAAGGCAACTGGGACATGGTCGGTAACAATACACCAGTCTTCTTCATCCGCGATCCTTACAAGTTCCCGGATTTCATCCACACGCAAAAGCGTCATCCAAAGACCAATCTACGCTCTACTACTGCGATGTGGGACTATTGGTCACAAAGCCCTGAATCCTTGCACCAGGTCACCATCCTGATGTCTGATCGCGGCATTCCAAAGGCGCCAATGTTCATGAATGGCTATGGCAGTCACACCTACTCCCTGATCAATGCCGATGGGGAGCGGTTTTGGGTGAAGTTCCACTTCAAGACCCAACAGGGCCACAAGCATTTCACCGATGCGGAGTCGACGACAGAGATCGGCCGCAGTCGGGAGACCTATCAGGAAGCCCTGTATGGCACGATTGAAAAGGGCGAGTTCCCGCAATGGAAGCTGTATATTCAGGTGATGCCGGAACTGGATGCGGAAAAGACCCCATTCAACCCCTTCGACCTGACGAAAGTCTGGCCGCATGCCGACTTCCCCTTGATCGAAGTTGGGGTGCTGGAACTGAACCGAAATCCGGAAAATTACTTCCAGGAGATCGAAAATGCGGCGTATTCACCGTCTAACATCGTCCCTGGGATTGGATTTTCGCCGGATAAGGTTCTGCAGGCACGAATCTTCTCCTATGCCGATGCGCATCGGTACCGTTTGGGCACGCATTATGAATCACTGCCAGTGAACCGCCCAAAATGCCCTGTGCACACCTATCACAAGGATGGCACGATGAACGTCAACCCGCCCTCCCCAACTCCAGACGCCTATTACGAGCCAAACAGCTTTAACGGCCCGAAACAGGAGGCAAGCTATAGCGAGCCACCTCTGAAGATCTCTGGCGATGCGGACCGCTATAACCACCGCGACGGAAATGATGACTACAGCCAGGTTCGCGCCCTCTATAACCTGTTCGATGCGGGCCAGAAGGAACGGCTGTATCAAGCAATGGGTGGTTCTATGTCCGGTGTGCCAGAGGCGATTGTGCTGAGAGCCCTTGGGCACCTTGCCAAGATCGACCCCAGCTATGCTGCAGGTGTTGCTAAAGTGGTTGGCATCAAGCCTTCCAGCATCGTGACAGAATAACCTGAACTGATCCCAAAAAGGGAAAGGGCCGCTTCAGAAGAAGCGGCCCTTTTTATTGGCTCCCGAGGTTCGATTCGAACGAACGACCGATCGGTTAACAGCCGATTGCTCTACCACTGAGCTACTCGGGATCAGCGATGCGGGTTGATAAAACTGCGCATCATATAAGTCAATTTCTTTTCACCAATTTTTTTCAATCTGATCCCATTCTTCTGTTCAGCGTCCGCTCTGAAAGACGCGCCACCTTACAGAGCGCTTGCCTTACAGCTGATCCAACTGGGCTTCTATATCAGCAACCAATTGGGTGAGTTCATTGATTTTCATACGCACAGACTGCAATTGTGCCCGCGCTGCGGCAGCATGATTGTTCGAATCGTCTGGTGCAAATTCAGCACTGCCATCCAACAACCAATGGGCACTGACCCCTAAAACACCGGCTAAAGTGATGATGCGGTTTGACCTTGGGTCACGATCATCAGATTCCCATCCAGTGATGGTTTCCAAGGTGACCCCCATACGATGGGCCAATTCGTCCTGAGACCAGCCCAGTGTTTCGCGAGCTTCTTTAATACGCTGCCCCATTCCCGAATCAGTATCATTCCCGACAGGAACAGTTTCAAAAGCGTTCATTACATCCTCTCAATCTCGGTTCATCATTCATTTCAGGTGCGCCGTGTCGGCACCACGATTTCGCGTCCAGCGCATACGAATTTGGGACTATGTCATACGCTCCCCGCCAGACTTAGGAATAAGCCCGGATCATATTGCCATCAGACACTGAGTTATATCTGTGTTGCCACAAGGCAACAGATCGCCCTGAACCATAGCGATCATATCCCAATCCGTCCAGTACAGGGCAGCAGAAACGAATAATTTCACAGTATTGTAAGGGAAATCAGCTCATGACTTCGAAAGCTGCCTGAGAATCGGTGCGTAACATATTGACCACACCTTCCCGATCCACGCTGGGAGAAACAACGTCTCCTAGACTTTCGCATGTATATCCAAGACGGACGATATCCCGAATATAGATGATATCAGTTCGCTCGTTGCCTTCCCGCTCTTTCCTCAATACGAAACGACGGACATACAAATCAGTCGAAATCGGATGTCCCAGAGCCTTTAGACTGTCGATATAAACTTTAACCTCCGGTGGGACATCATCTTTGGTCGTGTCCACACAGAAAGTTTGACCATTATAGCTCGTGCGTGACAGCTTCACCAAGGTGCCTGATGATTCCGTATAGGCATCATCCCGTTTCAACAGGTGAATGGCCAGAAACTGTTCCGGCAATTCTGCAGAGCGTTCTTCATACCACCAGGCTGGACCGGAAAACATGCCCGGCGCATCAATATAGGTATCGCCATTTTCTGCAGCGGCAAATTCATAGGAGACATTGATTCGCTCAACCACGGGCAAAACGGTAGCAAGTTGGTTCTGCAGTTCATAGGTATTACCCGCAATCTTTGGGTAATACTGGGCTTCTTTAGGATTGATTTTACATCCAGAAAGCGCCAGCGCACCGATCATGACCATCGCGAATATTGCCGTATT
>JARGPE010000042.1:14027-18352 GCA_029212835.1 Alphaproteobacteria bacterium | reverse complement strand
CTGCTTTACCATCATACCATCACGCCTTTGCGCATCCTGCCAATATATCAATCTATGACTTATTACCCCTATTCGCGCGCAACATCTAGTATTTCTATAGAAAATCGCACGCAAATAAACCGCGTTGAAACATTCAGGATACAGTCAAAACTCAGTGGTTCCCGAAGATCGGATGCCGAACCTTATCGCCTGGCTTTATGTCCAGTCGCGCGACAGTTCCACCCGGCAGTTCCAAAACACCGCGCACATAGCCAATTGCGGAAATTGGGTCCAATGAATGCGGTCTGGCCCTTTCTTTGATATTTTTCACGATGCCCGTGCGGTCGATGAACAACATATCCAGCGGAATAAGCGTGTTCTTCATCCACATGCTGGCCTGGATATCACGCTTATAATCAAACAACATGCCATGATCGAAGGCTAGGCTTTCACGAAACATCAATCCCCGCGCGCGTTCCTGATTATTGGAAGCGACTTCAACGGTGAATTCATGTTCCACGCCATCCCCTGTGACAATGGTCAGGGCGCTGACTGGAAAAACGATATCCTGCGCCCGAGCAGCGCCGCTCAGGCCCTCCCCAATTACGAGGAGCGGTAAAACAAGGCTGAGCGCCAAAGATATGAAAAACCGTCTGAACATGATGGAAATCAGATAACGCGAAACGCAGCAGAGTTAAAGCGCTAGATCGATGGAGGGTCAGCCTGTCGCATTCAAAACGGTACGCACCGTGTCTCGAATACTGTCTCTGATCGGGCCATTATTCGGTGGATCGATCAATCGGTCAAACCAGCGAGACGGTGGATTTTTTGCCAGACTGTGTCGCCATTGAAGTTCCCTCAAAATATCCTGAGCCTCAGGCGGTAGCGGCTGATCAGCTACATCCTGCCTATCCAATGTTGCCCAGATCAGCGCCCAGGCCCGCGCCACGGCATAGGGATTATAGCCCCCACCGCCCAGGATAATCTGCCTTGGGGCCAGCTTTGTCAGTGCAGAAACCGCTGTCGGATAAACACTGTTGGACAAGGCAAGTTTCGACATCGGGTCGTCAGCCAAACCATCCACGCCGCATTGAATCACGATCGCTTCAGGCTCTATATTGGCAACGATGGGCAGAATCGCCGTTTCCAAAATGTAATAAAATTCATCATCCTGAAACCCTGGCTCGACAGGAATATTGATCACCGTTGGTCCCAGGTCATGATGCAGCGGCCCTGTGCGCGGCCAGCGCCCAGCCTCATGAATTGACAGGGTTGTGACCCTCGGATCATTTTGAAACGCGATTTCCACCCCGTCCCCATGATGCGCATCCAGATCGACATAGACCACGGGCGCAATGCCTGCATCCAATAATGTCAGAATACCCAGCACCGGGTCGTTCAAGTAACAAAAGCCACTGGCCTGATCACGGCGACCATGATGTGTCCCCCCAGCCGGACTGTGGACCGTGCCGCCACCGCAAACCAATTGTGCCGCAAGAATGGAAGACCCCGCCGCAGTAGCCGGACGTCTGTACACCTCCGGATAGATCGGATTGCCGTTTCGCCCGATATTCCAGCGATCCTTTTCCGTCTCTGTAAGCACTCCTTGCTCAGCGCGTTGCAACGCATCGACATAATCTGGGTCATGAAAACGGTGCAACTGCTCCGGCGTCGCGATCGGCCCTTGGATAAACCGATCTTGGGGAAACCACCCCATAGCCTTGATCAGGTCCACGGCAACAGAAACCCGTGGAATCGACAATGGATGCTTCGCACCATAGCGGGAGGCACGGTAAATTTCAGAGGAAATGAGATAGGGTTTCTGCACCATGAAATAGGAAGCTAGTCATGGTGCAGGCAGCGTCAACATTTCCAATTGAAGTGGTGATAACATTCCGATCAATTCTGTACGCGATGTTTGATATTTCCCCAATCAATCATAGGGTCAGCAGACTGTTTTCAGGAAAGACGGTTTTCCCGAGCCGATATTTCTGACATTACAGGGGCAGGCAGGCTAAATTGGTGCCTGATCATGCAATTTTGGCAAATGGATGGCCCTATGACGTCAACACTTCGCCCCGTTCTTGTCATTGGTGGTGGCCTTGCTGGCAGCGAGGCTGCCTGGCAATTGGCACAACGTGGTGTGCCCGTCATACTGCAAGAAATGCGCCCGACAGCAAAAACCGCTGCCCACCAAACCGAGGGCCTGGCAGAACTGGTCTGTTCGAATTCTTTCCGATCCGATGACCCGGAAGGCAACGCGGTTGGCTTACTGCATGAAGAAATGCGCCGTGCTGGATCGCTGATCCTGCAAATGGGAGATTTAGCGAAAGTGCCAGCCGGTGGCGCATTGGCCGTGGATCGCGATGATTTTTCCCGCCGTGTTACCGAAGCCTTGGAAAACCATCCTCTGGTCACCATTGCGCGGGGTGAAATCGATACCCTGCCCGATCCGACCGACTATGACAGTGTGATCGCCGCCACGGGTCCACTCACCTCCTCTGCCCTGACACAATCGATCCTGTCGGTCACGGGGGAGGCACAATTGGCATTTTTCGACGCAATTGCCCCCATCATTCACCGCGACAGCATCGATTTTGATAAGGCCTGGTTCCAATCGCGCTACGACAAGGGCGATGGACAGGACTATATCAACTGCCCGATGACAGAGGATCAGTATAACCACTTCATCGACAGCTTGCTGGCCGGCGATAAAACCGAATTTAAAGAATGGGAAAAGAACACGCCCTATTTCGAGGCCTGCCTGCCTATTGAGGTCATGGCAGAACGCGGGCGTGAAACGCTGCGCTTTGGTCCTATGAAACCGGTCGGCCTGACCAATCCTAAGACTGGAACCCGCGCCCATGCCGTCGTTCAATTGCGCCAGGATAACAAGCTGGGCACGCTCTACAACATGGTGGGTTTTCAGACGAAACTGAAATATGGCGCACAGGCGGATATCTTTCGGGGCATTCCCGGTCTGGAAAATGCCGAATTCGCCCGATTAGGCGGCATTCACCGTAACACATTCCTGAACAGCCCCCGGCTGTTGGATCCCATTTTGCGATTGAAGGCGCGCCCCTCGATCCGGTTTGCGGGTCAGATTACCGGTGTCGAAGGCTATGTTGAATCCGCCTCCATCGGCCTATTGGCGGGGCGTTTCGCGGCAGAAGAGCGGCTGGGCCAAACCATTGTGCCACCGCCTGTGACAACAGCCCTTGGCGCAATGCTGTCCCATATTACGGGTGGTGCGGAGGCAGAAACCTTTCAGCCGATGAATGTGAATTTCGGACTGTTCCCCGGTCTGGAGGGTGATGATCACCGTAAAACCAAAAAACGCGGGCGGGACCGGAAGGCAGCTATTTCCGCCCGTGCCCTACAGGATTTGGCAGGCTGGTTGACCAGTACCAGTCGTGCTGAAAGCCTAGAGCACCCAGCCGAATAGGCTAGTGCCTAACAGCGACCAGGCACGGCGCGCAGGTGCCAGTGTATTGATGTCTAATTGATACGGATCATAACCGACCCCCTGCAGGCGCTTGCCATATAAAGCCGCCAAGCGCGCCGGGGCCAAGGCAGCATGACCAGATTTTCCCATCGTAATCGCCCCGCGTCTTACGACTGGGAGTTCTGCACGGGCTTGTTTAACCAACCATTCAGTCCAGGCACGCGATGCCTCCCCCACGCGAGCCACGGCGACCTCCTGAGACAGGTCGGGATATCGAGCAAGCCAAGTCGCCGGAATGGTATGCCGCCCCAATACCCGATGAACATGCAGCCCCCGCGCCAATCCAATCCACGCCCATGCCCGCCCTGCTGCGCGCCCTGCCTTCAAACCATCCTGGGTCAGCGCCTCTTCCGGTACGGCACAGCGATAGGCCAGCTCCCCTATCGCCCCGCCTGAGCCTTCAATATAGGTCTGCAATTCGTCTTCATCTACCGGGGGCAGGTCATCCAGGTCTCTGCCTCTAGCGTCGATCACTTCCAGAAAGCATGACTCTGGCAAGTTGCAATCCAGTATAGCGGTTGCCAAAGGATGCAGGACCTGATGCCGTCTGGGTGTCCCCGCACGACATTCTGCAATGGCATCACGCCACCATTGCAGCCGAATTTCACCAATCATTGAATCCCGCACAGCCTCGCGCGTCTTCGCTACTTCTGCATTAAAGGCATAAAGAGCAAACAATCGCCAACGACCCGGTGTCGGGCACAACATAGCCGTTGCAAACCGATCAGGATCGGCGCCGCGCACGAGGTCCGCACAATAAGAAACATCCGACAGGGCATCATTGTGATCATCCTGCATCAGCCAACGATCCCAAGCTTGTCCATGAGACCATTTCTAAGGC
>JARGPE010000042.1:10567-14017 GCA_029212835.1 Alphaproteobacteria bacterium | reverse complement strand
CGGGTGGTCAGGGCTGTACGATCCGTCATTGGAGACGGATCCTGCAGCAAGCTGTCATGCAGATGTTCGTATATCGACAAAAGAGATTCCAAAATACGGGCTTCAACACCGCCCAATTTTGTCTTTAGTCGATCTGCCATTGCCCGCGCGCTAATGCGATGTACAGCCGCACGATCCGCCAAATCCCGTAAAAGGGGTATTGCCGCCATCGGATCATTCGATAGCTGTGATCGTGTCAATCCGTGTTCACTGAAACAAGCCTGCGGGATTGTCACCAACTGACCGCCTCTCGCGAAATCCTTCGAAAAATCGCGCAGAATATGGACGAGATAGCAAAAAATTGCCATGTCACGCGCCTGATCTGCCAGAGTATCTGCTGATATCCCAGCTTTTGCAGCGCGGCCCTGTCCAATCTTGGCTTGCAGGACATACAAAAAGACGGCCGCGGGCGCGACGGTTGCCCCCTCACAATAGACCTCAAAATCACGCCAGGTATCCAAGGGAGTTTCATCGACATCAAATCGCATTGCCGCCGCTAAATTCCGCCAAGGGTCAAGGGGGATGTCACTGCCACTCGCAGAGGCTCTCAAGGCTCGAAATAACTGTGCCTCAAGGGCGCTTATCCCCTCAGTTTCAGGTTGCCCCGAAATTGCAGCTTCTGACGCCTTTAGCCAGGCCACGATCCGATCCTGGGCGCAATGCTTTGTCTTAGTCCGTTCCGCAGGGGATCGCGCCAGAAAATCATCATCGACAAAATCATCAATCACGCGCATGGTCGCATAGGCGGCCTCAAATAACTTTCGTTTTTCCGATACAAGGGCGCGCCCGACGAACCAGAGATTTGAAGCACTTTGGCGCGTAATAGTCGCAGCCAAAACATCGGGGGCTGGCAAATCAGGAATTTTATCGAAAATGGAGATTTCTGTGCTCATATCCGCACTGAACGCGATCGGTGATGGCTTGGCAAGACCAGCAATTAATCGCAACGGCATGCTTCTTTACTTTGTATAGAAATTCGACTGGAATAACAGTCCTATGGCGGATTCAAACAATAGCGCTCCTCCACCGCAGGGTCGAGACTCTGTAATATTCAAAACACTTCGCCAGATGATCGATCTTGCGGGCGTCGGACTTTTCGAGACAACTATTGATGGTGAGTATCGATTTGTAAATTTATCCTTAGCCAAAATGTTGGGTTATGACTCTTCCGTCCAATTGATGACGGCAAGGCGTCTTTCAGGAAGCTTCTACCTGGACGAAAAAGAACGGGATCGATTTCAGCGCAGCATCTTAAAACATGGCGAAGTCCGGGGGTTCCTAAGCGCTGCGAAGCGACGCGATGGCACCGTGATATGGATTTCAGAAAATGCCACAGCGCTACACGACGCAAAAGGCGAAATTACAGGTTATGTGGGATCAATTTCCGATGTAACGGAATTGCTGGAAACCCAAGCACGTTTGATCGAAACAGAGGCCGACTATCGTCGTATTTTTGAGCGTGTATCCGAAGGAATATATCGCTCTTCCCTCGATGGACGACAGCTGCGCTCTAACCCGGCACTGCAACGCCTTAATGGCTATGTAAATGAAGAAGAGCACATAAATAACGTGTCTGACATTGGTGCAGAATGGTATGTGGATCCCAATCGCAGAGCGGAATTTAAACGTCTGTTAGATCAGCATGATAGTGTGGAAAACTTCGAATCAGAAATCTATCGTCATAAAACGCGCGAGCGCATTTGGGTCACAGAAAATGCCTATCTCGTGCGTGATGACACCGGAACCCCGTTATTTTACGAAGGTACAGTTCAGGAAATCACCGCCCGCAAGGAATATGAGAAGAAACTTAAGGAATCCAAAGAAATTGCGGAGAATGCAAACCGCGCAAAATCAAGGTTCCTGGCCAATATGAGCCACGAATTGCGAACCCCCTTGAACAGCATCATCGGATTCAGCGAACTGATCCAGATGGAACCACATGGACCGATTGGAGCCCCCAAATACTCTGAATATCTTGGAGACGTTCGAAAAAGTGCTCTAATGCTTTTGCAATTGATCGATGACATTCTGGACATTGCAAAGCTGGATGCCGGTAAAATGAAAATCGATCATGAGACTTTAGATATTGGTGAATTGGTGCAAGACGCGATTACTATTCTAGCACCAAAGGCCCATTCGGGTGGCCTTGTTTTAAAGAAAGACATACCAGCCAACATCCCAAACGTTGTGGGGGATGGAAGACGCATCTGTCAGGTCCTTGTGAACTTATTATCCAACTCCGTTAAATACACGGACCCGGGGGGGACCGTAACAATATCAGCCCGTCAGGATGGGCCTTGGCTGAACATCATCGTTACCGATAATGGCGTTGGTATCCCAAAAGAAGATATGGCCAAAGTTTTCATTCCCTTCGAACAATCCAGCTATGCCATTGGCAAAGCCAAGGACGGTACCGGGTTAGGCCTGCCCCTGGCACGGGAGCTTGTCGAACAGCATGGCGGTCAAATCACGCTGGAAAGCACCGTAGGCGTCGGGACAACGGTTACTGTCCGATTGCCCCTATTACTGCCTGAATAGGACAAGCCCGAAGTTAACGGAACCTTCAATCCGACCCACGAATTGGAATGGTTGATCCCGGTTTCGGCCGAAAGACGCGTTGAACAAAGATCACGGCAGCAGCAATACCGATCCCGAACAGATCTGTGTAGATACCTCCCTCAATCATTGCCAATGCGGCAATGACAAGGGCAATGCGCAAAAACCAGACAGCACGACTGCCAAAGAACCAACCCTGTACACCGGCGGAGAGCAGATAGACCCCAAAGATCGCCGTTACCGCTGCCCGCAGGATCTCCATTGTTCCCCCTTCCATCAGGATGGCGGAATTATAGAAGAACATGAACGGCACGATGAAGGCTGATATCCCGATCTTAAAGGACGCGACGGATGTCTCCATCGGATTGGCCCCAGATATCCCAGCCGCCGCATAAGATGCCAAAGCCACAGGCGGGGTTATTGCCGATACCACCGCGAAATAGAAGACGAAGAAATGGGCGGTCAGAGTTGGAATACCCAGCTCCACCAGCCCTGGCGCGACAACTGATGCGGCAACCGCATATGCGGCCGTGGTCGGCATACCCATTCCCAACAGAATGGCGATACACATCGCAAAGAACAAAGCCAGCAATTGGGACGTTTCAGCCAATCCCAAGAGCAAGTTGGAGAAGCGTGCGCCCACGCCAGTCAGGGAGATTACCCCGACGATAATCCCCGCACAGGCGCAGACCGTGATGATCTGAATCGACATCAGTCCCGCCAGATTGAAGGCTTTCAAAATAGCGCGCGGCCCCATGCGTTGTGGCGTCAACCAACTGACAACCGCCGCCGCCGCAATCGCCAAAGTTCCAGCCCGGATAACAGAATATCCTTCAAACAGGGCATAGATCAGAA
>JARGPE010000042.1:5833-10557 GCA_029212835.1 Alphaproteobacteria bacterium | reverse complement strand
GATGATCGGGATGAACAGAAAGATGCGGCGCATCATCTTGCCGATCTTTGGCAGTTCCTCTGACCGCATACCGCGCATACCCAGTTTCGCGGCTTCAAAATCAACCATGAAGAAGATTGAGACGAAATACAGGATCGAGGGAATAATCGCCGCGATCGCGATATCAGCGTAGGGAATGTCCGTAATTTCCGCCATGATGAAGGCCCCTGCCCCCATGATCGGCGGCATGATCTGCCCGCCGGTCGACGCCGCCGCCTCAATCGCGCCCGCTGTGCGTTTGTGATAGCCAACTTTTTTCATCAACGGAATCGTCAGCGACCCGGTCGCCACGACGTTCCCGGCGGAGGTTCCATTGATCATTCCCATCAAACCGGACGCGAAAATTGCGACCTTTGCCGGACCGCCCCGGGACCGCCCTGCCAAAGCGAAGGCAAAATTCACGAAATACTCACCGACCTTAGACGCCTGCAAAAAGGCCGCGAAAATGATGAACAGAATGATGTAGGTTGAAGAAACCGCCGTCGTCGGCCCCAGAATCCCGGTATCGGTATAAACTTGGCTAAAGAAACGCTCCCACGCGATTTCCGGGGATTTCAGGAAGCCCGGCAGATATTCACCGACAAAGACGTAGATCAGGAAGATAACGGAAATCACGACCAACGCCAATCCGGCAACCCGGCGTGTCAATTCCATGATCAGAAGAACACCGGCAACCGCCGCAATCGAAATGCCAATCGGTGCAAAGGGTGTTCCGGTGGAATTGCGCATTAATGTGTCATAGATCGTGATCAGATAGACCGCGACGGCAATACCACAGACCGTCAAGACGACATCAGGCACGGCATAGCCCCCGCGCACGCGCCGATGGAACCAAGAAATCACGATTGCGCCAACGGTCGCAATAATCAACGGCAGACCGAACAACCACGTTTCATTGAACTTGATTGTGGCGTCCATGCCATTCCACATCACACCGTTGGAAATCTGATAGCTGAAATAAAATGCCGTGCCCGTCGAAAACAGTGCGAGCGCCAACAGTAGATACGTCACATATCCCAGCGCCTTTGTTTCCTCGGTAGAGTCCTCAGCGAATTTTGCTCCTGAGAACAACAGAAAGCCCAAGGCCAACGCCCCGGCAATGTGCACAATCCGAAAATTCCAGGTTTCCATAGGGAATGTCGGTAAAAACGGCAGATTGATAACGCCTGATGTCATGCCAGAGATAGAAAATCCATTCAGAGCCAATATGTGGAATAAGGAATAGACGATTGTCAGTGTGCTCATAAGCAGTAAGTGACGGCCCTCAAAAAGGCGCCGATTGTTTTCGACCGGCTCTTCATCCACACCGTCGGCCTGGATCGGCATGATTTCATCAGACTCGTCAGATTTATCGCTGCTCATTGCGCGCCCCTTTTTAGAATGATGATGCTCTTGTCGGCATCATTGGTCCCCATTGTTTGGATACTGCCACAAACTTGAATAATTTGCACAAAATGAAGGCCGCACCCGACGGATCGGATGCGGCCATACCATTTACTGCATCAAGGACTTCGCCTTACATGCTGCCGTGGATCATGTCTTTCGGAATGGACGCGCCATTCTCATTGAACCACTTTGCGGCACCGGGGTGCCAGGGCATGAAGGTGTTCTTGTCCCAATTGGACACCACTGTGGACTTGGCCGCCTTATGGATATTGACCATGCGGGCATTGTCCGACATCACGATCTTGGTCGCTTCATAGACAAAAGATTCCGGCAGATCGCAATTGGCGATGGCAAAGTTCCACATAGAAACGGAACGGGCCGGCTTCTTCAGCGTGGTATAAGTATCCGCCTTAATTTCAAACGCCGATACCGGATAGGCATCCATGATCTTCTTCTGCTCTTCCTCAGTGAACTCAATAATGTTCACTTCAGTCTGAACTTCCAACTGGCTGACCGCAGGAACAGGAACGCCAGCAGCGAAGGCGATCACGTCCAACAGACCGTCTTGAAGCTGACCACCCAGATCCGACCAACCACCATTACGACGATCGAACTTCACGCCTAGGGTTTCCAGCATCTTCGGAAAATAGGTATCAGAGGTCGACCCCGCCGGACCGAAACCGATCTTCGCCCCTTCCGGAATTTCCGAAACCTTGGTGATACCGGATGATTTCAGCGTCGTAATTGAAAACGGCGTTTGATACATCGGGAACATCGCACAGGCATTGGTCATCTTCAGACCGGGCGCGATCGGGTTGGTGCCATCCAGCGATTCCCGCGCCGGACCCATCGTGGTCATGCCGAAGGCGGCATCACCGGTGTGAACCAGGGCCATATTCTGCATCGGACCACCAGTGACTTCGCCACCGCCAGAAATACCAAGTTCATCCGCAACCAGATTTGCCCAGCCGGAGCCGTAGGCAAAGTAAGTTCCACCCTGGGATGCAGTCCCAACGGTGAAGCTTTCAGGCCAACCGGTGCGGTCCTCAGCGAAGGCGCCAGTCGAAGAAAGCGCAACAATCGTTGCTGCGCCAAGAATTTGTGAAATTTTCATGCAAACTCTCCCTGTTTGATTTGATCGGGCCAGATTTCTTAAGGCCTCTTTGGTTTCCCAAGATCGTACATAAATCAAAATGGGCGAGATTCAAGAGAATCCGTATATGTTGAACAAACTCATTTCTGAGGATTCGATGCCTTTTGCTGCTGCCAGTCGGCATAACTGGGTCGATCCAATTGGAACATATCCTGAGTTCGGGTGTACCAACCGCTGCCATGCATGCGCCCAATCATCCCCAATGAAGGAGTATCGACGTACCCCTTTTCCGCATCCAGGATATAGGCGTCGTCAATCCGAATACCCAATACCCGACCAATCGCAATAACCTGACCGGGCCCTGTCACAACGGTCGTATGGGTAACGCACTCAAAAGAGACCGGCGATTCCGCGATCTGCGGCGGCGCGACATGTAGTGAATCGCGAGGCGTCAACCCTGCGGCAGAGAGTTCACTGACATTGCTGGGCGCATCCATGGAGGTAATGTTCATTTGCGGTGCCAGGGCTTCAGGCACCAGATTGACCACAAATTCTCCGCGATTCATGATATTCGCCGCCGTGTCCTTAAACCCTTTCTTCGGGTCCCGCAGCAATCCGACAACCACCGTTGCTGGATTGCTGCCCATGGCGTTGAAGAAGCTGTAAGGGGCAGCATTCACCACCCCCTCCTCCGACAGAGAGGTCACCCAGGCAATGGGCCTCGGTGTGATCGTCGACGTCATTAACTTATAGGCGATCTGCGGATCGATCTTTGCGACATCGAAATCCATGCTGGATGCTCCCCTCTTGTCTAAGCCTCAGTCTTCGGCGCTGATCGCGACGACAGGATGGCGGATCTTGCCGACCCCTTCGACACAGGCAACGACGACATCCCCCGGCCACAACCATTCCTGAGGCGTGCGACCCGCTCCAACGCCCTCTGGCGTACCTGTCGCAATGATATCGCCTGGTTCCAGGGTCATGCCCATGGAGATATCGGAAATCAAGGTTGGAATTTTAAACAGCATATGGCGGGTGTTGGAGCGCTGCTTCTCCACACCATTAACCGTCAGCCACAAATCCAACCCTTGCGGGTCTTCAATTTCGTCCGCGGTCACGATGCAGGGGCCAAACGGAGCATAGGTATCCTGGCCTTTAGAATAGATCCACTGACCTGCGCGGCGGTTATCACGGGCGCTGATATCGATCATCAGGCTGTAGCCAAAGACATGGGCCATAGCACTTTCTTCGCCGACCTTTCGTGCTGTACGTCCGATGATAACGGCCAGTTCAACCTCCCAATCCAATTGCTGGGTCAGGGCCTTGTTGTGTTCAATCGCAGCACCAGGGCCAATCACCGTTGTTGGGGGCTTGGAAAAAATCACTGGTTGGGTCGGCAAATCTTTGGATGTGTCCAGCGACTTGCTGGATTCTGCGACATGTTCGACATAGTTCAGGCCGATCCCAAAAATATTCTTCCGGGGACGCGGGATTGGCGCCAACAATGTGACATTCTCAATGGGCAATGCCGAACCAATCGGCCAGCGACCCTCTGCTTCTGCCAAGGCATCTTCGACAGCGGCTAAGCCAGCAGGTCCAAGATCAATCAATTCCAGCATTGTGGTGGGGAATTCCTCCCCGAAAGCTGCGCCCAACAGGCCAACATCAACCACTTGGTCTGCCTGGATAACGCCCAAACGTGCAGATGCCTCCACCGTGGCGCGGAAGGTAACGAGTTTCATAAATCAGCCTCTCTCTATGGGGTAAGTTTGTTACGCAACAATCGGCTGATTGCCGCCATTGTCGCCGAATGCTTCTTCACGATACAGGCCCAGGGCCTTCATTACTGGCAGATCATTGAAGCAGAACAGGCAGGCATCCTCACTGGCGGACGCATTTGCGTGTTCGTGCCAAGCCCAGGATGGGACGCAGAAGATATCACGCTCCTGCCAATCAAACCTGCGACCTCCAATGATGGAATGACCGCTGCCCTTGGCCACCTGATACAGATAGCTGCCGGTGTGGCGGTGAGCCTTGGTCGCCTCGCCCGGGCGCAGCATCTGCATGCTGGCACCAATGGTCTGCATGACCGGGCCTGCGGTAACGGGGTTGATGTAATTCATCATCACGCCATCAAAAGGCGAACCATCCGTCGTCGCGGCATAGCGGCTCAGAGCCTCGTATGTCGGCTCCCACTCATATTTAA
>JARGPE010000042.1:2560-5823 GCA_029212835.1 Alphaproteobacteria bacterium | reverse complement strand
AAGCCTTCTCCCATGCACCACCGACTGGCGTCAGGCCAGGATTGCCCCAGGTCTTGGTCATATCATCGACGGCATAGCCGACCGCCTGACCCAGATCAGGATGCACCTGATAGAAATTCGCCTCCATCGCATTCACGAAGGGAATATCCAGCCCATCCTGCCAAATGCAAGGGCTACCACCCTCGTCAACGCCATGTTCGTGCCAGGTTCCATTCGGAGTTAAAACGAAATCATTGCGCCCCAGGGTCATCTTGTGCCCGTCGACAATGGTATAAGCCCCGCTGCCTTCCATAATGAACCGCAGCGCAGAGGCAGAGTGACGGTGCGCAGAAGCGCGTTCGCCTGGATGCATAACTTGCAGGCCTGAATACAGCCATCCCACCGCTGCGGCGACATCCGTTCGCCCCGGATTGTTGAGATAGATCACGCGTCGCCCCGCCTTTTCCGGCGTGACCAGATCGACAGACCGCAACACATGATCACGCAGATCCTTATAGCGCCACAACATTGGAATAGAGGCGGATTGTGGTTCCCACGGTTCGATCTTATTGGCAACGGTCCACAAAGCACCGGCATTGAGCCCGTCCAATTCATCATAATATGCCAGCAGTTCTGGCGTATCATCCACATTGGCCCGTCCGGCCACATCTTCCTGATAGTTTTGACGTGTCGCTGGCATTTCAAATACCCTTCCTGCAAATGCGGTCAAATCGAGTGACCATATCTAGAATTGCCCCATAGTGTGGCCCGTCACATTTTCGATGTAAACATAGATTTTCGAAAATATTGCCTTGAGTACAAAAACCAATTAAGACTGAATGATCGAAAACTAAGAAATACCAAAACAATGACACTGGCAGAACAAGCGTATCAGAAAGTTCGATGGGACATTATCAGCGGTGCCCTACCTCCGAACCAGCCGCTACGGCTAGAGCAATTAAAGCAACGCTATGGGGTAGGCTTTTCGCCTATCCGGGAGGCGTTGAATCGCCTGCAAAGCGACCGGTTAGTGGTCAATGTCGCGTTGAAAGGATTCACCGTTGCACCGATTTCTGCGGCTGATATGTGGGATGCGATCGAATCCCGCTGCCTCATTGAATGCGACGCCCTGCGCCGATCCATTGAAAAGGGCGATGATGCCTGGGAGGCCCAAGTTGTTGCCGCCTATCATGCGCTGATGCTGAAGGCGAAAAGCGTTTCACGACTGCCCCGCCCCTTGAGCGAGGCAGAATTGCGCGCCCTGGAAGATCGGCATTATGCCTTTCACCGGGCCCTAATCATCGGCTGCCAATCCCAATGGCTGCTGGATTTTGCCGACAAGCTGTATGTTGAGACCGAGCGCTACCGATTCCCCAATCTGCGTGACGCTGCCCCCCTGCCCGACCGAGATATTGGCAATGAGCATCAAACCCTGATGACCACGGTCCTAGCCAGAGATGCCGACAAGGCAACTGAATTGCTGAGGGCACATTATCGCAGCACCGGTCATATCCTGACAGAGCTGATGGGCCCCCTCACCACAGCGTGATGAGTGTCTCCATTGGTTTCTCTCTGCGCCATATCCATATCTGATGGCATCTGCACTTGGTTGGACGGAGAGTTATGTCCCCCTCATCCCATACCGATGGTCTAACCCGCCGCTTTTTCAATAGCCTGGCGCTTGGATCGGCCACCCTGTTTCTGACAGGCTTTGGCGGCCTTGCGCGCGAATTGGCGCCTAGTGCCAAACCTTGGAAAAGATGGGAGAAACACGACCCAACGGCAACAAGATCCGTTGATCACAACGCTTGGACCGACCTATTGAGCCAGATGGTTATCGTGGATCCCGGTGTGAACCTCGTGCGGTATGGGGATTTTGATGAGAGCACCAATCAACAGCTAACCGACTATCTATCCATGCTGCAGGCGGTACCTGTCAGTGGCCTGAACCGAAATCAGCAATTCGCCTATTGGGTAAATCTGTATAACGCCCAGACTATGCGAACCGTTCTGGATCATCTGCCGATTACTTCAATCCGGGATATCAATATATCGCCGGGTCTCTTTGCCGAAGGGCCCTGGGGGGCGAAACTGGTGACTGTAGAGGGTCAGCCCCTGTCCCTGAACGATATTGAACACCGAATCCTGCGTCCCATCTGGCAGGACTCGCGCATCCACTATGCGGTAAATTGCGCCTCCATTGGATGTCCCGATCTACAGCCGAGGGCCTTTATAGCGGAATCACTACAAGAACAACTAAACGGAGCGGCAGAAGTCTTCATAAACTCACAAAGAGCCATCCAGATTGACAATGGCCGCCTGATCGTGTCCAGCCTGTATGATTGGTATTATGAGGATTTTGGGGGAACCGACGCATCCTTGCTGGACCACCTGAAGCGATATGCCGATCCGGCCCTCAGACAACGCTTACAAGCGTTCGATACAATCACAGATGATCAGTATGACTGGTCCCTAAACAAAGCCGATGCCTAAAACAGCAACCAGACCTGAAGCCTGCACCAAACGCCTGTAATCAGCAAGACTAGGCCATTTCCAGAATTTCAACGCGGTTTCGACCATTATGTTTGGCAGTATACAACGCCTCATCTGCCCGTTGAAACAAGGATTCAAACGTGTCATTTGGCGTACTGACGCTCAGCCCAATGCTGCAGGTAACTGACCCAACGACAGGAAATTTAGTGTTTTCGATATGGCCGCGCAGTTTCTCTGCCAATTGCACCAACGACTCCGCGCTGGCATGCGGTGCCAGGATCACAAATTCCTCTCCACCCCATCGGCCTAAAACATCAGACAAACGAATTTCGCTTTTAAGCATGGCAGAAAACTTTTTCAAAACACTGTCACCGACGTCATGACCATGGGTGTCATTCACTGATTTAAAAAAATCTATATCGACGACTGCCAGGCCCAGGGAATCCCCATAACGCTTGGCCTGATCAAGGGATTTTTCTGCATTGTCCAGAAAACACCTGCGGCTGGTCGCCCCCGTCAACAAATCCGTATTCGCTAAATAATCCTTCTCTTCGATCAGTTTCTCTGTATGGGCCAGAAGATCATTGATCGACAGATTGATCTGACCAAATTCATCAGATTTATAACCAGTCGGCAGGCGGGTTTTATAATCCTGATTTTCTACGACACCATCCAAAGCATCCAAAAGAACTTTCATCGCCGCCAACACGCGCACGATGGCGAATATGGTCAACAAAACCACCAACACCGCTAAGCCTAAGGCAACAACAATATATATCTGGAGGTTCATG
>JARGPE010000042.1:1630-2550 GCA_029212835.1 Alphaproteobacteria bacterium | reverse complement strand
CTGTTTTTGGACCAAAGCTTCAGAAATCTCTAAATAAAGTCTATCTTCCAGCAGCTTCATACTGTCGATTACATTGGTGGTGTCATCCCACCATTTCTGTACCGAATAGCCCTGAATTTCATTGTCGTTAGAGACTATGAGCGCATTGATTTGCGAAAGAACAGCCGTAAACTCTGGAGAAAATACCCGCGATAACATGGAGGCTCTGTCTTGAATCATCAGATCCCGAACAAAGGCGCGGTGATAGGCATGAAACGCACCGAAATATTTGATTATGTCGCGCCGATCTTCCGCATCCAGCCTCTTATAATCATAGACACGGGCAACCCCTGCCCTAACTAGTCCCAGGTTCTCGCGTGCATAGGAAAGCGATGTCAGGGCCGAGAACAACCGGCTTTTGGTATCTTGCGAGCCTTCCTCAATATCAATGCTGATTCCATCCAAAGCAAAATTGATAGCATCGGTATAGAAATCTCTCACATCAGACCAAGGGATTGAGCGAGTGCTCACCCGATCGCGAATAACCGCAAGCTGATTGGTAAGGTTAGAAAGCCAATCAGCTGACAGCAAAGAATTGGTTTCTTGCAATACGATCGAAGATAGAATGGCATCTGTCCGATTTTGTTTGTCCTGGAGAAGCAGGCCTACTTCTTGTTTGCTCACATCAGCAAGATAAAGCCCACTCAACCCCCGTTCCTTCTGCAGAGAATGGACCAACGCGGATGTTGTCCTGACAAGATCAAACGTGGTGACCCGTTTCTCAATCGCACTGACTTCACCATTGATTTCCCGGAATTGAAGATACAACGCACTGCTAACGCTGATCAGAGTAATTGCAGCCAGTAATAATATCCGTGCCCGAATTGGGATAGTCAGTCTAAATTTCATAGGCTTTGCTTCAATCATTGTTGAGAATGAGG
>JARGPE010000042.1:0-1620 GCA_029212835.1 Alphaproteobacteria bacterium | reverse complement strand
AATAGAGTTCGTCCATGCTCCAATTTAATCACCAAATACAATAAGTATAAATGAGCACTTTGATACAAGAAATAGTTCATCTAAATGCAGAAATTACATTGAAATCAGGACTAATTCCTAGAAAATATAAAAAATATTCCATCTTAAATTGTTAAATATTCGACAAAGATTGCATCTCGCACTAAAATATACCTGAAATTATAGCTCTCGCATTACACCGAATGCTGTTCTTGCATACGCAAAAGGATTTAAAACTGCAGTCCCAAAGCGTTGGGGTATTCCAGCGAAGCAGAATTAGAATTCTGCAATTCGCCAAAACACCCCTCCCCCATCATAAGACAGATTAAATATCAGACGTGCAGTGGGCGCATTTCGTCGCCTTGATTGGCACGCTGGAGAGACACAGCGGGCAATCCTTCGTGGTCGGGTCCGCCGGTGCGGGCGCCTTTTTCAAACGATTCATCTGCTTGATAACAATGAAAATGGCAAAGGCTACAATGACAAAGTCCAACACGCTGTTCAGGAACAGGCCGATATTGATCGTCGCAGCGCCCGCCTCCTGTGCCGCCGCCAAAGTGTCATAGCTTTGGTTGGACAGGTTGATAAAAAACTCACTGAAATCAACGCCACCCAGCAACATTCCAATCGGTGGCATCACGATATCTTTTACCAGGGAGGTAACAATCTTACCAAAGGCCGCGCCCAGAATCACCCCAACGGCCAAATCAACGACATTACCCCGCATCGCAAATTCTTTGAATTCCTTAAGCATGCTTCAATCTCCTTTTCCACTGAAAGGGTGCGGCTCAGGCGCTCCCCAGACGGGTCTGAACACGGGATAAAACCCCTTCATAAAGTTTTCCCTCAATTTGCAGAATCCAGCAATTGTTTTGATACGAGTCCCGAAAAGAATGGTTCGCGGCCTCAGTTTCGTTTTTGACAGCCCCTAAACCGTACTTTAGTTATGGTTTTTGGTATTCTTGAACCGGTCGATTGCCGGCGAAGAGGGGACTCGTCTGACGAGTTGCGAAGGGTACATAGATGAACGATGTTATGACGCATTCCCTAAAGAATTATCAAGACGCTGGATGCGGCAATCTGTTGATCGGAAGATTGCACAATTCTGGATCTAATTTTCATGCGATCAGAACAGAATACGCGGATCGGGAACAACATCCGGGCGCTTACTTGTTGATGCTCAACACAGAGCTGGATGACGTTGACCCACCCTATTTGTTTAAGCCTGCCTATGAATTCCCTATGGTGACAGATATGGGCAAGGATTGGACATTCGACATTCAAGTAGATGAACAGCTACCAATTCTTCCCGTCATCAATCGACCGCCAATTGTCTTAAAAGGGGGATGTTTTTTTCTGCCCCTCCACAATGGTGAAGGATTTTACAATTGTGCCACCGGTCGGATTGAAATTGGTGCGCTGACCACAGCCCCCGATGACGACAGCTATATGGTATCGCGCAACCTCTACAGCATCTCCATCCCAAACCCACAAATGCCCAGCAAGAGAACCCCAATCTTCCATTGGCCCGCCACCAAGGCTCAGCTCCCCCGCTAACGGGAACAAGACCAACGGCCGCAAAGACACCAGTCTGCCATCAAT
>JARGPE010000041.1 GCA_029212835.1 Alphaproteobacteria bacterium | reverse complement strand
CGGCAAGGGACTCTTCGTGGATTGTTGCCCCACGCACCGCCATTGGCGAGACGGAAGGGGAAATTCTTCTGAACATCTCGGAAGAGACCAGTATGAGTTCTGCCCTGGATGCTAATCCGGCCTTGTTGGAGGCGCTGCCCAGGACCGCCAATCAGGAGAAAGTCAGCACTCCGGTTCGGCGTCTGGACAGCCTGTGGAATCAGTATGTTGGGCCAGACAAGCGGGCCTTTCTGAAAGTTGATACTCAGGGGTTTGAACGGCAGGTTCTGAATGGAGCGACAGAGTCTCTGAAGAAGCTCCAGGGGGTTCAGATGGAGCTGTCGCTATTTGAACTGTATCAGGGAGAGGAGACTTATCTGGGTTTCCTGCAAGACCTGCACCGCTGGGGGTTTGCGCCATATATGATATGGGAAACCTATTTTTCACGGAAGCTGAAGCGTCAGCTGCAAATCGATGTCGTCTTCATGCGTGATTGATAACTCTGTTTGTCTTGAGTTTATCAGTGGGGATACGATGGCGCGGGCCCCTACTGGCCGAAAACAGATTCCGCATATTTCTGTATCGATTTTGGCATGAAGTCTTCAGGATGTCCGGCCGCGATTCCCATAAAGCTGCCCTTGGCATCAATCTGGCCAGATTTGATAACAGTGCCTGTCTTCACCTCTATAATTGATAGCGCAATTGTCGCCTGATCCACTGAACCGGACCAGGCGGTGTCAACATCGCGCCAACGCAGAATTTTAGAGTCGATCAGATAATCCGCATGTTGTGATTTTGCGGCTGCCAGAGCGTCATCCCGTGTTTCAAAACTTGCCCCCAGGGTCAAATTCATGAAATAGGGTGCAAAGGCATCGGCGATCATTTCGGCGGTTAAGGAGCCTGATCGAAAGTATATACTGGCCCCGTCACGACCATTTTCTGGCACAGTGACATAGGCTGTTTTTTGGTTGGCGGGGAGATTCGGTGCCGCCTCCGAACTCTCTTGAATATTCTGTTGTGCGCTGCACCCCGTTAGCACCACTAAAATTGACAAAAATTTTGTAAGGCGTCGCATGGCAGTTCGTTTTCCGATGTCAAAAGTGAGCTGAAAAATAGTATTCCTGACTAGAGACTTAGGGCGATAATCAGGTGGTTACAAGATGGCTGGGACAGGACGCCTTTTGTCAGAGTCGGCAGGATGCCTAATATTTGCGCATCGTTAACCATGTTCATCTCTTGTCTTAAAAATCTACTCCGGGCACACTTTTAAGGCTGAAGGTTTCGGGCGGGGGAGCATTATGATTGGGGGCAATCGAGGACGTGCGGATTTGGGGGCCGATTTTCGACGGGACCCGCGGTTCAACTCCAAGAAAATTCGTTTCTTGATGGACGGTCGTGAACTGGATGTCGTCGATATTTCGGCCACCGGTATTTCGGTGCGTCATGCGCCAGGGTGGGTTGTCGCGGGCCAAGGTTTGTATTTTGATTTATTGGTTCCCGTTCGCAACGGCATGAAGAAGGTTGAGGCAACAGGCAAGGTTCTCCGGCGTCAGGGAACCGATATAGTGGTTAAGTATTACAGCCCTCATCCTGATTGGCGTCGTTTGATCACACAATTTCTGGCGAGCCGCTGACACGCGTATGAATCGGCTTTCCGGTTTGCGGCATTCCTTCTATGATTTCGCTAAGGCATTTCTGGATTCAGACGGGTCCACTTAATGTCTGTTTTGTCGTTGAGCAGTGCGCCTGAGCGGTGCGGGTCACGTATATGATCCGGCCGGGGCTTGCGCGCGTCGATACGATCTGCGGGAGGCAGCACATTCCGTGCAAGCCCCGCCATACGATGAGGAAATGATCAAATGGGTAAGGGCAATAATATACGTGGCAACAAAGAAGCGAAGAAGCCTAAGAAAGAGCAGCCTAAGGTTCTTGCAACGGCGAATTCAAATGCCGGTAAGCCGGTCTTGGGTGCCACCAGTAAAAAAGCCAAATAATACCGGCTGTCCAGCCAGGATCACGGTTGTTGCTGAGCGGTTGACTGAATGTGTTGACGCAATCTGGCGATGATCTTGTGGCGTTGGATCTTACCGGACGGACCACGCGGTATCTCGTCCGCTGTATAGATGTGAATGTCGGTATTGACCGGCAGCAGGCTTTTCAGTTTGTGTTGAATATCTGAAAATTCAGCATTGGCTGAGAACACAACGCCAAGCCAGATTGCGCCATCATCTAATGGATCCAGCACGGTCGTCGCGCAGCAATCTTGGATTTCTGGTAAGCCATTAACGATTTCTTCGATTGCCACCGCTGGAATTTTAAACCCGCGTACATTCAGCAATTCATCATCGCGCCCCAGCAGTCGTAGATGAGTCGCATCGTCCAATATGGCCAAATCTCCGGGGTAGAACCAACCATCCCGGAATCTCTCCGGGTAGGATCTGTCTTCAAAGAGATAGCCAGAGGCACAGGGAAGTCCCCGCACTCTGATATGACCTGTTTGTCCATAGGGAAGGGGCTGGTCATCGTCATCCACGATCTCAACCTCTATGCCCGGGATCACTTTTCCGCTCTTGTCGGGCTGCATTTCCGCGATGGCGCCGGCTTCATTGGTCGCATAAACCTCGATCAATTTTCCTGTTGGGCAGACCTTTTTCCATGTTGTTCTGTCGGCGGGCGACAGGCTGCCCCCAATGATGAGTGCCTTTAGTCCTGGCGGCAGTTCTTCACCGAAATTGATGCGCTTTAAGGCCAGGAATTCCATGGGTATCGCGATCAAATGCGTCGCAGCCAGATCCCGCAACACATCAAAAACTGGCGTATCACCAGAAAAAATACTCAAGCCCCCCGCTCTCAGACAGGAAATAAAAGCAAGGTAGTTGGCTTGAAATGCAAAAGTTGCTGGCAAAACCAAGCGCGAGTCCTGTCTTAACTCCAGCCGTGATTGGCTCTGAGCGAACCGAAATTCAGATTGGGCGCGGCTGCGCATCATAAATTTCGGGAGCCCGGTCGTACCGGAACTACAGGCGATGCGATGGTTTTCCGCTGGTTTGCTGCTGTTCAATGCGGCTTCTGCAGAGCGGTTGGATAATGTCTGCTCCCACCAAAACGCATCACACAGGATCGTCTTAGGCTTCGCATGGGGGGAGATGGTTGCCGCAGCGATAAAGTCGGCCTGTTCGAATAGGCGCTGAAAATCCCCGGTAATTTCCTGAGCACGATAGCTGGCCGTCGGGACGCCAAAATGCTCCAGCGCCAACAACAACAAAACATGGTGATAGGGAGACGTCCATTCGACGGCGGCAAGTGAATCAGGGTCAGGCACGACTGGTCCCAATGCCGCAATTGTACAACAGAGATCCTGCCATAAGGTCTGATAGGATATGGTTACATTATTTGACAGAATAGCGGGGGCGTCTTGGCGGTCCAGTGCATGGACTGCAATCGCAGCCAATGTATTGGTTAGTTCAATTCCGTGTTTTCTCTCCGCTGTTGGCGGAAGGCTTTTCATGATCGCGGATTGCGGAATTGTGGGGGGCTTGCCCGCCATTAAGATGTCATTTGTATGCGAAAATCTTCTGGATCGACCGAGTCGATTTGTTCTGGCGTCAGGTATTTCTGGGCATAGCCTTCATAGATCCGTTGGGTCAGGAACAGATCAAATAATTCCGGATCAACATGGGAATCCTTGGCCATAAAGCCCATGATCTTAAGTGCCTCAGACAGCTTTTTGCCCTTTTTATAGGGGCGATCAACGGCTGTGAGTGCTTCAAAGATATCGGCTATTGCCATCATACGGGCAACGGGGGACATCTCGTCCTTTGTTAGTTTTTTGGGATATCCTGTACCATCCATCTTCTCGTGGTGACCGCCCGCCAGTTCTGGAACCTTGCTCAGATGTTTGGGAAAGGGCAGGCGGTCCAGCATCTTGATCGTTTGAACGATATGCTCATTGATCTTGTATCGATCTTCATCGGTCAATGTACCCCGGCGGATGCTCAGATTGTGAAGTTCCCCCCGATTGTAGAGAAGCTCGGGCACATCCATTTTAAAACCCCAAACGTTGTCGGCATCAAATTTCTCAGCGATGGGCCGTTCAATGCGATGCTCTACCCTATCCGCCAGTAAAGGCTCTATTGCGGGCACGGGAACAGGGGCGCGGCGTTCCATACGGCTTAATTCCTCATGAGAAATGCCAATACGGTCGTCCAGCGTTCTGGTCCATGTTTTCGCACCGATGGTCCGTAGTCGGTCTATCTCATCAGTGGTCATGAATTCGCCGCCTATGTTACTTTTGGCCAAAAAGGCAAAGTCGTCGTCTAAGCGGTTTAGTTCAATCTCTAGTGCTTCTTTGCGGTCCTGGCTATCGCCATCTCGTATAATGTCTCGCAGATAAGTGATTTCTGCTTCACGCTTCATAACTTCAACACGCATGCGGATTTCGTGGATGCGGTCGTATATCGTTTCCAGCTTTGTGGCCTTGTCGACCACGAATTCTGGCGTTGTAACCTTTCCACAATCATGCAGCCAGGCTGCGACGTGGATTGCCTCCCAATCTTCATCAGTTAGTTTGAAGTTGGCAAAAGCCCCGGTTGTTGAGGCATCTGCTGCCGTTGCCAACATTTTGGTCAGTTCTGGTACACGGGCACAATGGCCGCCCGTATAGGGGCTCTTGGCATCAATCGCACTAGCGATCATCTGAATGAAACTTTCGAACAATTCCCGTTGGGCCACAATCAACTGCCGCGCTTCCAGCGAAATCGCGGCCGAGCCTGACAATGCCTCGGTAAACCGGATCAGTGTTTGATCCATTATGTGATCGGTTTCCAGGAGCAACAGAACCCCAACCAGTTCTTTCTGTCGGTTGAAAAGAGGGGCGGCGATCATATTTCTGGGTGGATCATCCATAGCCTTTGCGATGTCGCCTAGCCCCAGCATCTCCAGCTCAGTTGCGGTTGCTTGAGCACCTTCTGCATTTTCGTCAAGAATGCTGCGTGCCAGAAGGGTCTTTTTGCGAGACAGCAAGACGTCTGAAAGGGGATAATCCAGGGGCCTGTTCTCATTCAGTCGCCCAGCATGTGGTACCAGGCGCGTTCCGTCCTTATCCGTTAGATACAAAATCCCGGCCTCAGTTTTGGTGACGCCAATGATTTCGTCCAACAGCCGCTTCATCAATTCATCGAAATCTTCTTCTGCCGCAAACGCTTGTGAAATATCCAGGAAACGTCGAATGGTCTCTTTCATCATAAAGATGGCATCCGAGAGGTCCTGGATATCGGAAATGCGTGTCTGTGTGGTTTCCTGAAAGTTGAAATCAAAGCGGCTTACTGCATCGGCCTGTTGTTTCAGAGCCCGTAATGGATTTGTGATCAAGCGAGAGACGCCCAGAACCAGGATAATGGATGCCAGCATCAAGCCCAAGGACCACAGAACCCCTGTACGTATTACGTCTGTCAGACCTTGCATCATCTCAGCCCGTGGCACCGCCATCGCCAGGACGAAATTCTGATTCCCGATAATCGGCACGGCGGAGTAAGAGACATCCCAGACCGCGTTGTCGATGGTTAGATGGTGACGATTGCCCTCACCATTTCGAAATCGTTCAAAGCCAAGATTGAGAACTGGACTATTTAGATCACTTAGCCGGCTCTGTGTCAGCTTTCCGTCATTCCCCAGCCGGGTCACGGCTGTGGGATCGGCATCGGCGACGACCAGTCCCCCTGTGGTCAGAAGAATACTTTTCGTGCTGGGAGTGACGCGGTTTTCCTCCATCGCCTTACCCAATGTTTTCAGGGTGATATCGACCCCAATTACAAATTGTCCGCCGTCCGAACCGGTGGGGCCCTTTTGGGCGATGGTCATGCCAATTTCTTGGGTTGTGTAAAACACATAAGGGGCGGTGGAAATTGCCGTATTCGACTGCAAGGCGGCGCTATACCAGGGACGCTCTCGAGGGTCATAGGTAGTATAGTCTTCTCTCGGCTGAAAAGAGATCGTCTCAAAATTTGCTCGAAAGAAAAGATAGTATCCCCGTGCGACCTGTTCCTTGTTCCGCTCTAGGATCTGCACAACAAAGGCCGTGCCGTCTGGCGCATTGAATCGTGCAGCCAGTTCTGGATCAGTTGGCAATTTGCGGGCGAGCATGAAGTCGCCCTGATCATTCCCAACAAAAACGGCTGTTATATTTCTGGATCTCTTTAAACCTTGCAGCAGCGCAAGTACGCTACGCATTCGCTTTGTCAGGGCGGTATCACCAAGATTGGTATTTGACGACAGCAGATTGGCAACACCTTCTGCAGGCAAAAATAAGGCCTGTGCCTCCGCGTTTGAAACGCGGTTTACTTGCTCGAGCAGAGTGTTGGTGGAGGTATCGCTGAGCTTTACAGCATATTTGTAAGAGATAGCCCCGATCGACAAGCAAACCGCAACGACGACCACTAAAAAGATTGTGCTGAGATGAACCTGGAGAGAAAATCTCAGTTTGGTCGGCACGGATTTTTCGATCATTCTGATTGTCGCGATACGTAGTTAACACTGCCCTGATAAGGGAAGTTACTTCATTTAAGAATTTATGTAAGAGTTTTTTTAAAAACGCTCGCTTAACCAGATTGCGAGACGAGAACCGCGCTGAATAAGGCCGGTTAGCAAGGGATATGCTGGGGCTTGGGCGGCACCGTGCTCTAACCCGATGTCCCGATGTTCCAATTCCTCTAAGCGGAATTCTTCAATTTTTGCACTCAACTCTGGCTCGTCTTGCCCCAGTGTCGACAATTGCTCTTGATAGTGGATGTCGATGACTTCCTCCACCGCAACCGTGCAGGCCATCGCCGCCTTCTCGCCCAGAAATGCCGTGCCAGCGCCAAGCGCATAACCGGCCACATGCCATAGTGGGCGCAGAACTGTTGGGCGGACGCGCCGTGCCGCCACCATGGTCTCAAACGTTTCCAGGTGATGGGCTTCTTGTTCAGCCATATGGCGTAAAATATCGCCCTTTGGTCCCTTGCCCAGAACCGATAGCTGACCTTCATAGATGCGCTTGGCACCGAATTCCCCTGCCAGGTTCACCCGCAACATAGACTTCACATCCCCCCGATTATGACTGTCACCGGGCAGGTATTTGGGACCCATTGGCTTAGATTGAGCGGTCTCTTTTGAGGGGATGTTTCGGCTCATCGACGGTCCAATCCTTTCCATATTGCCATACCGCCAATTGTGACGACAAACAGCGAGAATAGGAAATTATATCCCGCCATGGAAATTCCAAACAGTGTCCAGGCCGCAGCGTCACAGGATGGTGCAGGGGGACCTGTCTGAATGTTCTGAATGGCCCCTGCCAAGCCCGATGACAATTCTTGGGCTCCGGTGCAGCCCGAAGGACCTGCCCAGAATTGATACTCAACCCCGGCATGATAGGCGGCCAGTCCCGCACCAATAAAAATTGCAAACAGCGCCACAATTGAAATCAATAAAGACAAAACCCCGCGTCGCTTCAACAGCATGATGGCAACACTCGACAGGCCCAGGGCAATCCACCAGGGCAATCGTTGATATAGGCACAAATGGCAGGGAAGATAGCCAAAACCGTATTCAAAGATATTGACGGTGATCAGCACTAAGGCCGCACACAGCGCGATGGCGGTCGGAATGCGCTGCGGCGGCAGCAAACGGGCCAGAAGGGATATCATAGGATTAGTTTGACCAGAACGAAGCCGCCTATCAAGAGCACAAATGCTCCTGCGACAACCCAGCCCAATTGTTTTTCGATAAAGTCGCGGATCGGCGCTCCGAATTTCCACAAAAGGGCCGCGACCAGGAAAAACCGAACGCCCCGCCCTACGATTGATGACGCCATAAAGGCCAGCGGGTCCAGCCCCAGGGCGCCTGATGCGATAGTAACGACCTTATACGGAAACGGCGTCATTCCGCCCCCCAGGACTATCCACCAGCCATTTTCGGCAAAGTCCCCCTGAATCCCCTGTAAGGCCTCCGTCGCACCATACAGTTCAACCAGAGGGCGCCCGATGGACTCAAATAGATAATGCCCGATTCCATACCCGGCCATGCCCCCCAAGACGGAGGCGGCGGTACATATGAAGGCAAATCGAAACGCCAGATGTGGACGCGCCAAGATCATTGGAATCAATAGTACATCTGGCGGGATCGGGAAAACCGAACTCTCCACAAAGGATACCCCGGCTAACCACCAGACCGCATAGCGATTGGCGGCAAGAGAGAGCGTCCAAGCATAGAGGCGATGAAGGAGGAGCATAGAGGTCCAGATATCAAACAGTGACGGTGCCTGAATAGACGATCCACGCGCCTTGGTCCAGTTAGTGATCGCTGAGCCAAACGATATTGTATCAGGAGCCTCAGCTTATCTGCTGCTGTTCTCAACAATTGGGGCCGCCTCATTCATCTTGCTCTAGGATGGATGCGGGTTTCTCGCGGCAATGTCGTATCTTAAAAGAAATTACCATTTTATAATCACCTATAAGTTTTAATATTAATATAATACTATTATTATTAGTGTTGCGTTCTGGTTCTGGGGTCAATTTTGCGGTATTGATCTTCTGGATCAGGTTTTTCTTGTGCTCTCCCTTGCGCGGACATGCCGCGTCGGATAGGGAACAGGGCAGTATTTTTTCGTCCAATAATGATACCATGCGGTCACTGTGAAAAAGCAACGCACTGGCGTATGGGTCGCAACGAAAGGGCTCTAAAATCATGGCACGGAATAAGATTGCGCTGGTTGGCGCGGGAAATATTGGTGGAACTTTGGCGCTGCTGGCCGGCCTCAAGCAATTGGGTGACATCGTGGTTTTCGACATTGTCGATGGCATGCCACAGGGTAAGGCGCTGGATATTGCGCAAGCAGCCCCGGTCGAAGGCTTTGATGCCAAACTGTCAGGCACCAATGATTATGCCGATCTGAAAGGCTCTGATGTTGTTATCGTCACGGCCGGTATTGCCCGCAAGCCGGGCATGAGCCGCGATGACCTGATTGGTATTAATGCGAAAGTCATGAAATCTGTAGGCGAGGGTATCAAGACCCATTGCCCCGACGCTTTTGTGATCTGCATCACCAACCCGCTGGATGTCATGGTTGGCCTGCTGCAGCGGGAAAGCGGCCTGCCTGCAAATAAGGTTGTGGGCATGGCTGGCGTGCTGGACAGCGCACGTTTCCGTTGTTTCCTGGCGGAAGAATTCGATGTGTCTGTGGAAGATGTCACGGCCTTCGTGCTGGGCGGACATGGCGACACGATGGTGCCACTGATCCGGTATTCCACGGTCGCGGGTATTCCGGTGCCTGACCTGATCAAAATGGGTTGGTCCACGCAGGATAAGATCGATGCAATCGTCAAGCGGACCCGTGGCGGTGGCGGCGAAATCGTTGCTCTGCTGAAGACCGGCTCTGCCTTTTATGCGCCAGCCTCTTCCGCGATCTCAATGGCGGAAAGCTATCTGTTGGACAAGAAGCGGGTTCTGCCCTGCGCCGCTTATTGTGACGGCGTCTATGGTTTGAACGGCCTCTATGTTGGTGTGCCGGTTGTGATCGGCCAAAACGGTGTGGAACGTGTTGTTGAAATTAGCATGGACAAAGACGAGCGCGCCATGTTCGATCATTCGGTTGATGCCGTGAAAGAACTGAACGCAGCATTGGATGAAGTTTTGAAGGCCGGTTAATCTGGAAGGGTTATCCAGGCTGGAATTTCAGGTTGAAGGGCGGCGCCACCCGATGTGAGCGCCGTCTTTTTCTTGACCGGATCCAACCGCAACAAGGCCAAGCCCCAATTTCCTTGGATGCTGAACAGAGTGCCAGCGTCTTTCCCATCCGCTGTGGTGATCTGGCTGCCTTCTTCTGGGGCCTCCCCGGACAGGCGGACGGGCAACAGGCGTTTCTTGGTCAAGCCGCGGTATTTCGTGCGCGCGGTCAGTTCCTGGCCCATGTAACAGCCTTTTTTCCAATCAAGACCGTGCAATTCATCAAAACCATGCTCCAGCAGGATCGCCTTATCGGGTTGAATATCGCGGGCACCGTCTGGAATGCCTAGGGGGATACGATGGGCATCCCAATCGGCGCGGCTTTGTTCGGTCGCGCCTTTATCTGTCAGCCATTGGCGTGCTGTTTCTGGCGGCGCGATCAATCGATAGCCCATGGCGGGCAGGCGGGGATCGGCGAACAGAATTCCCCCAGCAACAGAGGTCGCAGTGCCATCTGCTGGAAGCGCACTCAATTCATCGCCCCAGATTGCAAAGCACGCGACGGTCTGGTCGATTCCCAGCTGTGCATCGGCCCGCAGGACATAACGGCGCAGAGTCTGCCCCAAATCCATCAGGCGATCAGCGCCCTCACAGTCGATCAGGATTCTATCGCCGTCTGGAATGAGAAAGAAATCATGGCGAAATTTACCTTGTGCCGTCAGCAGCGCCGACCATAGGGCGCGCCCGGACTCCAGCTTGGTCACATCGTTGGATACAAGTCCTTGAAGGAAACTAACCCGATCGTCCCCAGACAGTGTGATCAAACCCCGTCCGGTCAGTTCGGCAAAACGCAACATTGATAACTCTCCCTGCACGAATGGCGGATATTGTAGACAGGTAAGCATGACTGGTTCTGTTGGCAAGCGGGGACGAGGCAGGTATAGGTCCACCCGAAACCTGACCTTGCCACTGGAAAGGCTTGTCCAAGCCCTATGCGCCTTCTTTTCATCACCTCCAATCGAATTGGCGATGCCGTTTTATCGACGGGGCTATTGTCGCATTTGATTGATCGGGATCCAGGTATCCGCGTTACCATTGCAGCGGGGCCTGCATCTGCCCCCTTGTTCGAGGCCGTACCGGGATTGGAGCGTATCATCGTTCTGAACAAGTCCCGTTTCCATGCTCATTGGTTACGATTATGGCAGGCAGTTGGATTGCGATATTGGGATGTTGCTGTGGATTTGCGCCGATCTGCCTTGCTTGGCACGTTGAGGGCACAAGAAAAATTGCGCGTGCCAAAGCCGGTTCACCCCATTCACCGCGTAGATGTCTTGGGCAGCATGGTGGGGCGGGCAGATAATCCGCCCCTGCCAAAGCTGTGGTGGTCGCCTGTCCATGATGAAAAGGCTGCGGCGCTGATTGGCTCTGAGGGCGTCAAAGTCTTGGCCATCGGTCCCACCGCCAATTGGCAGGGAAAAATCTGGCCAGCGGATCGGTTCGTATCGGTGATAGAGGCGTTAACGGGACCCTCTGGTCCTCTGCCCAAAGCAAAGGTCGCAATCTTTGGTGGACCGGGGGAGCGCGCGCAGGCAATGCCCGTGCTGCAGGCGGTGCCAGAAGACAGACGTATTGATCTGGTTGGAACTGTGGATCTATTGACGGCTGCGGCAGTGATGGCGCGCATGGCACTGTATGTCGGCAATGATTCAGGTTTGATGCATATGTCCGCTGCAGTTGGCACACCAACATTGGGTTTGTTCGGTCCATCGGAAGACGCACTTTATGCCCCGCGGGGGCAGCAGGCTGCCTTTCTGCGAACGCCAGAGACAATGGCGCAATTGATTGGCTATTCAGGTTATGATCGGCACACGGTAGGCAGCCTGATGGGCAGCCTTCCCACGGAACAGGTCATTGCGCGAGCATGTGAGATGCTGCGCTAAAGTGACCGGTTAATTCCGGTTCTGACGATCGATAATTTCTCGTGCTTTCAAGTGGATTTGCAGGCTGTAGCCCGCTGCAAAGAAGGCTAGGGCGACGCCATAAATCCCCTCGCGATATCCTTTGCGGGCGATATAGGATTTCCAGCCGCGTGTCAGGACCCGGCGCAGCGCAGAACTGAGGGAGGGAACGGTGTTCTTGTCCACCGCGTCCTGGGCCATCAGAGTGGTGTAGCGATTCATCCGGTCGAACATATCCGCCAGATCTTTATCCACCAGATGGATCAATCCATGTTGCAGAGACCCTAAGCGCGGTCCGGTCTGCAACGAGGGGTGAACCCGTTCCGGTCCCCAAATTTTGGCCCCTTTGGAAAATAGTCGGGGGGCAGAGGCCGCACCATTATAGGCACCCCAGCCATAGCGCACTTCACGCCCACCGATTTTGTTGCGGATTGGGATCAGGTATAAGCCATCGGGGCTGGATTGGATCAGCTGTGTTACTTCTTGGGCAACGGCATCTGTGGCGCGCTCATCGGCATCCACTTCCAGAATCCAGTCACAGGTACAGGCATCGATCCCGGTATTTCGGCGCGCGCCTTCCGAAGGCCAACTGCCTTCGATAATCAGTGCACCGGCCTGTTGTGCAATTGCCTTGCTGCCGTCATCCGTGCGGTCCAGCACAACCACGATCTGGTCGGCAAAATGCAACGATGCCAGGCAATCAGGCAGCATCGCCTCCTCATTCCGGGCAACGATCAGGCAGGATAATGTCTTGCGCGGGGCGGATTTGGTTTCGCTCATGCCCCTGCGTATATCCGAGATTTTCAAGCCCGAAAAGGCAGGATTAATTTGCCTCAGGAAACGAGCAACTGTAGTCTCTCGCTATAACCCGCGCGTCTGGTTCCGCCAGGGGCCTTCTTAAAACGGATAATCCAGTGTCCGCGTCCTGATGACAGATCAAAGCAATCTTCGCCCCCCAGACCAGTATTTGGATGGCCGGATCTTCCTCGCTGCGGCGATGGTTGCGGCCTGGATCGGCTTGGTCTTGGCACCGGGATGGGCCGGATATGGGGTTGCTCTGGTGGCGGTTTGTGCAGTTGGACTAACGATTGTTCGCGGATATGCGGATTTATTAGCTCTGCCCAAGGCTTTTGGGACTATGGGTTGGGTTATGTTGGCTTTGGCGTTGTGGGTGGCCTCCAGCATGGTTTGGTCCAGCCGACCAGAATCTAGTGGTGCGATTGTTCTTGCGATCTGCATTGCCGTTGTCTTCGGCCTGCCGGCCATACTGATCGCCTTTCGTTTGACTCCAGACTCAGCGGCGGTTGTTCCCACATTCTATGGTGTTTTTGCCATTGTTGCGATTCTGGTCTTTGAGGCCGCATCGGGGGGTGCTCTGCGCACAGTGCTTCACATTGATGGGGGGCAGTTTGGCATTCTCTATGTTCTGCTCAGTATCTGTCTGTGGCCGGTCTCTGCCCTATTGTATCGTGTATACGGATGGAAAGAGGCCGTGCTGTGGCTGCTTGTCTGCCTGGTGGTTATTGCGATTGCGGCAGGGCCGGTTGCCAAAATTATCTCAATGGTGGGCCTGTTTTGCTTTTTGATGTGCTTTGCCTCCGTTGTGCTGACCAGGTTTGTCTTGCTGTTGGGCCTGTTGTTTTGCAGCTTCGGTCCGGCGGTCGCTGTGACACTATACGGGGATCGCATGAATGCCTGGGTAGTGGAAAATGGTACGCAATTTCCTTTTTTGACAAATAAGGTTGATGCTTGGCGCTTGGGGCTGACATCCTGGTCAGAGTCGCCCTTACTAGGATGGGGAGCAGGGATCGTTGCGGCGGATGGATCAACATCCTTTACGACGGCATCGGTGCAGACAAATGCCTTTCTAGAATTGATGTTGGGAACAGGCGTTGTCGGGCTAATGTTGGCCATTTTAAGTCTTTGTTTTTTGATTTTAAGGGTTGTTCAGGGCGCGTCTGACGGATGGCGGTTGCCAGCGGCTGCGGCGGTTCTGGGGTCTGGACTTGCAGTAGCGGTTTCTGGCCTTGGATTTTGGCAGGCCTGGATCATGGGTGCCTTTGTCCTATCGGGTATTGCCATCGCGGGATGTCGTCCAGTCGCAGCAAAGAGTGCTGCCTTGGGCTCGATTTTTGAGAGCGCGAAGGATGATCCAGATCTCTATCACTTCGACAATGATTTGTATGATGACGACGATGATGATTATGACGACGACGAAGACGACGAGGATTCTGAAGAAGGCGATCTCGACGACGGGGATGCGTCATCATCCCGACGGACGCCCAATCTGAAGGGTGCTTCGGATTCAAGAACAAACATATCAGAGGAAGGGGAATGGCACATTGATGACGATCCCCTTGATTCTGATAAGCGGAGGTAAAGAGTAACCAGTGTCAGTATCCGTCTTACAAGTGATGGCCGGTGCGCAAACCGGCGGGGCTGAGGCCTTTTTTGTTCGATTGGTTTGCGCCTTGTCCCGTGCCGGTACACCACAACAAGCGGCTATCCGGCACCACGATGGTCGGCGTAAGGCTCTGATAGAGGCCGGTGTCCCGGTCACAGAATTGCCGTTTTCCGGTAAATTCGACATGATAACCAAAGGCTCGATTAAGCGTTTGGCCAAAAGCTTTAATCCTGATGTGGTGCTGGTTTGGATGAACCGCGCCGCGAAGATTGCCCCGAAAGGCGATTGGACCGTGGTTGGTCGATTGGGGGGCTATTATAAGCTGAAGAATTATAAGCGCTGTGACCATTTGGTCGCCAATACCCACGACATTCGTGATTATCTCATCCGGGAAGGCTGGCCGGCAGAACGCGCGTGGTATCTGCCGAATTTTGTCGATGATCGTCGGATGCCCCCGGTGGATCGTGCGGAATTTGATACGCCCGAAGGCGTGCCGCTGTTGTTGTGTTTGGGGCGCCTGCATCCCAATAAAGGGTTCGATACAGCACTGGAGACACTGGCACAATTGCCCAAGGCGTATCTGTGGATTGCAGGCGACGGCAAGGAAGAACAGGCCTTGAAGCAACAGGCTGCGCAATTGGGAATCAGTGGCCGTGTCCGGTTTCTAGGCTGGCGTGAAGATACCCCGGCCTTGTTGGCGGCGGCAGATATTTTCTTTTGTTCCTCCCGTCACGAACCGTTGGGGAACATCGTTCTGGAAGCCTGGGCACAGGGCGTGCCAGTGGTTGCCGCCGCGTCACAGGGACCTAGCCAGTTGATTGAAGATGGAAAAACTGGTCTGTTGGCCCCCGTGGATAATGCGCTTGAATTGTCCCGAGCGATCACGCGAGTGTTGGAGGATCGTGCCTTGGGTCTGGACCTTGCGGGGCAAGCCCATGCGGTATTCACCGAGAAATATTCCGAGGGTCCGGTTGTTGCGGCCTATCAGGAGTTTTTTGAAAAGATCCGCCAACCCTCTTAGCAGCCCTAGTCTTCACCCATCCTGGCTATTCTTGGAGCATGATAGAAATTTATGTGCGGCATTGCTGGGCTTATGATGCGGGATGGGTCTGCACCGGATGATGCGGTGCTGGATCGTCTGATCTCGGCTTTGGGTCATCGTGGACCGGATGGCAGTGGTCGTCATATTGCGGGTGATGTGGCGCTTTTACAAACACGACTGGCGATCATTGATCTGACAACCGGGGATCAACCACTATACGAACCTGGCGGCGCGGCGCTGGTCGCCAATGGTGAAATATATAATTATATCGAATTGAAGGCAGCGATGCCCGACACGCCGTTCCGGACCGCGTCTGATTGCGAGGCAGCTTTATTCCTGTATCGTCGAGATGGCGTTCGGTATGCCAAGGCGCTGCGTGGCATGTATTCGATTGCGATTCATGATCCAACTGCAGGTGGCAGTCTGGTGCTAAGTCGCGATCCTTTTGGGATAAAGCCCCTCTATTACGTCGAAACGCCCAGCATGTTTGCCTTTGCGTCGGAACCCGGTGCTTTGATTCGTGCCGGGATAGTTGATCCAGTTGTGGATCGCCCGTCCCGCGATACATTCTTGCAGCTTCAATTCTCCTGCGGGCGGGACTTGCCCCTTAAGGGTATCAAGCGGGTCCTGCCTGGGGAGACTTTGGTTGTGCGCCAAGGGCGAATTGTGGAACGCCAAAGACTGCCCGCCCTTCCGCAGGGTGCCCCGGAATCCATTACCGAAGCAGACGCCTTGGCACGATTGGATGGTGCGCTGAGAGACAGTGTGGCTATGCATCAACGCTCTGACGTGCCCTATGGCATGTTTCTCTCTGGTGGTGTCGATTCCAGTGCAATTTTGCGCATCATGGCGGATTTGAATGACTCTCCCGTGGTTGCCTTTACGGCTGGTTTTGAGGGGGCAACTGTTCATGATGAGCGAGATCACGCCCGTATGTTGGCAAAACGATTGGGCGCGATGCATGAAGAAGTTTCCTTTGGAGAAGCTGACTTTAACAAGTTGCTGCCGCGTATTGCTGCTGCCGTTGATGACCCAACCGCTGATTATGCCGTGCTGCCTAGTTGGGCTTTGGCGGAACGCGCCGCCCAGGAATTGAAGGTCGTTTTATGTGGTGAGGGCGGCGATGAAATCTTTGCTGGATATGGTCGATACAGATCGGTCCTGCGCCCTTGGTGGCTGGGTGGAAAGTCACTGCGTGGTAAGGGGGTATTCGATCGCCTGGACGTGTTGCGCGATGTCTCCTCTACGTGGCGTGACAGTATTGCTGGACGGGAAGCGTCCGATGGCGCGGATGGGCTCAATCGCTTGCAAGCGGCTCAGGCAACAGATTGCCAGGATTGGTTGCCCAATGACCTGTTGGTGAAATTGGACCGCTGCCTGATGGCCCATGGGCTGGAGGGGCGTACCCCCTTCCTTGACCCTGCTGTTGCGCAGGCCGCTTTTCGTCTGCCGGATAGTATGAAAATTCGCGACGGGCGGGGTAAATGGATCTTGCGCCAATGGCTGGATCAACATTTACCAGAGGCTGCGGCCTTTGCCCCTAAGCGCGGTTTCACAGTGCCGGTTGGCACCTGGATCAAGGCGGATGGTGCCCGATTGGGCGCGGCGGTGGCGCGTCAGGACTGTATCCAGGAAATTGCCCATCCGGACCGTGTGGTCGCCCTGTTCAAGACAGCAGACCGCAAACGAGAAGGGCAGGCGGCCTGGGTTTTGCTGTTCTATGCCCTGTGGCATAAGGCCTGGCTGCAGCGGGTGGATACCCATGCGGCAACAATCTTAGAAGCGCTGGAGGCGGCATGACACAAGATACGATTAGCCTGGTCCGTCCGGATGATTGGCATATTCATTTTCGCGATGGGGACATGCTGAAAGCCGTGGTGCCGACTACGGCGTCAGTGTTTCGCCGGGCCATAGTCATGCCCAATCTGGTCCCGCCCGTCACGACGGCAGCGGCGGCTAGGGCTTATCGTCAGCGCATATTGGATGTCTGTCCTGCGGGATCTGACTTTCAGCCATTGATGACCGCCTATTTGACGGAAACGCTGGACCCGGATGACCTGGCAGCGGGGTATGAAGCGGGGGATTTGACGGCAGTGAAGCTGTATCCCGCAGGCGCAACGACAAATTCTGACGCCGGGGTGCGCGACATTCGCAGGGTTGATGCGACGCTAAAACGGATGGCGGAAATCGGTATGCCGCTATTGGTGCATGGTGAGGTAACCGACCCCGCAATTGATATCTTTGACCGGGAAGAAGTGTTTATTGAGACGGTGCTGAAACCTCTCATGGATCGGCTGCCGGATCTGAAAATCGTGTTGGAACACATTACCACCCGACAGGCAGCCGACTATGTTGCGTCGGCCGGTGATCATCTGGCGGCGACCATTACGCCCCATCATCTGGAAATCAATCGCACTGATTTATTCAGGGGCGGCATTCGACCTCATCTGTATTGTCTGCCGATCGCCAAGCGGGAAGAACATCGCCTGGCAGTGCGCGCGGCAGCCGTCAGCGGCAGTCCAAGGTTCTTTCTGGGAACAGATTCAGCCCCCCATGCCGTGCATGCAAAAGAGGCTGCGTGTGGCTGTGCCGGAATTTACAACGCACCGGGCGCGTTGTCGGTTTATGCCGGTATTTTTGAGGCGGATGGTGCGCTGGACAAACTGGAAGCCTTCGCCAGCCTGAATGGTCCTCGGTTCTATGGACTGCCGGTTAATGAGACGACAGTTACCCTGCGCAAGACCGGCTGGACGGTACCCGAAACGGTGACCGCTGGTAAGCATGTCGTTATGCCATATCACGCAGGTGAAACCTTGGACTGGGCGCTGGACTAGGCGGTCGTCTAGTTTTTCTTGTGGGAAAATTCCCAATACAGGTCATGGGCCAGTTTAAATTTCGGGCCCGGTTGTAGATCGCGATTTTCATATTTTATGACAGGCATCACTTTGCCGTAATTTCCTGTGTTAAAGATTTCATCGGCCTCAAGCAGGTCCTGTACCGTCAGTTGGGTTTCCATCACGGTTTCTCCCCGGTCGCGCAGCAGTTTTATCACGCGCTGACGGGTGATGCCATTCAGGAACGTGCCATTCACGGCGGGGGTCTTAACAACACCGTCTTTAGCCATGAATAGATTTGCAGTCGCGAATTCCGCAACATTACCCAGAGGGTCCAACATGACACAATTGTCAAAACCCTTGCCCCGGGCTTCTAACAGGGCGCGTCCTGCATTGGGATACAGGCAGGATGCCTTCGCATCGGTCGGTGCAGAATCGGGCATCGGGCGTCGGCGGGATGATAAGCAGGCAGAAAATCCCTTTATACCTGGCATAGGCAGGGGATTTATCGTCAAAGCGAACATCGTCGAATCAGGATCCGGCGCGACAAAGCCAACCTCTGCCCAGAACATCGGGCGGATGTAAAGGGCGGTATCTGAAGAGAATTGTGCAACGCCCTCTCTAGCAATTTCCTCAATCTCTTCTGCTGCCAGGGTGGCATGCAGGCCCAACGCGCCCGCCGACCGCACTGCGCGCTGACAATGCAGGTCCAGATCTGGTGTTACACCTTCAAAAGAACGGGCTCCGTCAAAGATCATTGAAGATAGCCAGACACCATGGGACATCGAGCTCCACAAAGGAGCATTCGCATCGACCCATTTGCCATCGACATAAGTTATCGCGGTGGTGGTTGTCATTCTTCTGGTCCTTTACTGTGGTGCAGATAGAGCGCCTTAATGGCAAATTCTGCTACTGACGAGCCCAGGCGATGCGGGTGAGCCAGGATATATGTTGCGCCTGGATGGTTTCAGGATTGTCCCTGTTCAGGGGGCCAATATCAATTGTGTAGGGAGTTTGCCGCAGCAATGTTCCGATGAAAAGCCCGCCGTGCCCGGTAAGGCTGTTCCTGAGGCGATAAACCACACGGTCGCCCCGCCGAACGCTGATACCAGGCGCACAGACCAATAAGTCTCCCTCTCGGTAGACCGGCTCATACTGGTTGGACTTAACGATCAGGCCAAAGCAATGAGGGTCCTGCAAATCTGGGAATTCGACATAATCCCAAACAGTTCCCGATGGGAATCCATCCTCGTCATAATTTTGCTCATTCTCTGCTTTGTCTAATGACAGGGTGGGCAGTTTAAAACCAGATCGGGTGGAGGGATCGCCATGCATGTAGTTGACGAAATCTCCTAATGACACATTAGAAACCTGTAATACCTTTGCGAGACTTTCCATGGAGGGCCAGCGAAGCTCACCATCAGGCTTGCGGCGGCGCCCTGCGCTGAATACGGCCTGATCCAACCCAGCCATACGCGCAAGACGGGCGGGTGATACCCCAACCTGATCGGCCAGGTGATCGATACCCAGCCAAATGTCTTCTTGCTTCATCTGTCTTCCTTAAGAAACCAAAAATCAGAAATTTTTTATGTTCGATCTGTATAACGTACCAGATCATGGTAATTCTCAAGCACAGCGCAAACACTTTTCGAACGAATGGCGTGCGATGAGTGACAGGCTGGTAAATACAAAGGGTTAAGCCAATTTTTCTTCACTATATATAATTTGTATATGATCTAGTTAATAATTAATATACATACTATAAAAAGAACATAATATATATAAATAGAGATTTTTTACCAAAAAACTCTTAAATATGGTTGACGTGAAAATATTCTAGTTATACGGTTTCATGGCCTGTCTGGAGTAGCAAAGTCTCTAAAATTGTAATGGAGGATTGGATGACGCGAACGCGATTCATCCCGCGCCCGACTGTTGTTTCTACGGGCGTGGCATTCGATACAGCACAGGATGCATGGTTGTGGGCGGCGTTTGTCACGCGCCATGGGGCAGGAGGTGTTAGCCTGACCGCCAATAAATCTCACAATCCCAGACCCTGCGAGCCTAGGGATGTGATTTCTTTGGCTTGTCGCCTGCGTCGGACGAATGTGCTCAGTGGATATGAATTTGGTGCATTGTGTCGATATGGGGCAGCGGAACGCCCCCCAGATCCCCGCACCAGCGAGGAGGTTGAGGATGCAAATCTTTGGTCTGTCGCATTGGGAAAGTTGACCGAACCCCTGGCTAAGAAAGGAATTGTGAAGGCACAGTCGCGGTCGACTGCGTGTGATGTCCGGCCTGTGTCTGGAACGAATCAAGCAGACGGAAACATGTCTTCTTTTTCTGTCTTGAAAGGAACAAAAAGTGAATAAACCTACGGGACAAATACCGCTGCGACGGTCTGTAATCATTGCCTATACGAACCGGACCAGTTTTGCCTGGTTGCGGTGGCTAAGGCCAGGATTTCGACATTGTGTTGCGATCTCAAGTGCACCGCCCTATTGGGTTTTGGTTGATCCGATGTCTAACCGGCTGTCTCATTCTGTCTTGGATACCAGGGGAGTGGCGGATTATCTGGTGACGCTTCACCAGAATGGCTATCGGTGCCAGTTGGCACATACACTTCAAGGTCCCAGCAGGGAAATCAGCATTATGCCTTACACTTGTACGGAAGCGGCAAAGCGTACATTGGGCGTGTTGAGTTATCGAATATGGACGCCGTATCAGCTCTTTCGCCACATTAAAGAAAACATATTGACAACATAAACGGGTGAAGTCATATTTGCGCTCGCAAGAGTGATTGCGCTCATCTCAGTCCCCGTCCCGTCTGCATGATCATGGGGGTGGGGTACAATCCGGTTTCTCACAACACCGAAAAGAACAAAAGGAGTCTAAAAATGGGATTTTCGTCTAGTGCACCGACGCCACCACCTGTCGTCCCAACTGAGCCATTGCCTGAGAGAGATCCGACGATTGAAGAACGCGACCGTCGTTTGGAAGAGTTGGATCGTCGCCGCCGCGGTCGCAGTGGGACCGTTGAAACAGGATTCCGTGGGGTCCTGACCCCCGGTGTCACATCGGGCACATCCAAGTCCGGTAAAACCTACTTTGGGGAATAGAGATGACAGCCACATCAATTGATACGATGCCGGCAGACTCCGTTCTCGGGCGGTACGAGCGGTCGAAATCCCGTCGTTCTGCCTGGGAGAGTCACTGGCGGGAATGTTATGACTATGCCATGCCTCAACGGGATGGCACTTTATCAGAAGCCGTACCGGGTCAGAAAAAAACGGACAAATTGTTCGATGGCACTGCACCGGATGCGGTTGATCAACTGGCCGCCAGTCTGATGGCGGAATTAACACCGCCATGGACCCGGTGGTTTGACTTGGTACCCGGCTCTGACGTGTCTTCTCAAGAGGCAATGCGCCTTGCCGGTCCGTTGGAGGAAGCATCGGCTACCTTGCAGCGTCATTTTGACCGATCAAATTTCGCCGTCGAAATACATCAATGTTATTTGGACCTGGTCACTGTCGGTACTGCCAGCTTGTTGTTTGAAGAGGCGGCGTTGGGGGAGAGCACTGCTTTTCACTTTACAGCTGTCCCTTTGGGGGAGGCTGTGTTGGATGAAGGGCCGACCGGCATGTTGGATATCAGCTATCGCCTCAGTGAATTTACGGAAGATGCTCTGAAAGCGCGTTTTCCAAAGGCGGAAGTCGTTATCGATCACGCAGTTGGTGAGACCGATCAGGGGGAAAAGAAATATGCCGTCTTAGAAGCTGTGATTCCTGATCAAAGCCGGGGATACGCCTATCGTGCCCTTTTGACCGAAGGGTCGCAAACTGCGGATCACGCTATTGATCTGGCCCAGGGAACGTTTCCGGCCTCTCCCTTTATCAATTTTCGCTGGATGAAGGCGCCCGGTGAAATCTATGGACGCTCCCCGGTGATGAAGGCGCTGCCGGATATTAAAACGGCAAACAAAGTTGTCGAATTGGTACTGAAGAATGCCACCATTGCTGTCACCGGGATTTGGCAGGCGGATGATGATGGCGTTTTGAATCCTGCAACGGTCAAATTGCTACCGGGGACAATCATCCCTAAGGCGGTTGGGTCCAGCGGCCTTACACCGTTGTCAGCACCGGGGAATTTCGATGTTTCCACGTTGATGTTGCAAGATATGCGCAGCCGCATTCGCTCCAGTCTGCTGGTTGATAAATTTGGTCAGGTTAACACGCCCAGAATGACGGCCACGGAGGTTCTGGAACGGTCTGCCGAAACGGCCCGGCAATTGGGCGCGACCTATGGACGCCTGCAGGCGGAACTCTTGTTTCCCCTTGTCCGTCGGGCCGTCTCCATTCTGCGTCGCCGGGGGGAGATCCCTGATATTGCGATTGATGGTCATGAGGTTGACCTTCAGATCGTATCCCCCATCGCTCTGCATCGTCGTCAGGCAGAGGCACAATCAGCACTACAATGGTTTCAGATGATTGGCATGTTCGGCCCCGAAGCGGCCCAGATCGTCAAACCGCAAGAGGCGGCACGCTGGTTCGCCAAATCCTTCCGCATTCCAGATACCTTGTTGCGCACGCCCGAAGAAATAACGGCGGCACAAAGTCAGGGACCTAAAGGCCAGGATATGGCTGGTATTGATCCAATGGCCGGGTTGGGAGGTTTGTTGGGGGGACTAACCGGTGAGGCCGGGGCAGCAGACCCTTTGGCTGCGTTAAGCTCGCTGGCCGGGGCAGAACAATCCACCGTTGATCCAAATGCAGCAATATCGGCATCCATGCCTGCAATGTCTGGCTCTGCCCAATCGGGTCCTGCTCAGAAAGGAGGAGGAAATGTCTGACCAACTACAAGCTGGCTGGAGCGCTTTAACACCCATCACAAGTTCTGGCGATCCAGATCAAAAGGCAAAGATTGAGCGGGCTTTTGCCAGATGCTTTGGCGGGGCAGAGGGGGAATTG